>CAZQDE010000003.1:0-78848 GCA_964591485.1 uncultured Anaerolineaceae bacterium | reverse complement strand
AATGGCAAGCGCCTGATCTGCGCTATGGATAACGAATATCTCCTCAAAGTGATCCGTTTATGAAAACGCGATTGCCCTGCAAGGGCGCCGCCTTGACCGGCCTCTTCCCGGCTGATATGATCTCGGCCTGGAGTCTTGCATGCCCCTTAATCGCTTCCGGGCCGCTGGATGGACAAACTGGCAGCCGCCCCTCATTCTAGCCCTGTTCCTGGCCCTTGCTGTGGGCCTGGGCGCCTGCAATGGCGCCTTTGCCGGCGAGAGCGATGCCTCAAATTTTACACCGGAGGCACCACCCACGCCCGCACCCACCCTCGATCCATCATTGCTGCCAGCCTTCGTGGGCGGCCGCGGAGGTGCCTACGTCGAGCGTCGCATCGAACCGCATACGATCATGCCCGACCGTCCCCGGCTCGAGATCATCAAGTACTTGGTCCAGCAAGGCGATACGCTTTTCGGCATCGCTGGCCGTTTTGGTCTCAAACCTGAAAGCGTGCTCTGGGCCAACTGGGACACACTCGAACAGGACCCACACACACTTAAGCCCGGCCAGGAACTCAACATCCCGCCAGTGGACGGTGTCATCTACGCCTGGAAGGAAGGCGACAGCCTTCAGGGCGTGGCCAATTTCTTCCACATCGAGCCACAGGCCATTCTTGAATGGCCCGGCAATGACATCGCCTTCAACGTCGATCTCGAGAATCCCGGCATCGAGCCGGGAACCCTGATCGTGATCCCTGGCGGCCGGCGCGATCCGCCCAGCTGGCAGATGGTCAGCATCACGCGCAACAACCCGGCCGCTGCCAGCATCCTCGGGCCCGGATTCTGTGGTTCGATCTACACCGGCCTCATCGGCGATGGTTTCTTCGGATGGCCGACCTCATCCACCTGGATTTCAGGCTACAACTACGTTCCCGGCCTGCACGAGGCGATCGATATCGGCGGAAGCATTGGCAACGCCATCTATGCCGCCGATGACGGTGTGGTGGTCTACTCCGGCTGGAACAACCACGGCTATGGCTGGACGATTGTCATCGACCATGGCAACGGCTGGCAGACGCTCTACGCCCACTTGGACACTATCAAGCGCGGCTGTGGGGAGTCCGTCTTCCAGGGCAACCTGATCGGCACGATGGGCTCGAGCGGCAACTCCACCGGACCGCATCTGCACTTCGAGATGCGCAGCGATATCTGGGGCCGGGTGAACCCGCTCAACTTCCTGCCCTAGCTGCCCGCGATCTGGCAAACCAAAGCGAGAGGCGCCCGCTAGCGCCCCTTGCCTTATTTCACCCCGCGAGCCGGCCTACTGACAGCCCTGATCCTTCAGGCTCACCTGCGCCGAAGCGCCCCCGTCGTTGAACGCCTCTAGGACATAGGTATGCACGCCCCCTCGCGGTGGCATGTCCACATAGCTTGTGGAACCCGCCGGGAGCGTGGCGATCAGGCCGCCATCACGGTACAGGCGGTAGCCATCTTCGTTGGAGGCCTGGTCCACCCAGTTCAGCGTGACCCTGTAGAGCTTCTCATTGCATACCCAATCGGAGATGCGGAAGCGGGCTGGCGCCTGGGGAGGCGCGAGCGGGGTGGGCGTGGGCGGCGCCGGGAAGGTCGGGATCTCATCCACCGGCCCGCTGGTCTCAACCGTCGCGTCCGAGACCCAGCAGCGCAGATCGGTGAGCCACCAGAGCGGCTGGCCGGGTTCGCTGCGGCCGATCAGCGGCACTTCGCGCCCCTGCTCGTAGGCCGTAGCGGTGTCGTACACTGTGCCCGGGCCTTTGCGGCAGAAGGCGTTCATCGTAAAGCGCGCCATTGGTGGAAGGCTGACCGTCGGGGTGGGGGTGATAGGCAGCCCCCCCGGCGGCTCAGGCACATCGCCCGGACCGCCGTACCAGTCGCAAATGTCGATGCCGGCCGTCTCCTGACCAGCCTGCACGCTGAACGGGATCAAGCTGTGGTCAGTGCAATCGGCACTCAATCCGCAAGGGACCGCCTGGGAGTAGGATCCGCCGATAGACATTCCATCCGGATAGGCAAAGGCCACATAGGTGCCGGGATCCAGCTCGACCAGATAGCTACTCGAGCCATCTAGGTGAGGGAAGCTCGACACCGATTGGTCATCCACGTTTTGGAAGTAAAGCGTCATAGGGGGGATGCCCTCGGAGGGGTAGCACACCGCTCCCGAGACCGAGCCGTACGGCGTCGCTGGCACCGGCGTCGGGGCCAGGCTGCCGCTCTCCACTTCGACGGCTCCCCGGTCGCAGCCCGCGCCTTGGGGGCGGGGCACATTGCGCTGATCGTAGGCGATGCAGGTGTCCGGAGTGGCCGAATCGATCGCCGGGCTTGCCGGAATCGGCGCGTGGCTCAACCCGTTGCCTCCGTAGGAGCCCGCGGCCCCCAGCAGCGGGTCGGTATTTGGCAGATCGCTCGATTCGATCAGGCCACAGGTGTCAGCGTCTTCGATATTGAAGCCGTTTGAGAACATCCCGCCCGAGCCGGTGCAATTGCCCAGCGGGTGAGCGGCCACGATGCTGTTCTCGAGCGTGAAATGCCCGCCGGCATCGATCCGAATCCCGTCGGCATTGTTCGAATAGATGGTCACAAATTCGAGCCTGAGGTCTTCCAGGTTGAAGATGCCCGAGCCGCCAGGGCCTGGGGATACGATCATGTTGGCGCTCACGGTTGCGTTCTGCAGGAACAAAGCGCCGCCAAAGTCATTGTAGGCCCCTCCGCCTTGCCCTCCCAAGGCACTATTGTTGGTGAGGCTGGAGCGGTACAGATGCACCAGGCCACGATTGAAGACGGCACCCCCGCGGGAACCGTTGTTGTTGGTGAACCAGGCGTCGTAGAGGAAGGCCTCACCATTGGCGCCCACGTGCAGGCCTCCGCCGTCGGTTACGGCCTCGTTCTGCTCGAAGGTCACCCAGGTGCCCTCGAGATGCCCATCGTTGAAGATCCCACCGGCATCGAAGTCGGCCGTGTTGGCCCGGATCTCCACATTGTTGAGCGTGGCGTCAGCCTGGAAATTGTTCCATAGCCCGCCGCCGGTATCGTTCGCATGATTTCCCTGCAAGAGCACATTCTCAGCCGTGAGGCTCGCAGTGGCGAAATTGTGGATCCCGCCGCCCTCATCGGCCGTGTTCCCGAAGAGCTGCGTGCCCACGAGTGTCAGCGTTCCGGCCTCGTTGAAGATTCCGCCCCCGGACGAGGCACCTGCCCCACCAGGAGGAACGGCCGCGACATTGTTATGAATCGATCCGCTTCGGATTGTGAGATTCCCGTGATTGCGCACGGCCCCGCCAAGCTGGGCGCGGCCATTCGCCAGGATCAGGAGGTCCAAAGTGACCGAAGCCGGATCGAAGATTTCGAAGACGCGGTCCTGATTCATGCCGTTGATGGAAGGCGCTCCCTCCCCGACGATGGTCAGGTCATCGGTGATGTCCAGATCCCCTGTTTGATTGGCGTCCTCGTCGGCCCCGGCGAGGGTGAGCGGATAATCGCCCGCTGGCAGATTAATGGTTTGAGCGCCCGGACAGGCATTGGCGTTATCGATCGCCTCGCGGAGCGAGCAATCCGCAGGGCTACAGACCCCATCGTCAGTGTCTGCGGTCTTCGTCACGGTGTATACAGGATCACACACCGGCGAGGGCGTGCAGGCCGCCACCAAAAGGCCGAAGAGGAAGAGAGTGATGAGCTTAAGGGGATTCTGTGTGGACATGGAATCGGACCTCCTGTCGTTTTGGGTGTCCGGGGGCGCGCGACCCGCATCTTGCCCGACCCCTACGCATAGAACGGGGGAACCCCGCGGAATGTGACAAGGGAGCACCAATCATGGCTTTTCAGCAAGCCAGAGGGACCCGCAGCGAGCATGTACTTCGCCCCCCGATAGCTTGACCTGCGGACGGTTCCTACACCACAATTGAAGCCACTATGAAATCCAGGCGCCGTGATCGAACTCCCTACATCCTGGCCTGCGTGGCGTTCGGGCTGGCGACTCTCGCCTGGAGGCGCGGCGGACCATCGCTCGCGGGCGAGGGCCTGCGTCTGGGCTTCGAGACCCTGCTCCAGGTCACCCCTCTGCTTCTGGCAGCCTTTCTCATCGCCGGGTTGATTCAGAGCCTCGTCACGCGCGAGTTCGTGGACCGCTGGCTTGGATCCGGTGCGGGTTGGCGCGGAATTCTGCTTGCCTGCCTGGCAGGCGGCCTGATCCCCGGCGGGCCTTACGTTTATTACCCCATCGCCGGCGGCCTGCTTCAGGCGGGGGCGAGCCTGGGCGTGCTAGTGGCCTTCGTCACCGCCAAGAACCTCTGGTCCGTCTCGCGGCTTCCGATGGAGTTCGCCCTCCTGGGGCCGCAGCTGACGATGATGCGGTTCCTGCTGACGCTTCCGCTGCCGCCACTTCTGGGATTCTTGGCCGAGGTGCTCGCCGGGAAGTTCATCGACCGCATCCGGGAGGCTGCCGGATGAGAGAGGCCACCTGGGTGCTTGGGGTGCTCGCCCTGGCGCTGGCCGGGTACGCTGGGCGCCGGCAGGACGGCAGCCTGCTGCGCGGCGTGGAAGCGGGTTGGAGGACCTTGCGCCGCACCCTGCCCCTGCTGATTGTTGCCTTCATCATCACTGGATATGTCCGGGCGCTCAATCCACAAGATCTGGTGCGGGCCTGGATCGGTCCGGAGTCCGGGACGCGCGGGTTATGGATTGGCACCGCCGCGGGGATGTTGCTCCCTGGGGGCCCTTACGTCGTCTTCCCGCTCATTGCGGCGCTCTATCAATCCGGGGCAGGGATCGGCCCCACGATTGCGATGATCACCTCCTGGGCCTCCTTGGCGCTGCTTAGCGTGTCCTTCGAATTGCCATTCCTGGGCTGGCGTTTCAGCGTCATCCGCCTGGCGCTCGGCCTGGGCGCTCCGCTGCTGGTCGGCCTTGCCGCCAGCCTGCTCTTCCCGGCATAGGGCCTGCGTCCACCTCTAATCTGCATCTAACAGGCCAGGTGTACCCTGCCTTGCGCAGTGGACCCTGATCGTTCCGCAGGCCTCGCGATGGACTCAAAGAACAGCGGCTGCCATAGACCGGCCTGCGTCTTGAGGAGGTACACACCATGAATAAATCATTGCGCTGGCGCACCACCCTGCCTGGACTGCTGCTCATCCCGGCGCTGTTTCTATCGGCTTGCAGTGCCTTGCCCGGCCCACAAGAGCCGTCCGGCCCGGCCGCGCCGAGCCAGGTGAGGGTGGTCGAAGATCGAGGGGAACGGCTGGCGGATCTCTACGAACAGGCCAGTCCTTCGGTCGTGAATGTACAGGTTGTTCAGGTGATCGAAATCGGCGAGGCGCCTTCCGATCTCTTCCCTGAAATCCCTGGCTTCCCAGATTGGCCCTTCGAGTTGCCACAGCGGCCCGGAAAGCAATATCGCTATGGGCAAGGGTCGGGCTTCGTCTACGACTCCAATGGCCACATCGTGACCAACTTCCACGTCGTGGCGGAGGCCGAGCAAGTGCGCGTGGTGTTCGCAGATGGAACCTCTCTCCAGGCCGAGATCGTAGGCACGGACCCTGGGAGCGATCTGGCCGTCCTGCGGGTGAAGGGCCTTCCTGAGAGCGCTCAACCCCTTCCCCTGGCCGATTCGGACGCATTGCGCGTGGGCCAGACCGTGGTAGCGATTGGGAACCCCTTCGGCTTGCAGGGCACCATGACCACCGGCATCGTGAGCGCGTTGGGCCGCTCGCTGCCTTCGCAGGCTAGAACCGCCAGCGGCGACCGCTTCAATATACCCAACGTGATTCAGACGGATGCCGCCATCAATCCCGGCAACTCCGGTGGACCCCTGCTCAATCTCAACGGAGAAGTGGTTGGCGTGAACACGGCGATCGAATCGCCCGTGCGGCAATTCGCTGGCGTGGGTTTCGCCGTGCCTTCGAACACCATCGCCCGCATCGTACCGGTGCTGATCGAAAAAGGCCGCTACGAGCATCCGTGGCTGGGGATCGCCGGCATGACGCTCACACCCGAAGTGCGGGAAGCCATGGACCTCGAGGCGGATCAGATGGGCGTGCTGGTGGTGGATATCACCAAGGATGGGCCCGCTGACCACGCCGGGCTGCGCGGCAGCGACAAACAAGTGGAAATCAATGGCCGCACCCTGCGCGTTGGCGGCGACGTGATCGTGCGCATCGACGACCAGGAGGTGCGCCGCTTCGACGACTTGCTCTCCTATCTCTTTGAGGAGACCCACGTAGGACAGACGGTCCGGCTGACCGTCCTCCGCGAGGGCGATACCCAAGAGCTGAGTGTCACGCTCCAGGAGCGCCCCAGCGCAGAGTAAGGCGAGGATCAGCCCATGACAAGAGACCGGGAAGCCACATGGCTTCCCGGATTTTCTTACCTCTCTTATGGGACCCTCGTACCGCCCCCGCTGTAACATCTGGCATCCAAACCCGTTTTCCTGTATGAGCGCTACGCATCACAAACCCGGGTCAGTTTTGCCGATTCGGTGTCTGAGAACGAGGGAAAGGAAAAAGCCATGAAAGCAAAACTGGGTGTCTTAGGTCTGGGACTTCTGCTCTTGCTGGTACTCCCTTTGACGGCCCTCGCCCAAGCCGAACTGGCGATATCCGTCTCGACGAGTCAAACCTGCGGAGAGGTGGCCTTCGCGGTCGACCTCGCCGGCGGCGCGCCTCCCTATGCCCTGCTGCTCGAGTTTGGCGATGGCGATAGCCATGCTGCGGGGGACCTTCCAGAGGGCCCGCTTGAGATCTCCCATCCCTATCTGGTTCAAGGCGAATACGCCTGGACGCTGACCGTCGAAGATGCGGATGGCGCAATCGCCAGCACACAGGGCGCAGTCTCGATCGAGGGCCCGGCGGTGACGCTCTCCAGCGAACCCTTCCCGCCGTTGGTAACGCTCGAATCTGGAACAGCCTCGGTGGACTTCACGGCCGAGGCCACCGGCGGCACCCCTCCCTACAGCTTCACTTGGGATCTCGATGGGGATGGCCTGCCGGACGAGGGCTTGAACGAGGCCACGGCATCCCATACCTACACCGAGGGCGGAAAGTTCCACGCGGTCGCCACCGTCACTGATGGCTGCGGCTTCACCGCCACCGATACGCTCACGGTGGTGGTAATCGATCCCGAGCAGGAGGATGCCTGCCACCCCATGGCGAAGCGCATCGCCGATGCTGTCAACGGGCTCTTCCCGGACCAGGCCGAAGATCTCTATACCTGCGAGGATATTTTCGACATCTTCGAGGGTGCCTTGACCGGCTACCAGCTGGGATTCGGCCGCATGTGGCATGCCTATCAACTTGCGCAAACCATGGAAGATCTCACTTGGGAGGAAATCCGGGATTGGCATCTCGCTGGCTCGGGCTGGGGAATTCTGACGCAGCTTGACCGCTTCGCCGACCTGCTTGAGGAGCATGATATTCGTGAACTCATGGGCCTCGTAACCAGCGGTGAGGCCTCCCTGGGCGATATCCGCACCGCCGTGCGCAGCGTGCTGCGCTACGAGGCCGACTTCGACGATGCACTTCAGCGCCTGGTCGAAGGCGCCAACCCGGGTGAGCTAGGCCAGCTCTACAAACTAGCTGCGGAACTGGATGTCACACCGACGGAGCTGGATGTCATTCTCGAAGGCGGTTCCAGCCTGAGTGACATCCGCCACGCCGCCAAGTTCGCCGCCCGCACCGAAACCGATTGGGTCGAGATCCTGGTATCTAAGACAGACGGGGCCAGTTGGGGCGAGATCGGTCAGGCCTACCGACTGGCGGATGAGGACACATCGCCGGCGGAGATCCTGGCCGTTGGCGTGAAGGAGTTCCGCCAAGAAGCTAGCGAGGAGGACCGTCTGTCCCGCGAAGAAGACCGCAACAAGCGGATGGCCGAGCGGCTGGCGGAGGCCTATGCTTGGGAGTTCGGCGATGTGATGGCGCTCTTCTCCAATGGGAAGTGCGCCGGCGATTGGGCCTGCGTCCGCAATGCGATCCGCGATCAAGCTCGCGAGCAAATCATGGCCGAGCGCAATCAGCGCACCGCGGAGCAGATCGCTGGCAAGTATGGTGCCGATCTGGCCTTGGTCATTGCCAAGTTTGAGGAATTGGGAGATTGGGGTGAGGTGCGGGCATACTTCCGCAATCTCGCTCAACCCTCACGAGGCGGCGGCAAGAAATAGCCCCGCACAAACCAGTCAAGCACGAGCAAAGGGCGGCCGACGGGGCCGCCCTTTTCATCCTTCTTGCGTGGGCCAAGGCTCAGGCAACGCCGGGACAGGCTGCGCCTGGCGCTCCTCCTCGGTGGCCGGCTTGCTCGCCACCACGAAGTCCACATACATCAGCACCACTGCCATCAGCTCGCCCAGGTACAGATACTCGCCATAGCCCAGGCGCGTAAGCGTGCTCGCCTCGCCGATCGAAAAGGCGCCGGCGGCGATGAGCACGCTGCCGATCACACGGTTGGGAAGCACCTGCTTACGCAGGAAGAGCCAGGCCGAGTAGAGCGCCCCGCCCACCAGCGTGATCAGGCTATAGATATTGAAGAAAGGCGTGCTCATCCGCACCGTGCCGCCAGCGTCGATCGGCGGCATGATGGACCGGTACTGCTCGCTGATGGGTAGGCTGGAGTCGAAGCCGGATGAATCCAGGCGCGCCATGGCCTGGAACATGAAGACCGCCGCCACCAAGCTGCCAGCCACAAGCAAGGCGGTCAGCACACGCCGCCAGCGCTTGCGGACCAGCAGCAAGAGCGTACCGTGCCCGATCCAGCCGGCGTTCAGCGCCGCACCGAAGAAATACCACAGGAAGAACACCGGCGCGCTCCAGCCCACAGCCGCGAAGTAGGCCTCCGCGAAGCTGCCGACGCCGAACATCGCCAGGCCGAGGCCCCAGAAGAGGAAGTGCACCTGCCGACGCACAACACAGCGCTACAGCACCGAGACGGTGAAGACAACCATAATCATGGTTGAGATAAAAGGCAGGAATTGATTAATCGACACGAAACGCCTCCCTGAAATGTGGTAATTACTGAAACGGAACGACGCGCAGCAAGACACCCAAGGCGGTAAGTATGAGAACGATCATAACTACGCTCATGAACGCAAGCAGAGCCGGCACCGCCCGCCGGTAGAATCTCGAGCGTTCGTTGATGCGCGATGGGCGCTTGGGCATCGTTTCTTCTGCTCCGGCCAAGTTCATTCCTCCCGGATCGAACTGCCTCGTAGTCTAGCGATGCAGGCCTAATGATTTTGAAGTGGGAGATGAGAGCTCCATGAAACTCGATCGGGCTCGATCCCTGCGCCCGGCGTACGCTTAAGCCATAATAGAGCCGGGTCCTGCCCCGGATATCCTTCACCCACGGTGACTAGTTGCGAGGAGGCTTCTATGCGGCGCTGGAATGGTTGGGGGGACGAGGCCATCGAATACCCTCTGCCGGAGCCGGCATTGCACTTCCTGCAGACGCGGCTTGGCCCGGCGCAGACCCCTGAAGACGCCCGGCTGTCCAGTGTCTTGGAAATGGCTCCCAATTCCCGGCTGCCCGTGCACGGCCTGGTCACAACCGACGCCTTGGAGCGGCTGCGGCATGCACGTGGCCAGAGCCTGCCCGATTGGATTCAATTGCGCGCCGGGATGATCGACTCTTGGCCGGATGGGGTTGCCTACCCCAGCAATCGGGAGCAGGTGCGTCTGCTCCTGGATTTTGCACAAGAGATCGGGGCGCGCCTCATCCCCTACGGAGGCGGAACCAGCGTCGTGGGTCATATCAATCCCCTGCGGGGCCAAGCTCCGGTCCTCACGGTGGACATGAGCCGCATGAACCGCTTGCTCGACCTGGACCCCCGAAGCCATCTAGCCACCTTTGAGGCCGGGGTGCATGGGCCGCAGTTGGAATCTCAACTCCAAGAGCGCGGATTCACCCTGGGCCACTATCCACAATCCTGGGAATATTCCACGCTGGGCGGCTGGATCGCCACGCGGTCCAGCGGACAACAATCACTCTACTATGGGCGTATCGAGCAGATGCTTGTAGGTGCCGAGCTTGAAACGCCTTCCGGGCGGTTGGTCTTGCCTCCGTACCCTGCCAGCGCCGCGGGGCCAGACCTGCGCCACCTTGCGCTTGGGTCGGAGGGCCGGCTGGGCTTGATCACCCAGGCTACACTGCGGGTCCGACCCCTGCCGGCGCAGGAGGCCTTCCTGGGCGCATTCTTCCGAGATTGGGAGGGCGGCATGGAGGCGGCCCGCAACCTTGCTCAGGAGAAGCTTCGACTTTCCATGGTGCGGCTCAGCGACCCGGAGGAGACCGAGACCACGCTGGCACTTTCGGGACACACCCGCCTCCTTGGCCCTCTTCTGCGCGCCCTACGGCTTTTGGGTTATGGTCCGCAACGTTGCCTCTTGATTTATGGAATCACTACCAGCCC
Organism: uncultured Anaerolineaceae bacterium; assembly: GCA_964591485.1. Classification (GTDB taxonomy): domain Bacteria; phylum Chloroflexota; class Anaerolineae; order Anaerolineales; family E44-bin32; genus E44-bin32. The sequence goes on along the minus strand of CAZQDE010000003.1, from coordinate 68,443 downwards.
GCCGGATGTCAGCCGAGTTCAGCGCCGCGCCGCGGAGATCCTGCGGGCCTGTGGCGGGCTGCCGGTGGGGAGTTGGCCTGGCCGGACCTGGGCGCGCTCACGCTTCAAGGCGCCCTATCTTCGGAATACTCTCTGGCAACATGGCTACGCCCTCGATACTCTCGAAACAGCTCTGCCGTGGGCCCGCCTTGAGCCGGCTCGCCAAAAGATACTCCATGCCATCCGCAGTTCCTTCCAGAGCCAGGAAACAGCTTGCCTGGTCTTCTCGCACCTCTCGCACCTTTATGAGCATGGAGCCAGCCTTTACATTACATATCTATTCCCGCGTCAGCAGACTCCAGAGGCCACGCTCGAGAGCTGGCGGCTTGTCAAGACCGCCGCCAGCCAGGCGATCGTCGATACTGGGGGCACGATCAGCCATCAGCACGGAGTCGGCCTGGATCATCGCGAGTTTCTGGCTCCCGAGAAGGGGCCGGTGGGCCTCGCCGTCTTGCACGCCGCCATTCAGGCCTGCGATCCTCAGGGCTTGCTGAATCCCGGCAAGCTGCTCCCAGGTTCCTAGCCTTACTTGGCGGAAGGGGTGCGAACGATGCGCAATCACAAATCTAAACCCTCCATGCCTTCGCCCGCCGGCCAGGCGGCTTCCCAAGGAAAACAGCGCAGATGTGGCGTGTAGGCTGGCGCGATCAGGTCTGGGAGCAACTTGATCAGCCGTGGGACGTCATCATCATCGGCGGGGGCATCACCGGCGCCGGCATCCTGCGCGAGGCCGTGCGAGCCGGCCTGCGCGCCGTGCTCTTCGAGGCAGGAGACTTCGCTTCCGGGACCTCGAGCCGTTCCTCGAAGCTGGTTCACGGCGGCCTGCGCTATCTGAGGGATGCCAAACTGCGGCTGACCATGGTCTCCGTGCGCGAGCGCCAGCAATTGCTCAAGCAGGGCCGCGGGCTGGTTACACCTCTGGGGTTCCTGCTGGCCACGTTCGAGCAAGACCCTGTCCCGGCCTGGCTCTTCGGCCTGGGCCTGGTTCTTTATGACTTGATGGGATTGCAATGGGGTCACCGGTATTACGCCGCAGAGGCCTTGCTCAGCTTCTGCCCCCAGCTAAGCCGCGAGGGCTTGGTGGGCGGCTTCCGATACTTCGACGCGCAGACCGATGATGCGCGCCTGGTCTTACGGCTGATCCGGGAGGCCGTGCGTGAGGGTGGCCTGGCCCTCAACTACGCACGCGCCGACGCGCTTCTGCGCAACCACACTGCGAGGGTCCGCGGCGTGGCTGTGCGGGACCTTGCGCCAGAGGGCAGAGGCCGTACGGCCGAAGTGAACGGCGCTGTGGTTATCAATGCCACGGGCGCCTGGGCGGATGAGCTCCGAAGCCAGGTGGGGGCCCAACCTCGAATCCGCCGGCTGCGCGGCTCCCATCTGGTCTTCCCTTGGGATCGGCTGCCCCTCACGCGCGCCATCACCTTCCTTCATCAGGTAGATGCCCGGCCGGTATTCGCCTTTCCATGGGAGGGGGCAACCCTCTTTGGCACAACCGATGTCGACTCTGATGCTCCGCTCTCCTCCGAGCCGCGTATCAGCGGCGGGGAGTTGGATTATCTCCTGGACGGCCTGGCGCACGCCTTCCCTGAAGCGGGGCTCAGTGAACAAGATCTCCGGGCCACCTTTGCCGGGGTGCGAGGCGTGATTGGCACCGGCAAGATCGACCCCTCCAGGGAATCCCGCGAGCATGTGCTCTGGCGCGAGGATGGCTTACTGACCGTCACAGGCGGCAAGTTGACCACCTTCCGCGTCATGGCCCGCGACGCCCTTCGGCTTGTGCGCGCCCAATTCGAGCGCCCGCTCAATCTCAGGGCCACCCAGCGCGTGTTCGACCCGCCGCCCGAGAACCTCTGGCTTCCGGCTTCCCTGGATCGCGAGGTGCATCTCCGCCTGCTAGGCCGCTACGCGCAGGACCTGCCCGGCCTCGTAGATCTTGCCATCGGTGGGGATTGGGAGCCGATTGGCGACAGCCCCTACCGTTGGGCCGAATTGCGCTGGGCCGCTCACGCAGAGGGCGTGGTGCATCTGGAGGATCTCCTCCTGCGACGCGTGCGCCTGGCCCTCACCGCTCCGGCAGGCGGGCTCAATCTCCTGGACAAGATTCGCCCAATCGTCCAGGATCAACTCGGCTGGGACGATGCACGCTGGCAGGCGGAAGCCAGCCGCTACGCTGCCACATGGCGCGAGAGCTACGCACCTCCGCGAGGCCGCGAACACAGGTCCGAAGGATAAGCCCGACATCGGAACATCTCGAGCCCAGTGATGAAAGCCTTCTACTCCGATCACGTGGTCCTGCATCTGCCTCTTGGGCATCGGTTCCCAGCCGAGAAGTACCGCCTGCTGCGCGAACAAATAGTCCGCGAGGGGCTTCTGAGAACAGACGAAATCCTCCCCGCAGAGCCCGCCACGCAGGCTCAACTCCTGCGAGTGCACAGCGCCGATTACCTGGAGCGCTTGGCGCAGGGTCGCATGACGGAGCGCGAGATGCGGCGCATCGGCTTTCCGTGGTCGCCCGCGCTGATTGAGCGCTCGCGCCGCTCGGTGGGCGCCACGCTGGCAGCGAGCCACACGGCGCTCGCCGAGACGGTGGGCATCAATCTTGGCGGCGGGACCCACCATGCTCATACCGACTTCGGCGCCGGTTTCTGTGTTTTCAATGACGTGGCCGTGGCCGCGCGCGAGCTGCTTGCCCAAGGCCAGGTTGAAAGAATCTTGATCGTGGACTGCGATGGGCACCAGGGTGACGGCACCGCGGCGATCTTTGCCGACGAGTCATCCGTATTCACCTTCTCTATCCACGGACAGAGCAATTTCCCTTTCCGAAAGGCCAAGAGTGATCTCGATATCGGCCTACCCGACGGCTGCAACGATCAAGCCTACCTGAGCGCCTTGGAGGCCGGGTTAGCCCAGGCCTTCGAAGATAGCGACCCCCAATTCGTGTTCTACCTGGCCGGGGCCGATCCCTTCCGGGAGGATACCTTCGGGCGAATGCGCCTGACCAAGGCCGGGCTAGCGGCGCGGGACAGGCTGGTCTTTGGCGCTTGCGCGGATCTGGGTCTTCCAATTACGGTGACGATGGCCGGCGGGTATGCAGCCCGTATCAAGGACACGGTTGGGATCCACGCAGAGACAGTCCTGCTTGCGGCTCAATATTTCGCGGCAGCGGGCAGCTCCCACCCTGCCCGCCATGACACTCTCGGCCACTTGCCACCCTCCCCCGGCTGTAGCCAGGGCGGATGATAGAATTGCATCCATGATCACCCGCTTCACCGGCGCCGCGACCCGTGTCTCCTCCCTCCTCGGGTTCCTCACCTTGTTGGGCATGCTGCTCGCCGCCTGTCGTCCAGTCGGCGCCACATCCATCCCGGCGACCGTGACTCCCACCTCACCTTTGCCTTCCGTCACAGAGACTCCAATCCCCGCGCCTATCCCCTCTGGAACCCCGGCGCCCTCTCCATCGCCGGCCTGTCCCCCGCTCGACGCGGAGGCGCTGCAATCCCTCGAGGCGATCGAGACGCAGGTCAGCCAACTGCGCGGCCTCTTCCCAATCCGCCGCGTTGCCCACAGGCTCCTCTCCCAGGAAGATCTCCGACTGCGCATCGCGCAGGACCTGCTCTCAGATTACACGGAGCAGGAGGCCGCCGATGATGCGGCCCTGCTTACCGCACTCGGATTGCTGGAGGACGAGATCGATCTCTGGCAGCTCTACGCCGACCTGCTGAGCGAGCAGGTGGCCGGATTCTACGACCCCGAGTCCGAGGAGATGCTCCTGGTATGTGGCTCATCCTTCGGCGCTGTCGAGCGCTTCACCTACGTGCACGAGTTCGTCCACGCGTTGCAGGATCAGCACTTCGATATTCAAGCAGGCTTGGCCTATACAGACCAGGCCTGCAAAGGACAGGATGACCGTTGTCTGGCCCTCCAGGCGCTCCTCGAGGGGGATGCATCCTTACTGCAGGAGCAGTGGCTGCGGATCTATGCTGATCTGGATACCCTATCCGGGCTGCAAGAGTTTTTCACGGCCTTCGAGATGCCTGTCTATCAGTCCGCTCCGGAATACATCCAGGAAGAGCTGACCTTTCCCTATCTGGGTGGGCTCTCGTTCGTGCGGTCCCGCTATCTGGAAGGTGGCTGGGAAGGCGTTGACCAGACTTTCCGTGATCCTCCGCACTCGAGCGAACACATCCTCCATCCCGAGCGGTACCCGCATGATCTGCCCGCGGCGCTCCCTCTACCCGCGGCTCACACCGCACCGGCATCAAATTGGCGACTCATTTCAGAGGAGCCGCTCGGCGAGTGGGCCCTGCGCATGGTTCTGGGCAAGCATCTGGACCCCGATCAGGTCTCTATGGCCGCCGAGGGATGGGGCGGCGATCTGCTCCTGGCCTACCGGGAAGACGACTTAGGCGCGGTGGCGTTCGCGCTGGTTGTGCAGTGGGATACGATTCGCGATGCCCATGAATTCACCACCGCCTTCCTGCAATATGGCAAGAGCCGCTACGGAGAACCCGAGGCGCGCACTTCCACACAGGCCAGTTGGAGCGGAGGGCAGGGGGAGACCATCTTCGAACGCAAGTCAAATCAAACGCTATGGATCCAGGCCCCCGATCGCGAGTCTCTCGAGTTGATGCAGGAACTTATGGCTCTCCCTTTGAGACCCTGACCTGGCGATGGGCCTCGATATCGCCCGCATCCGGGCCATCTGCTTCGATATCGATGGAACGCTCATCGACACCGATGACGCCTACGTGGAGCGCCTGGCTGGTTGGTTTGCCCGGCTGGGTCGCCTTGGCTTCAGCACCAATCCCCATAGCCTGGCCCGGCGGGTGGTCATGGCTGCTGAAACCCCGATTAATACGCTGGTCACATGGATGGACTGGCTTCATCTGGACCAGATTCTCGGGCCAGGCATGGACGCCTTGCACCGGGTCCGCGGCGTCTCGCCCCGCGCTCGCGCCCGCCTTATCCCCGGCGCCCGGTCCGCCCTGGAGCGCCTCGCGCGTTATTATCCGCTGGCGGTGGTTACAGCCCGCGAGCAGAGCAGCGCCATGGACGTCCTGCGCTCACACGCATTGCTAGACCACTTTGCATGCATCACCACGGCGAGAAGCGCACGCCGCGCCAAACCTCACCCCGGGCCTATCTTGTGGACCGCGGCGCAATTGGGATGTCCGCCCCACTCTCTGCTCATGGTCGGCGATACCGCCATGGACATCCTTTCAGGCCGCCGGGCGGGAGCTCAGACAGCCGGGTTGCTTTGCGGTTTCGGCCGTAAGGGTGAATTGTTGCAGGCCGGAGCCGATATGCTCTTTCCGGAGCCCAGCGCCCTTGCGGAACATCTGCTTGGGGCCGGCAGGTCGCTGCCGGAAACAGGCCTGGATCCAGGCCCCGCTCCTAGATAAAGCGCCGGGCGATCTCGGCGACCTCGGAAAGCACGGGCTCTTCATCGAACGCGATAAGCGCTCCCTCCTCGACCATGATCCGACCGCCAATAAGTACAGTCTCCACGCTGTCGCGCCCCGCCGAGTAGATGATGCTGGCGCATACATCGTGCCGCGGCATCAGATTCGCCCGCTTGAAGTCGAGGATCACAAGATCGGCTTTCTTCCCGGGCTCGAGTGATCCCAGCATAGTTTCTAACCCATAGGCCTTGGCGCCATTGCACGTGGCCATGGCGAGTACATCTCCAGTCGTCAACGTCTGCGGATCCATGCGGTGCCCCTTCTGAAGCAAGGCGGCAGTGCGCATCTCGCCCAGCAGATCTAGATCATTGTTTGATGCCGGGCCATCCGTGCCCAGGCAAACGTTGATGCCTCGCTCAAGCAATGCCGCGATGGGCGCGATTCCTGAGCCCAGCTTCAGGTTGCTCTCCGGGCAATGGGCAACATGCGTGCCAGTTTGCTCCAGAATGTCGATGTCTTGGGGCTCGAGATGGACGCAGTGGGCCAGCACGGTCCGCTTGTCCAGTAGCCCGTGCGATTCCAGCAACTCGATGGGCGTCTTTCCATGGAGCGCTTTCGCTTCCCGGACCTCCTTGTGCGTCTCGGAGGTATGGGTCGTGAAGATGAGGCCATATTCTTCCTTGAGGGCTCGAACGGCGCTAAGCATCTCGGCCGAGGTGGTATACACACTGTGAGCCTGGATGATGGGTCGCACTGCTTGGTAAGATTCCGCCCGGCCCAGCACGCTGCGCGCCTCCGCCACCAAATCCTCCACCGACTGCCCGCCGATGTCGGTCATGGGAGGGCCTGAGAGAAGGCGGAATCCGACCTCCTCCGCCAGCGCCATCGTGGACTCGAAATGCCAGTACATGTCATGCGCACAGGTCACACCGGCATGCAGCATTTCGGCCAATGCCAACTTGAAACCGGCGACTACACTTTGCTCATCCAACGCCGACAGCTCATATTTCCACACCTTTTGCAGCCATTGCTCAAGCTCAAGATCTTCGACGAAGCCCCGGAAGAGAGTCATGGCTAGGTGAGAGTGGGCGTTGATCATTCCGGGGATGACAACCTTCCCCTCGGCCTCGATCACTCGCCGAGCGGAAATCTCGTTGGGCATATCCGCCCTCGGCCCAATCCAGAGGATTTCCTCCCCTGAGACCGCCAGGGCGCCGTCCTGGATCACCCGGCGCTCGGCGTCCATGCAAACGATGTCCGCTCCAAGGATCATGAGGTCCGCTTGGTGTCGTTGTCCCATGGTCAAGTCCCTTCCAGTGCTGTGTCTATCAGTTCTTTCAGACTTCCGGGGCAAGTTTGCCGCTGGCCGATTCGGCCGATTCCTCCCCTGCCACCTCGCGCAGCGTCCGCACAAAGAGCCGGAGAAGCCGATCGATGAGTGGGCTCAGGCCCTGTTCCACGAAGTGGATCTTTTCCTCGATGCCTGCGGCCCAGTTAACCGAGAAGCCCACGCCAGCCAGACAGATGCCCAGCTCTTTAGCCAGTACACACTCAGGAAAGGCCGTCATGCCCACCACATCGCCCCCGAGTTGAGCAAACATGCGGATCTCGGCCGGCGTCTCGAGGCGAGGCCCATTAGTGGCCACGTAGGTCCCGTGCGGCCTCAAGGGCAACTCCATCTCCGGCGCCAGTTCCAGGAGCGCCTCCCGCAGACGCGGGCAATAGGGCTCGCTCATGTCCACATGATGCACTCTCGCCGATCCTCCCTCGAAATAGGTCGATTCCCGGCCCCAGGTGAAATCGATCAAATCATCGAGCGCCACCAGGCTCAGCGGGGGGATTTCCCGGTTGATGGAGCCCACGGCGTACGCGGCCAGCGCATATCTCACGCCCATCATCTCAAGCGCTTTGATGTTCGCCCGGTAGTTTACCCGGTGAGGAGGAATGGAATGATCCTTGCCGTGCCGGGGCAGGAAGAGCACATCAGCATGTTCTTCCTTGCCCTCGAAGATCCGTGCCTCCCCGTAGGGGGTTTCGATCTGTCGCTCCGTGGCTTCTATCCAAGGGATCTCATAGATCGCTGTCCCAGCGAGTATCGCAACGGGCATGGCGCGTCACTTATTCGAAGTGTCGATGGAGATCGTAGGGGCTGAAGATACCCTTCGCGGTGATGATCCCCGAGACCAGATACGGCGGTGTGATATCGAAGGCAGGGTAGTAGGCCGGAATGGAGTCAAGGGTTGTGGCAACATCCCGGCAAGACCTCATCTCGCCCTGGTCGCGCTCCTCAATGCGGATCGAATCCCTGTCCGGATGACCGGGGTCTGCCCCCCACATGAACGCGAAATAGGGGATACCGTGGTGGTGGGCGGCAATCGCCAGTTGAAAGGTGCCGATCTTGTTGACCACGTGTCCATCCAGCGTGATTAAGTCCGCGGCTGTGAAGTACTTTTGGATCTTGCCCTGAGACATCAGATAGGCCGGCATGCTATCCCCGATGAGTGTCACCGGGATCCCTATTTCTTGAATGCTGGGGGCCGTCAGCCTGGCGCCCTGGAGGTATGGCCGGGTTTCAGGGACAAAGACCTGGATGCGCTTGCCATCCTGCTTCGCCAGCGCAAGCGCCAGCAGGAATGATGTCTCGGCGAAGCACATGGTTAGGATGCCGTCCCTATCCTGCATAAGGTCGGCGCCGAAGCGGGCCCGCCGATAATAGGCCTCATAGTCGCGGTCGCGCCGGCTCTCGATGGAAGCCAGCAGGGCGGCCTCTGCATCCTCTCCCTCCTCAAGCGCCTTCTCGGCAATATCTTGCAATTCCTCCAACCAGAGCGCCATGGCGGTGTTGGTCGGGCGGGTGTTCACGAGCCGGGTCTTGGCCTCTTTGAGCCGTGCGAGCGCCTTTTCCGCGGGCAACGCGGCCGCTTGCCGGGCCGCCATCGCCAGCGCATAGGCTGCGGCTACCGCCGGGCCACCTCCTTGGGTTACCATCTCCTCGACGGCCCTTGCCACACCCTCGACGTCCTCGCAGATGTGGAAGGTTTTTTCGAACGGATACTTGCGGCGGTCACCGATCTCCACCCGCCCCTCCCGGTAGCGGGCCACATTTTCGCGTTTCAAGACAAAGGGCAGCATATCATTGATGGTCTTGGCATCCATGCGTATCGTTCCTTTTCGAAGGTGCAGCCCGGCCTTGGCCGCGCTCTTCCCTTAGCGCGGCGTCACCAGTACGCGATCGCCGAGGGAGGGCGAGATGCGATCCGCCGCACTGCCGTTCACCACCGCGATATATAGATAATCGCACTCATCGAAGAGCGCCACCAGCGTTCCGGGCGGGCGCTCGCCAAACGTGCGCACCAGTCCCTCGATGGTCGTCCCGCAGAGGGTGACGTCTACATCCCCGAGGTGGGCGATGTCTTGGCGCTGGATGTTTGTGATGATGTTGCCAAAGTGATGGTAAATGAATGTTACCCGCCCTTCCACCTGACGATCGCCGACACGCGGCATGGGCAGGTCAATGCGAACAGGATCGCGGATCACTGGGCCCAAGTCTTGCAGGGGCACTCCGGCAGCCAGATGGCCGCCGACGGGCGCAAAGATATCCCGTCCGTGGAAGATGTCGCTCACTACCGGCATCCAATAATGGGGTTCATTGGTGTGCACGACCTCCACCTGCCAACCCTCTGTCTCTGCGCGTTGATAGAGCTTGGAGAGCACGCCGTTGTCGGGGGCGACGAATAGCTGCGGGCCAATGCGGGCCGCGATCGGCCGGCGGTCCGTGCCCACGCCTGGATCGACGACGACAATGTGAACGCTCCCTTCCGGGAAGAAGAAGACCTGGCGCTCCAGCTCGAGCGCCGCCTGCAGGATGTTCTGAGGCTCGATGTCCCAGGTAAGATCTGCAATTTGGGCGTCTGGCGCAATGCTCCAAATCACACCCTTCATGGCCGCGGAGGGCCCACCGAAATCCGTTGTCAGTGTCACATGACGCATTGGATGGCTCCACTATGGATGCAATCTCGAAGGAAAAGAACCTGGAGGCCAGCCGGAACACGCGGCCTGGCCAGCGCAGATGCCTAGCGAAACATGAACGGCGGCACCCAGAAATCGCCCCAGCCGGCCTGCTTCATCACGATCGTCCCCGCCAGCAAGAACACCCCGAAGCCGACCAAGACCCAGTCCAGGGCTCGGAACTTCAGTTGCGGCAGCCAGGTGCGCGGTCCCACGCCAAAGGCCCGCAAGTCCATGGCGTCTGTCACTTCTTCGCCGCCCATGATAGCCCCAATGGTGAGCGGGATGAGAAGGGGCGCGAAATTCCGGACCCGCTGCACGATACTCACGCCCTTACCCCCCTCGAGCTCAAAGCCCCTCGCCCGTTGCGCATCCATGGTGATCTGGAAATCCCTGCCCAGGCTTGGGATAAAGCGGAAGGCCATGTCCATGGCATAGGCCAGCTTATCGCTCAGTCCCAGGCCTTTGAAGGTGATCCCATAGAGTGCGGGGTTGATGGTGTATGGAATCGTGACCGAGAGCGCTGCGAAGGTGATGATCCGTAGAATCTGGGTGATGAGGAACACCAGCCGCTCAACGGTTAGCACGTAGCGGATGGGCCGGCCAAAGAGCGAGAAGTTCAAAGACCAGAAGGGATGCTGGGCGGAGAGGTCGTAGATGCCCACGGCTCCCCGCCCTGTAAGGAGCGTGATGATGGAAAGAACCACGCCAACGATGGTGATAACGATCCAGAAGCGCCTCGTCTGCTGCCAGGAAAGTCGTGCCAGAAAGATCTGCAAGAAGGCTAAGAAGAGGAAGACCAGGACCAGCCGAATGTCCCAAATCCCCGCACCCGACGCCCCGCCGGGCACGAACCCCACCGAGATCAGCGCACAAAGCATGAAGATGATCCGCGCCCGCGGATCGAGGCGGTGGATGATGGTGTTCCGTTCGACGTAGGCCCAATTAACCAGCATGTATCACTCCACTGTCAGAGGCGCGAGTGATCGCGCCTCTGACATCGGCGCCGCAAATCGCTCTACCGGCCGGCGCGGGCGCGCGCCTGCTTCCAGGCTGCATAGAGCAGGGGCGTGAGGATGACCGCAAAGAGGATGTTGGGCCCCGCTGCCGGGATGAACTCCCCTATGAAAGCCGTGGTGAAGGAGTAGCCGTTGATCCAGATGTCGGCCATGGCCGCGAAGCCGATCCCCACGATCACGCCCAACGTGCCCCACACCACCAGCGCGGTGGTCTCCTTATCATCCAGCCAGTTGGTGATAGCCTCCGCCCTGGCGTTTACATAGTAGGCCATATAGGCCAAGATGGCCGCCACGATCCACACAACCAGAACGCCCGTCGACCAGCCGTTGTTGACCATGTCGATGGCGCCGAAGACGATGAAGCCTAGCGTGAGCAAGCCCAGGATGTATGGCCAGAAGCGCGGCGCCAGCGACATGCCCAGCATGACCACCAGCACCACCAGCATCACGTACCACCAAGCTCCAAAGTTGGCGACCTCGCCCGACCAGGGATCCACGATATTGGGCGAGACGATCGGCAGGATAACCGCCACGGCCAGCACTGCGGCGGAAATCCACTGCAGGGTCTTCACCCTGCCACGCCCGGCTTCTGTAAGGTACATACCAGCCAGGCCGGGCACCAGGCCCATCAGACCATTGCCGATATCCCAGACGGGGAAGACGCCCCAGCCCGTCAACGCGTCACCTAGCACGTTGCCGAAGGCCCCTACGAAGAACCCAACGGTCGGGCCGAATGCGAAGCCGAAGAAGATCGGAATGGCCACCACCGGCCGCATCGAGACCAGGCTCACCGAGGGCACGGGCACAATGTTGAAGACCCATGAGAGAACCCCATAGAGACCGGCGCCGATGGCCATCATGACCACCTCGCGCGTGCCGATCTTGAACATCTCGGCCTCTGCGAACAGGACGTAGATGATGTACAAGACTACGCCACCGATCAGCAGCCAGGTCAGCCACCCGCCAGGCCCCCAGGCTCCCTGCAGGGCCAGGCCATAGGCTTCGTCGCTGGAGGCGTTGGCGATCAGCTCGCCAAGCCACAGCAGGACGCCAAGGCCGATGACGCTCCCGAGAGCGACAACCAGCCCACGAACATATTTGTTCTGCATCATTCCCTCCCATTCAAGATATGATCGATCTCGTCACACAGACGAGGCGCTCCCTTCGCCAAGCCTCACGCGGCCCGCAAGGCCACCCCCAGGGCCTCCGCACGCATGAAGGCTCCGGTCCTGTCAAGATGTTCAAGGTTGGCCTGGAGCAGTGAGGTGGGCACCACCCGGCAACGTTCCAGCAGGCCAAAATCCGCCAGTACCTGCTCCGGCGGCCCATCGGCCACGATACGGCCCTCGCTCATTAAGAGCACGCGATTGGCGTAGCTGACCGCTAGATCCACATCGTGTGTGATGAACACGATGGCCGAGAAGCTATATTCTCTGCCGTTCTCCGACCGCAACCCCATGACGGAGTCCATGAAGCTCATGTAGTTCGCCAGGTCCTGGCCAGCGGTAGGCTCGTCCATGATTAAGATGCCGCTGCGCATGGCCAGCACCGAGGCGATCGTGACGCGCTTCTGCTGGCCAAAGCTCAGCGCCAGCGGCGATTGCTCCATCTCGTGGAGCAGGTGAACCACGCTCAGCGCCTGGCGCACATTCTCCTCGATCTCCTGCTCTCCAAAGCCGATGTTCCGCGGCCCGAAAGCCAGCTCTTCCCGGACCGAGGGGGCAAAGAGCATGTGGCGAGGGCTTTGGAAAACATAGCCCACGGTATGCGCCATTTCGGCGATGGTCATCTCGTGACTGTCCTTGCCCTCCAGCAGCACGCGCCCTTCGGCCGGCTTCAGCAAACCGATAGCGTGTTTGATGAGGGTGGTCTTGCCGGCCCCATTCGGACCCAACAGTCCAATGATGTCGCCTTCGCGGATCGCCAGGCTCACGTCTCGGATCACGGGCGGCCCGCCGGGATAATGGAAGGAGACGCCCTCGAACTCGACTAATGGCCTGCCCTCGGGGTTGGCCTTCGGCGGCCGGGATCGGGCGGCCGCGTCCACCGCCTCCGGCTCCACACGCTCGATGACCACCGGCGCGGGCAATTTAACGGCCCGGTAATCCGCCACCTGGAGCAGCCCGTCAACCGATCCTTGGTAGGTGACCCTCCCCTCCTCCATCAGCATGACCTGGTCGGGGCGGATGGCAAGCACGTCCTCTACCCGGTGTTCGATGATGAGTATCGTCTTGCCCTCATCGGCCATCCTGCGTATCAGCGCTAACGCCTCCCTGGCGCTGGCCGGATCGAGGTTCGCCAACGGCTCGTCCAAGGCCACGATGTCTGGTCTCATGACCATGACGCCCGCAAGTGCGACTTTCTGCTTCTCGCCGCCGGAGAGTGTGAAGGTTTCGCGGTCTTTCAAATCCTCGATGCCGAGATAGGCCAGGGTCTCGTCGATGCGGGCGATGATCTCCTCGCGCGGCACTCCCAGATTTTCCAGGCCGAAGGCGACTTCATTTCGCACATAGGCGCCCAGGATCTGCCTCTCAGGGTCTTGCAGAACCGTGCCGACAACCTGCGAGACTTGCGCAAGGGGTCTATCGCTGTAATCCTGGCCTTTCAGCAGGATGCGCCCGGAGAGCTCAGCTTTATAGCTGCGTGGGATGAGCCCGTTGATGCACCGCAGAAGGGTGGTCTTGCCGCTCCCACTTGTGCCCGCGATGAGGACGATCTCGCCTGCCTGCGCGGTGAAGCTGACGTCACGCAACGCCGGCTCCTCGCGGGTCTCGTAACGACAGGTCAGGTTTTCAACTAGCAGTGGGGGATGAGTCTCTTCTGAGGGCATGCTCCTCCCAAGTACACAAGCCGTTGTGGGATTCCAGTTGTTGAAACACCCGTGCTGCAGACAAGTTACTCTCCGCCCCGGTCATCTTTGTCTGCTCTCACGGGCCTCTCGGGCATCGTACCTTCAAGGGCCTCCTGAAGCCGTTCCCTGAGCGTGGAGCGGTCCGGCCGCCGCCTCCCCATCGTCCCGAGCCTCTCGATCAAGGCCTTCGAGATGCCCCGCGCCATCCGCTGCAGGGCATCCTTAGGAAGACGTTCCCCGCGGTCGAACCACATCAGCGCACCATATCCGATGGCGACGGTTGTTCCCGCGGCTACTGCGGCTGCCAACGCCCAGCCGGGCGGACCCCCAAGCTTACTCAATTCATAGAACAGCGTTCTTCCCATCCACCCCGCGCCAAAAACTGCGAGCATTTCCCTTGCCCTTGCCAGGGTTATGCGCTGGCCGAAGATGCGGGCGATGCCCAGTACGAGCCCCGCCTGAATGCCCACCAGCGGGATGAAATCCAGGAAAGGCAGCGGGGTCATGGCGATGAGGGCCGCCGAGGATGCGGCCTGACCGATCTGAACCTGTGCAAGCGACCATCGATAAGCTGGCAGCGCCTCGCCCAAAGCCGCCACAATCTCGGGTTCGCTCTTGGCGACCGCTCTCAGGATGTCGGTGATCCCCTCTCCTTTCTTTGCGCTGAGCGGCAGCACCTCGTCGCTCCCCAGTCCCAATGCCCCGGCGGCCTTGCCAAGGACGGTGGGTCGCTCCTTGCCAACCAGGTCCATCTTGTTGAGCGCCACGATGGTTGGCTTGCCCAGGGCCTGAATCGACCCGAAGAGGTCGATCTCAGGCTGGCGGATCCCATGTGTGGCATCGAAGAGAGCGATGAGCGCATCGCCCTGCTGGGCCGATTTCAAGGCGATCTCTCGTTCCTTCTCTCCCACCGCACCAATAGCATCGGCCCCGGGCGTATCCACCAGGACGAAGATGCCTGCGTCCGAGGCCTGGGCCTCCCGGGTCGTGCCTGGCACTGCGCTCACGGCCGCGCTGGCCTCTCCGGGACGAATGAGCTGATTATGGAGTGTGGATTTTCCCACATTGGCAGGGCCCAGTATGACTACGGTGTGACGCTTGCCAGTTGCGAATCTCCATTGCTGGCTGGCGTGGTGGATGAGCCGCCTCCAGCCCCGCCGATCGCCAGGTAGCTTCCCAAGCGTTTCGCTGAGCTGCTCCCTCATCTCCTTGGGCAACCCTTCCCAAAGGGCATCCATATTGTGCCTCCAGCGACCGGTAAATTCGTGGAATCCAGTTGGCTGCTCTTCTTGCATCTCAATCCTTTGGTTTCCTTGTGGATAACTCGCCTCGAACTGTGGATAAATGCGCTTTTCTGGGGAAAACTCTCGCCCCATCGGCATCCCACAGGCCCCATATATGGGGGTAGACTTTCATCATACCCCAAGAAACGGCCTTCGGCATCTCTTAGCTCTCGGAAGTCGTTGCTCCTCGTCCATCCATCCACACAGCGCCTGTGGAGTTGGAGCCCTACCTTTCGCCCCCATATCTAGGGGTATGAAAGCTCTTTCCCCCCGCATTTTGCCCATTTTTGCCATCTTCCGAAGCGTAGCCTGACTTGTGCACATCTCCACAGCCCCTACGGCTACTACGAATCATAAGTACATATTGCAAAGAATGTGTATGGCTCAGTAATAAAAAAGAATCCCAGGAAGACAATCTCTTCCTGGGATTCTCCGGCGCAGTATAACTAGCTAGATCCAGCCGCGAAATTGCATGGCCCGCACCACCCGGTCAATGGCCACGATATAAGCTGCGTCGCGCATATTCACGTCGTGGGCCTGTGATGTCTGCAGCACCGCCTCGAAGGCCGAAGTCATCTTCTGGTCCAGGCGGCTCAGGACCTCCTCGCGGCTCCAGTAGTAGTTCATATCATTCTGGACGCCCTCGAAGTACGAGACGGTGACGCCGCCGGCGTTACACAGGAAGTCGGGGATGAAGAATACGCCCCGCTTTTCGAGGGCGGCCTCGGCCTCGGGCGTGGTAGGGCCATTGGCTCCCTCGGCAACGATCCGGACCCGCTCGCTGACCTTGGATGCATTCTCGGCTGTGAGCTGGGCTTCCAGAGCGGAGGGGATCAAGACGTCAACGTCCTTGGAGAGCCAGGCATCGCCGTCCTCGATGATATAGCCGGCGTCCTGGGCCTTCTGCCGGTCGATGGAGCCGTAAATGTCAGTGATGCTTTGCAGGAAGCGTGGATCGACTCCGTCGGGCTTGTAGTAGGTGAAGGGTTGTTTGGCCTCATGGTCCCAACAGGAGACGGCGACCACCGTGCCTCCCAACATCTCAACAAACCCGAGGGCAGCATATTGGGCAACATTGCCGAAGCCCTGGATGGAGGCAGTCGATTTGGAGGCGTCCATCTTGAGGTGCTTTAGGGCTTCGCGCAGGGCATAGATCACCCCGAAACCCGTGGCCTCTGTGCGGCCGGCGGATCCGCCTGCGCCGATGGGTTTGCCCGTAATCACTCCGGGTTGGTAGGAGCCGATGAGCTTGTTGTACTCATCCATCATCCATCCCATCATCTGCGGCGTGGTGCCAACATCCGGTGCGGGAACGTCGAGGCGTGGGCCGATATTCTTCCAGATTTGATCTATCCAGCCACGACAAAGGCGTTCCTTCTCGCCGGTGGTTAGGGTGGCCGGGTCGATGGCCACGCCGCCCTTGCCGCCGCCGAGGGGGATATCCGCCACGGCGCACTTCCAGGTCATCCACATCGCCAGCGCCCGGATGGTGTCCATCGTCTCACTGGGGTGGAAGCGGATGCCGCCCTTGGAGGGGCCGCGAGCGTCGTTGTGCTGCACGCGGTAGCCGAAATAGACCTGGATGCTGCCGTCGTCCATGCGGACGGGGATCTGGAATCGGAACTCCCGCATGGGCCAGCGCAGCACTGAGGCTACGCCAGCGTCGAGGTTGATGGCCTTGGCGGCCTTATCGAATTGAGCTTGTGCCATTTCAAAAGCGTTCACGGTTCCTTCCTTTTCGCTCCAGTATAGTGTGATGGTCTCGCGGGTGGCGTGCCGGAGCGGCATGGCGACCTGCCGCCGGGCAGCGGAATCATGTTTTCTCTCCCTCGTTTGGTTTCTTCGGCTGGCCGGAGGCCATTTCATCCAGCGCGGCCTGGAGCACCTCTTGCAGGAGGGAGGGGTCTGCGCGGCCTTGACTGGCGCTCATCACCTGACCGAAGAACCATCGGAAGAGGCTTTGTCTCCCGGCCAAGTAGCTTTCAAGCTGGTCGGGGTTCGACTCGAGCGCCTGCCGGACGAGCCGTTCGATCGAGTGGCGATCGCGCAAGATCGAAAGCCCCATCTCGTGAACCAGGCTTTGCGGATCGCCGCCTGAGTGGAACATCCTCTGGAGCACGATTTTGGCGCTCGGGGCGTTGATCTTGCCCGACTCGACCAAGTGCACCAGCCGGGCTAATGCGGCGGGCTCGAGCTGGGTCTGCGCGATTTCCAGGCTTGCCTGATTTAAGAGACCGAAGACTTCACCGGTGATCCAGTTGGCGAGCTTATCGGGAGGCACCTCGGGTGCGGAGTGGAGAGCGCTCTCGAAGAACTCGGCCATGGAGCGATCTGAGGCAAGCAATCCTGCGCTGTAGGGGGTGAGGTTGTACGCCTTGACATAGCGGGCCTTCTTGGCCTCCGGGAGTTCGGGGATCTGCTGGCGGACGGTTTCGATCCACTGAGGATCGATATATAGCGGCGGCAAGTCGGGCTCGGGGAAGTAGCGGTAGTCGTGGGCCTCTTCTTTGCTGCGCTGCGAAAGGGTGACCTCCCGCTCCTCGTCCCATCCCATCGTCTCCTGGGTTACCTCGCCGCCGCTGCGCAGTATCTGTTCCTGCCGGGCAATCTCATATTCGATAGAGCGGGACAGGGATCGGAACGAGTTGAGATTCTTGATTTCGGTGCGCGTGCCCATCTTAGCGCTGCCGGCAGCGCGCAGCGAAACGTTGGCCTCGAAGCGGATCACGCCCTTTTCCATGTCGCCGCTGTTCACTTCCAGGTAGCGCAAGAGAGAGCGCAGGCCCAGCGCGTAGGTGCGGGCTTCCGCGGGCGAACGCAAGTCGGGTTCGCTCACGATCTCCAACAAAGGCACGCCCGATCGGTTGTAGTCCACGAGTGAGTAGCCGTTGCGGTGGAACAGCTTTCCGGTGTCCTCCTCGAGGTGTACCCGACGGATCCGCACGCGCCGTTCACCCTCAGGCATGGCCACCTCCAGCCAACCGTCGACGGCCAAAGGGAGTTCGTATTGGGAAATCTGATAGCCCTTGGGAAGGTCTGGGTAGAAGTAATTCTTGCGGGCGAATAGGCTGGTGGGCAGGATTCGGCAATGGAGCGCCAGAGCGACTCGCAAGGCGTATTCCACGGCCTTCTGGTTGATGACAGGGAGGGTTCCGGGCATGCCAGTGCAGATTTCGCAGACCGCGGTGTTGGGCTCAGCCTGGGTGGAATCGACGACCTCACATCCGCAGAACATCTTCGAACGAGTGAGAAGTTCGGCGTGGACTTCAAGTCCGATGATGGGCTCGAATCGCACGTCAGGCATGGGCGGATCAGAACCCCAACGGATAGGAGAGTCGAAGGCCGTCAGCCATAGCGCTGCATGAAGCGCCGCATGCGCTCAAGCGCCTCTTCGATTTTCTCATAGGCGGTGGCATAGGAGCATCGGACGTACTGGCCTTCGGCACCGAAGGCGTTGCCAGGCACGACAGCCACTTTCTGCTCCTCCAGCAGGCGGGAGGCGAAGGTCTCATCGTCCATTCCGCTTGCCTCGACCGAGGGGAAGGCATAGAAAGCACCGCGAGGCTCGAAAGTCTTCAAGCTAAGCTCGTTGAGTCCATCCACGATCAGCCTGCGCCGCCGGTTGTATTCAGCCACCATCCTTTGGACATACTCCTCGCCATGCAGGATCGCCTCTAGGGCGGCCTGTTGGGAGGGCGTGGGGGCGGACATGATGGTGTACTGGTGGATCTTGCGCATGGCGCTCAGGATGGGGGCCGGCGCGGCGGCATATCCGATGCGCCAGCCCGTCATGGCGTAGTCCTTCGAAAAGCCACCCAGTGTGACTGTGCGCTCGCGCATGCCGGGCAAGGAAGCGAAGCAAACATGCGTGTGGTCGTAGACCAGGCGGTCATAGATCTCGTCTGAGATAACGAGCAAGTCATGCTTTTCGGCAAGATTGCCGATGGCCATCAAGCGCTCGCGGCTCATGACGGCGCCGGTTGGGTTGTTGGGGTAACCGATCAGCAGCGCCTTTGTCTTGGGCGTGATATATCCCTCGAGATCGGCGGCCTCGACCTGGAAATCGTCCTCGACGCGGGTGGGGAAGGCGACGGGCGTGCCCCCGGCAAACAAGACTTCGGGCTGGTAGGAGACGAAGCAAGGGGTGGGGACGATCACCTCGTCCCCTGGATCGATGATCGCCGTCAGCGCCAGATAGAGCGCCTCCGAGACGCCCACCGTGATCAGAATTTCACTATCCGGATCATAGCTCACGCCATAGAGGCGCTCGAGATGGGCTGCGAGCGCCTCGCGCAACTCGTAGATGCCAGAGTTCGAGGTGTAATGAGTCTGGCCGCGCTGGAGTGACTCGACGCCGGCTTTGAGAATCGGCTCGGGGGTGATGAAGTCAGGTTCTCCGATGCCTAAGGATATGACGTCATCCATGGTAGCGGCGATATCGAAGAAGCGCCGGATTCCGGAGGGTGGGACGGCGGCAATCCGGCGGGCGATGAATTCACGCATCTCTGCTCCTTGTCTCTGCCGCATGGCGGTGAAGCGGCTCAGCGCGGGTTGACCATCCAGCGGTTGCCGGCTTCCTCGTATGCCAGTTCGAAGATGCGTCCCGCGGTCACCAGGACGCGAAATACACGCCCTCTTGGGGTCCGCCATTGAGCGAGGATTTCCTCCACCTCCAGGCGATCACCCTCCCAATAGAGAGCGGTCGGGCGCTCTGCATAAGTTGTCCCCGAGTGACATTCCACCCGTATCTCGGTCATAGGTCTCAGGGATCTCGCCCCTCCGAATCCTCCGGCAAACGCCTTTCGCGGGCCAGTGGAGGTTGGTCCATGGGCCGCAGGATGAACGTCCCGTTTGAAGGACGCTTCGCTTGGCCTGGATCCATCTACCCTGGTACCTCATTAGGCGTCCGGTGTCTCGATGACGCAATCGTCGCCGATATTCAGGCGATTGCGGCAGCCGGCCACGCGTGCATTCCGGCCGATCAGGGAACCGGCGAGATAACTGCTTTCGATCTGGCTGCCAGCCTCGATGATGCTGTCCCGAATCGTGGAGTCATGAATCGCGCATCCGGGGCCAATGGAGGTATAGGGCCCAATTTCGGAGTTCGTCACCCGGGCATCCGCCGCAATATAGACAGGGGGCAGCACGGTCACGCCCTCCCGCAGCTGTGCCTCCGCGCTATTGTCCCGGCCATGGGAAAGAAGGTAGCGGTTGGTCTCCAAGAGCGCTTCGGGCTTGCCGCAATCCTGCCAGACATCCACGCTCTCCACCCGCATGCGCAGGCCATCCTCGAGCATGATGTTGATAGCATCCGCCAGGTAATACTCGCCGCCGAGTTGTGTGGCCTGATCCATCTGAGCTTCGATGGCCTGAATCAACCGCTCGGCCTGCTTGAAATAATATAGGCCCACCACTGCCAGATTGTGTTGAATATCCTGCGGCTTCTCAACCAAGCGTTGCACGTAGCCGTCCTCGGCGAGGTGAACGACTCCAAAGCGGCGGGGGTCGTCGACCTCTTTGACCCAGGCAACGGCATCGGCTTGCTCGGTAGCCAGACCCGACAGGTCGGCCTCTACGATCGTATCCACGAACACCATGCACATGGGGCCCGTGAGACCCTCGCGTGCAAGCCAGATGGCGTGGGATTGCCCGAGCATCTCCTCCTGCACCACATAGCGGGTCTGCAGCTGGGGATAGGTGTTCTCCATGTAGTCCCTGATCTGCTGCCCGAGATACCCGACGATGAGCACTGCCTCTTCGAGCGTGGGCAGTGAGTCGAGCATGTCCATCACGTGCCCGAGCACGGGCTTGCCGGCGACGCTGACCAGCGGCTTGGGCTTCGACCAGGTATGGGGCCGCAGGCGGGTGCCAAGTCCTGCCATAGGGACAACGATCTTCATGCGGGATCCTCCCGTGATAGCTCAGGCTGCCTCCGGTGCCAGTCGGTCACGCTCTGGTAGGCATGGGTCGCTTGAAAGAGGCGCGCCTCGGCCAGGTGAGGGGCGTTGAGTTGCATGCCAATCGGGAGCCCATTCCTGTCGAAGCCCACCGGGAAGGCCATGCCCGGCACGCCGGCGAGGTTGGCGGGCAGGGTGAAGACATCCTCCAGGTACATCGAGAGCGGATCATCTCCGTGTTCGCCAATGCGAAACGCCGTTGTGGGTGCCACGGGGCAGGCGATCAAGTCGACCTGTTCGAACGCTTGCTCGAAGTCCTGCCGGATGAGCGTGCGCACCTTCTGGGCTTGTCCATAGTATGCGTCGTAATATCCGGCGGAGAGGGCGTAGGTGCCCAGCATGATGCGACGCTTGACTTCGGGACCGAAGAGCTGGCCGCGGGTCAGCAAATACTGCTCGAGCAGATCCTGACCCTCGAGGCGCGGCCCAAAGCGGATGCCATCGTAGCGGGCCAGGTTGGCCGAAGCCTCGGCCGGCGCAATCAGATAGTAGACCGGAAGCGCCAGGTCCGTATGGGCTAGGCTGATCTCCAATATTTCTGCGCCTTGTGCCTCGAACACGCTCACTGCGGCACGTATGGCGCTCTCGACGTCCTCCTGCATGCCCTCGATGAAGTATTCCTTGGGCACGCCGATCTTCCAACCCTTGAGCGATATGCCTTCGAGCGAAACCTCTGGCAGCGGTTCGGGTAGGCTGGTCGAGTCCAGCGGATCGTAGCCTGCCATGGTCAGAAAGATGGGCAGCAGGTCTTGGGCGGAGCGTGCCAGAGCTCCGACGGTGTCGAGGGAGGAACCATAGGCAATCAGGCCGTAGCGGGAGATACGGCCGTAGGATGTCTTCAATCCAGTCAGGCCGCAGAAGGAGGCCGGCTGGCGCACAGAGCCGCCGGTGTCGGTTCCCAGGGCGGCCGGGCACATGCGCGCCGCAACGGCCGCCGCGGAGCCCCCCGAGGAACCCCCGGGCACGCGCGCAAGATCCCAGGGGTTATGGGTCGGGCCATAAGCAGAGTTCTCTGTGGAGGAACCCATGGCGAATTCATCGGTGTTGGTCTTCCCCAAGGCGATGGCACCGGCTTGCAGCAGGCGCTCCACGCTGGTTGCTGTATAAGGCGGCCGGAATCCTTCCAGGATTCGGGACCCACAGGTGGTCGGCACACCCTCGAGGCAAAGAACGTCCTTGATCGCCAGAGGAATTCCCATGAGAGGTGGCAGCGGGGCATCCGGTGATCGCCGCCAGGCCTGAATGCTGCGGTCGGCGCTTCGGGCTTGCTCCAGGGCCAACTCGGGCGTCAGGGTGAGGAAGGCGTGGACGCGATCGTCCAGCGCCTGGATGCGCTCGAGGCAAGCCCGCGCGAGCGCCTCGGCGGAGAAATCCCCGCGGCGCAATCCATGGAAGGCCTCAAGCAGCGAGAGTTGTGTGAGATCGGCCATGGGCAGAGGGTCTTTCTCGTGAGTGTTTGATGGGCATAGCGGGCATCAGTCCAGCACCGGTGGCACGCGGAACATGCCATCCTCGGATTGGGGCGCGTTTTGAAGGATTCGCTCACGCGGCGGGCTTGGGCGGGGCTCGTCCGGCCGCAGGGGGGCGTTCACCCGCAAAACGCTCGCTGTGGGGGGGATGCCGGAAGTGTCCACGTTGCGCAGGCGAGCCGCATATTCGAGGATGGCCGACAACTGCTCCGCATAGCGTCGCTCCTCCTCGGGGGTAAGGCTCAGTCTTGCCAGAGCGGCAATATGACAGACTTCTTCGATGCTCAGGGCCATGGTGAACGAATTATAGCAGAGCGACCCTCTCAAGGGGTCTTCGGCCGTGGGGGGCTAGGGGATCCTTCGAGAACCCCCTCCAGGAACTTGTCGAAGGTGGAAAGCGCGACGCCATCGTGGAAGGCGGTTTCGAAAGCCCGCCTGGCTCTTTCCCTCAAGGCGCTATGCTTGGATCGATCCTGCCGCAGCTCCCGAATGAAAGAGACGATCCCATCGACATCGCCATGGCGCACGCTCAACCCGCATTGATAGCGTTCGATAGCAAGGTCCACATTGCCACCCACGGGACCGATATAAAGCACCGGCAGGCCCATCGCCAGGTAGGCGTGCAGCTTGCTGGGGCTGATAACTCCCAGGGCTTCATCTTTGAGGGTGATCAGGCCGCAATCACCAGTGGCTAGAACCGGAAGCCGCAACGCTTCCGGCACGTAGGGAAACAGGTGCAGGTTGGATAAGTTTCGGGCAGAGCGCTGTTGTTGAAGCCAGTCCCACTTGGTGCCGCCGCCCACGAATGCGAAGGCGACAGGCTCATCCTGAAGCCGCTCGGCCGCGGACAGGACGCTCTTGAAATCATGCCCCATACCGGCATTCCCCATATAGAGCACCACGAATCTTCCCTCGAGCTCGGGCGGCCGCCAGGGATCGCCGTGAGCGGAGGGCAAGAAGGCCGCCGCCGGCTCCCAGTTAGGGATGACCGCCGCAAACTCTCCGAGGTGGGCAGAAGGGTACTGCCCGGTCAAGAGGGATTTCATGGCCGGGTCGGGGCAGACCAGGCCATCCAGGTGTTGGAACAGCCAGCGGTTCAGGCTGCGCATCACCCGACTGATCCATCCGGCAGGGTGGATGATGCCCGTGCGCTCGAGCATCTCCGGGTAGCAATCCATGCTCCAGAGAACAACCCTTGTGCGCGGGTGAAGCAATTTATATAAGGCGGCCGCCAGCGCTATGAAGGGAGGGGTCGTGAGTGATAACACGAGATCCTGCCTGGGCAAAAGCAGGACGCGAAGCGTGGCCAGCAGATAAAAGGCACCGTAGTCGGCCACTCGCGTAAGAAAATTAGCCTTGCCGAGCCCTGGGGTCCAGATTCGGCGTATACGTAGGCCAGCTCTCTGGGTTTGGCGGCCTGGGGAACGTGCACCGACATAGCCCCCGGAGCCCGTGACAACGGTGACATCGTCGCCTAAGGCCGCGCGGTGCTCTGCCAATTGGGCGGCAAGCTGCCCGGTAGGGGCGAGATCAGGAGCGAAGAATTGATTAATGATCGTCAGGCGCACACCGAATCCTCGGCGACGGGAGCGCTCAGGCTCGAGATCAAGACGGCTCAAGTTTACTGTATTCTCAGGAATATGGGCTTTGGGATATCGCGTCGGCAATCAACCGACAGGCTGATGGCTAAGGCCGAGCTGAATGTACGCGCATTTATTGGGAGGGGGGTTTCTCCCGGCGGAGCGGCCAGGCAGCCACGATCTGAGCATCCAGCTCACGCAAGGCATAATCGACCATCCCGCCAGGAAGGACCCATGTGATCCATCCGTCCCGCAGTCGGCATGGACGCAGTGCTAGCCCTGAACCGCCCGGCCGGGTCCTGGGGTGAGGGGTACGCCGAGGCCGCTTTCTAGGCCTGAATATCTTCGTTGTCATTGAATCTGCCATATCTGGATTGTACTCGGCGGGCCTTAAGTGATTGTTAACGCTGGCGCCGGCCGCCGGTACTAACGGGGCCGGCTTACGAGGCTGGTTCCCTGGCCTGGGGCGGGAGCGGCGGCTTGGGGCAGAAGAGCCAGCCGGACCAACGCCAGCGGGGCAGCAGAGAAGGAAACCGGGCGAGGCGGGGCAGCCGTAATCCATACGGAGGGCGCTCCTGGCAAGTCGCGCCGCTCCGGAGCGGTGGCTTGGGAAGAGCCTCTACGAACAGCCGGTTAGGGGCATAGGGAGTCGGCCACAGCCCATAATACAGGCCGCCAGAACCATCAGGGAGGCGGCCAAAGGATAGGTTATAGGCCCGCACCCGCAGGTATTGGATCTGGTCCACAACCCGGCCATCCGGCGCCAGAAGGCGGACCGTATCGCCGCTATCATTGAGCGCGATGCGGGTCCGGGAGCGGAAGAAGACCGCGAAGCTGCCTGGGCGCAAGACGCGCGGCGGCAGCGCGTATGGCGAGGAGCCACCCGATTCGAGATCGTCGAGCATCCACCCGTCGAGGCTAACAGCCCTCGGGTCAACATTATAGAGCTCGATAAACTCATCGTCGGTCGTGACGCCGCCCTTCCCCTCCCAATCGTAGTGTGGGCGGATGAGCACCTCGTTGATGACGACCTTGCCCGGGAACCAGGTCGGAACCGGCGTGGGGAAATGGATTGAATTCGGCGCGCCCGGGGTTCTAGGGATCGAGTTGCCTGCGGCATCGCGGCCGCGGCTCCGGTATCCGTTGAAGGTGGCCCAGTTGCCCCCACGATCCTCGCCGCCGCGTCTCTCCATGCTGGCCCGGGAGACGGGGTCCCCCGCAGGCCAGCCGCCACCATCTGCATTCGCCGTGTCCACAAGGGCTCCACGGGCATCACGAAATTCGAGGCGCTCCCCGCTGTTGCGGAGCGAGCCATGATAGATGAGATCGGCAGGGAGATCGGCGATTGTATGGTCGTCCGTGCGCTCGAGCAGGAAGAAGCCCCGCGCGGGAATGGTCCCCGAGAGCAGAATGTGCAGGTCGTTCCCGTCGCTCAGGGTCCAACCCTGAAGAGGGATGGGCTCAGGCCCGGGGTTGTGCAGCTCGATCCATTCGTCGTTGGCGGAGGCCAGCGTCCCTGCCCAGGCCACATCGTTGATCAGAACGGAGCGCGGCCCCACAGCCGTTGGCCGGGGGCTTGGCTGTGCAGAGGGCGGCGTGGGGGTGGAGGTGGGGGTTGGGCTGGGTGTGGACGTTCATGTTGCGGAGGGAGTCGCCACGACAGCGGTGGTGGGGGTTGGGGTGGGGTACCAGATGGCGTTTGGCTGGCGGGGAGTGCCGGGTATAGGGTTTCCGGCCGCGTCATGACCGTTGCCGTCGCTGCCGGGGAACGTGGCCCAATTTCCCGGCCGGTCGTCCCTGCCTCGCCGTTCCATGCTGGCTCTTGAGGAGGAATCGCCGGCGGGCCAGCCGCCGCCACCGGCATTGGCCGAATCGATGCGGTTCCCGACGGGGTCCAGGAGCAGGAGCGTCTCGCCGCCATTGCTCAGGCTGCCGGTGTAGATCTGATCGGCGGCGATGTCCGCCACAGTCGTGTCATCGGTTCGCTCGAGCAAGAAGAATCCATATGGGCCAAGGACACCTCCCAACGTGACCTGCAGGCCGCCGTCCTGGGATATGAGCATCCACCCACCGAGGTGCATGGGCTCAGGCCCGGGGTTGTGCAGCTCGATCCACTCGTCGTAGGCGGAGGCCAGCGTGCCAGCCCAGGCCACTTCGCTGATCAGAACCGACCGTGGTGGGACAGCCGTGGGGCGAGTGGAAGGCGCTGCCGGAGGGGTCGGCGTGGGCCTCGGCGTCGGGGTTGGAGATGGAGTTGGGGATGGGATTTGCGTTCCGACTATGGTGGGGGTTGCGGTGAGGGATGGAGCTTGTGTCGATGCGGGTGGGGGACTAGGCGTTTGAGTCTCTGAAGCGGTGGGATAAGCGATCTCCGTGGCTGTTCCAGTCTCTGTCTCGGATGGCGCTTGCGTGGGAGTCTGGCTATGGAGGTGAGTGGATGAAGGTGTCGCCTGAGCTTGCAAACGCGGGGCGCCGGTGTCCCACATGCCGATGGTGGCGAGGGATAGAATGACGAACCCGGCAAACAGCGAAGGCCGTGCCGGGGCGTGGAGAGGACGTGGTTGGGCCATGGTCGCCCCCTATGACCCGTAGGCTGTACATATAAATCCTATGATGAGAGCGGAGTGGAGTCAAATCGCGGCGGGGGCATCCGCGGGGAGTTATTCGGCGGCGCGCAGTGCATCATTGCTGACCCAGCCGGTAAGCCCTCCGAAATCGACCCGCCACCAG
Source organism: uncultured Anaerolineaceae bacterium (assembly GCA_964591485.1). Lineage (GTDB taxonomy): Bacteria > Chloroflexota > Anaerolineae > Anaerolineales > E44-bin32 > E44-bin32. Next base: position 42,102 of record CAZQDE010000003.1, on the reverse strand, counting down.
TAGCTGCCCTTGGCATACACGCCGTTGAGACGGTTGAGATGAAAGGAAATCCTGCCCGGCGATCCCTCCTCCACCGATGCGATGGCGGCGAATTGTGTTCCCGGCCCCAGGTAGACGTTGGTTGCTTGCTTGGTGATCACGCGCGAGCCGGGCAAAAAGCGCTCAGAGCGCTCGATGGGCTGGAGGGCGATCATCATGAGGGCGTTGGCCACGGCGCGGGCGTGCCCGTCGGATGGTTGGTTCTTAACTTGGCCGTTGACCCACAGCGTGGAGGAGCCTCCGCCATCAAGATTGACGCCCCAGCGTGCCCCAAGGCGGTCTTTGCAGAAGGTGGCGAGTTCTGACAGGGTCATGCCGTGGCTGTAGGCATCGTCGCGCCCGTCGACTACGACGAAGAAGACCCACTCGTCGTTGAAGCAGACGGCCGAGCGCGGGTGCCGGGTGGTCGCCCCGACGTCGTCCCAGTGGGGGATCTTGCCCTCGCGGAGGATCACATCGCCGGTGCTGAGGGCTGCGTAGGCACGGCCCCAATTCTGCGGGCGGGGATGGCGGCAGGCCTCGTCATAGGAGCGCACCGACATACTGATCCCGACCACGTCGCCGACCGCCAGGGACCTGGAAATCGTCTGTCCGGCTTCGCCACTGCCTGTGAGCACGACATGATCGAAGGGGATTGGGATGCCCCCCTCGCCCCGGCGGACTTGGCGGACGATGCCTAGGGCATACCCCTCTTCGCTCTGCGGCCCTGCGGGGCGGGTCATCTCGATGAGCGCTTCGGTGCGGCCGCTCCCGCCTGGGCTGAAGGGATCGAAGTGGGGCGTGAGCAGCAAGACCTCCTCGCCGCCGCGCCGGTTCAATCCACCCAGGCGCAGGCTGGTGCCGCGCGTCAGGTTGATCAGGCGCTGGTCATCTTCAGGGTGTGAGAGGCAGCCACCCAGGAACAATTCGCGGTCGCGCGTCCAGGTCAGGCCACTGGGTCCGCCAAGATGGTCGTAGCGACGCACGTACCAGCCGGATTGCATGAATCCGCCAAACGGCCGCCCGGTTTCGGTATCGTGAAAGGAACCGTTGATGGCAACGAGAACCTCGTTTCTGGCGCCCCATGAGTTCTCCCATGTGCTCAAGCTTCCATCGTAGCGGATGGCCATCTGCGCCACGGTTTCGAGACCGTCCATTAGGTCGCCATGGGCGATGGCGGTATCGAGGATGAGGTCGGGATTTGAGCGCGCCATGCGGGCGACGAAAGCCCGGACCGGGCCCGGAAGTTTGAAGGCGCGATAGTCAACGCCCTCGGCCACTGGCTCCCAGCCACCGTCAGCCGGTACGGCGCTCAGCGAAGTGAGCGCCAGCAGGATCGACAGCAAGCATAGCAGGCCGGGCCGGTGGAGTTTACGCAACATGGGCAGCGCGCCTCCAAGGTCTGCCTTTGATCATACTGTCAACGAGGGTGGCTGTCGACAGGACCTCGAAGCCAGACAACTGCATTCGGTGAGGAATGCGAAGCTACCATCAAGCCGTGCGGTCCCCCGCACGAGAGAAAGGATCGATCTCGATTGGGCCAAGAAGGGACCCGGAGCCCGTCTTTTCGACCGCGTCAATCGCCAAGAAACTCAGGGTGTTTATGGCGAGCTGGCCGATATCAATCCTGGATCGCGTTGGCTGGCTCCCTGGCCATGTTAGGTTTGCCATTCGCGAACACATCTCGTAGGCATCCGCGGTCGTCCTGGGTGTGACCGCGGCCGGTTGGATTAGCAATTGCACAATCCATAATGAAGGGCCAGGTATATGGATACGTCAGTATAATGGAGCTGTCCGGTGTCTAAGAAGATTGAAAGCTTCAGGATGAAAACACCCGTTGTCATCATCGGCATCGGCCAACTGGGAAGCGTCTTCGCGCGCGGCTTCCTGCGATTGGGTTATCCTGTGGTCCCCATCACCCGCGGGGTCGAGATGAGAGAAGTAGAGCAGGAACTGCCGGAGCCAACCCTGGCACTCGTAGCCGTGGGGGAGGACGACCTGCATCCCGTGCTCGAGAACATGCCACCCTCCTGGAAGCAGCGCGTAGGACTTCTCCAGAATGAACTGCTGCCGCGTGATTGGGAGGCCCACAAGATCTCCGATCCGACCGTAGCCGTGGTCTGGTTCGAGAAGAAGCACCGCCAACCCGTGAAGGCTCCGATCCCCTCGCCCGTGTACGGCCCGCAGGCGGAGCTCATCGTGCGGGCCTTCGACACGCTGGAAATCCCCGCCCGCCGCCTCGCCAGCCCGGAGGCACTCCAGTATGAGTTGGCGCTGAAGTATGCCTACATCCTGACCATGAACCTCGCCGGCCTGGCCGGAGGAGAGACCATCGCCGATCTGCTGGACCGCCACGCCGACACGACTCGCGCCATTGTCGGGGAGGTCCTGAACCTCGTGGAGCGGCTGGCGGAGCGTGATTTGCCGCGGGAGCAAATGATGCGCGATCTCTTCGGTTATCTGGATCTGGCCAGGGCGCACAAGGCCAGGGGCCGCAGTGCCCCCAAGCGCCTGCGGCGCGCCCTGGCTCACGCCGACCGGCTAGGCCTCGAAGTTCCACACCTGCGGAGCCTGGAAGCCGATTTACGAGAACCGGACAATACAACGCCCGGAGAATAAAGAGAGAGTGGTCACCAGCCGCGCAGCACCCCACCAAGAGCGGAGTCCAGAAAGCATGTGCGTCGCAATCGTACGGGCCTCGGCGCTGCTCGCGGCCGCGCTGCTCATGGCGGCCTGCGGGGCACCGCTGATATCGTCTGAGGAGAACGCCGCAACGCAAACCGCAGCGGCGCTTGACGCTGTCGCCGAGGCCACGCTGGCGCGCCTGCGGGAGACGGCGCGGCAGACTACTGCCTTGGCGTCGACCCCTTCCCCCACACCCACCCCTGAGCCTCCGACGGCCACGCCCACCGCGACCTCAACCCCGACACCCGAAGCTCCCACGATCGAGGTAAGTGTGGACACCAATTGCCGTAGCGGTCCCGGGAAGACTTACGATTATTTGGGGGCACTGCTGGTGGGCGAGCGCACCGAGATCGTAGCCCGCAGCAGCATCCCCGGATACTGGCTGGTGGCGAACCCGGACCGCCCCGGCGGCACCTGTTGGCTTTGGGCTCGTTATGCACAGGTGACCGGGTCCACAGACCACCTGCCTATGCGCACGCCGCTACCCAGCCCGACGCCCGAACCGGGCGAGATCGCAGGCTGGGTCTTCGTGGATGACGATGGGGATGGCAATTGGGATCAGCCAGGGGAGGATCCGCTCTCAGGGCAACGTTTCTTCTTGAAACTCGGGCGCTGCCCGGGTGGGGCAACGCTGCGCGAGGCCTCCAGCCAGAATAACGGCGGCTTCCGAATCCGCCGTGTCCCACCCGGTCGCTATTGCCTGGTACACGATCCCGGCCAGCCTGCGCTCGACCCGCAGAAGATCCCGATCTTGCTTGGGGAGGGGGAGCGACTGGAAAACCTAGCTTTCCGGTGCAGGCCTTGATCGCGCGCTGGCCACCCAAGGAGAAACCTCCGAGATCAACGTGACCTTGGAGGTTTGACTCAATCGCGCCTTTTCGCTTTCACGGTGTGGGCATTGGCGCAGCCTCGGTGGGTGTTTCTTCGGGTGCGACTGGCGTGGGGGTTGGCAAGTCCTCGGGCGTCTCCGGCATGCCCGCCAGGACCCAGCGCTCCCAGATTTCGATCCACTCCTCGCGCAGCGGTTTGGAGGGTGGCATGGGGCCGCCGGCGTCGGTCTCCTCACGGTGCAACATACGAATGAGATTGCTGCCTAGATCGCCGGCGATCAGGTTGGGTGCGCTGTCCCCGCTGTTGATGATCTCGTCGTAGTCGCGCATCAGATAGTTGTTGTTCTTCTTGCCCGGCCGGTGGCAGGAGAGGCAGGTGCGGCGGACGATGGACTCGATATGGACGGTGTAGGTGGGAATCTCGTCCGGACCCAGCTCCGGCACGGCGCCGGCTGCGAGCGCCTCCTCGGGGATTTCGACGCGGTCATCCCAGGTATAGCGCATGAAGGTTACGATCCACTCGATCTCACCGCGCTGCAGTTCACCCCCATAGGCCAGTCCGAAGGGAGGCATGCCCAGGTCCTGCTGGCCATAATCGATGACGTTGAAGATAGTCTCATCCGTGCGGGTGTAGATGAAATCGGGGGCGTTGAGTGGCGCCACTACGACGCCCTCCAGGCCCTCCACGGTGGTGATCTCCCCGCCCTCGCCTTCGGCTCCGTGGCATTCGACGCAGTGCAGGCTGTAGAGATCCTGGCCGAGCACGATTTCCTCGCTGACAGAACCGGCCAGGGTGAACTCCTCCTGTGGCGGAGTGGTCACAGCGGCGAGGATGGTAAGCGCAACGATTCCGACCACGCTGGCCCCCATCAGGCTGATGGCGAGCTTCCTGCGGCTCCAATGCCGGAAGGGGTTACGGTCGTAGAAGGGCAACAGCAAGAGCGCCAAGACCGCCAGAACGGGGACCACCGTGGTGCCGACCCACTCGATTGTCCCGGGAAAGTACTTCAAGAGTTGGAACAGGAAGAGGAAGTACCATTCGGGCCGGGGGATGTAGTTGGTGTCGTTGGGATCGGCCGGCGGTTCAGGCTTCACGCCCACAAAGGTCGCCAGGCCGAGCAACAGGATGAAGATTCCAAATGAGACGATCAAATCCTTATAGATGATTTCGGGGAAGAACTTCACGCCGTGCTGCTTGGCGCGCTCGTAGCGCTCCTTGTATTGCTCTTTGGGATCCGCTTCCACGATGGCGCTCCTATTCGTCCTGGCTGGGGACATGGCTGATACCCAGCCGGATGACCAGGTAGATATGCACGCCGACAAGGCCGATTAGGGCCGCGGGCAGCATCCAGATATGGGCGCTGAAGAACCGCACCAGCGTGAGCGTAGTGAGGTCGGTGCCGCCGCGTAGAGCCCGGTTGATGAAAGGGCCAATGAAGGGAATCGTTTCGGTGATCGAGGTACCTACAGTGGTCGCCCAGTAGGCACGCTGGTTCCAGGGCAGCAGATAGCCGGTGAACCCCATGCCCAGGGTCCCCAGCAGCAGCAGCACGCCGGTGATCCAGGTGACCTCGCGTGGGTATTTGTAGGCGCCGTAGAAGAAGGTGCGCAGCATATGCAGGAAGACGGTGATCACCATCAGAGTGGCACCCCAATGGTGGATGCCCCGGATCAGCCATCCGAAGGCGACCTCATTCATGATGTAGTTGATGCTCTCATAGGCCTGCTCGGGGTGGGGAACATAGTAGACGGTGAGGAAGATTCCTGTCGCGCCCTGAACAAGCGCCAGGAAGAGCGTGGCGCTTCCCAGCGTGAAGAGCCAATTGACCTTGGGGACTTTGCGGTCCAGGACAACCTCATAGATGCCTTTGAGCCCCAGGCGTTCGTCCAGCCAGGTGAACCATCGAGCAGCCACGTCAGGCCTCCGTGAGGTGAATCATCAACGTGCCATCCTCGATCTTGTATTCGAAGCGGTCAAGCGGCCGTGGTTGGGGACCGGAGATAATCGAGCCGTCCTTGGCGAAGCGGCCGTCATGACAGGGACATTGGAAGATACCCATGTCCTCCTTCCAACTCACGCGGCAGCTGAGATGGGTGCAGATATTGGAGAAGACATCCAGGGAGCCGTCCGATTTCTTGATGACATAGATGCCGTAACTCTGAGCGGTGCGTTCCCAGCCAACCTGTTTTGTGCGTGTGAAGGAGAACAGCTTGGGCTCCCCCGGCGTCAGGTCCTCAACCAGCCCCAGCGGAACCCATTCATCCCGTGTGGCCCGGAAGGATTTCAGCCCCGGTGCCAGCCAGTAGCCGATGGCCGGGATGCCGATAAGCACCGAGATGATGCCGCCCAGGAACCCCACCATGCCTGCCACGAAGCCACGCCGGCTGAGGCCATGATCGTGAGAGTCGCCGGCCATGTGCAACCTCCAGGATGCGCGAGGGGGCGACTCACGCCGCCCCCCCACCAAGGACATCGCTGATGCTGCCTATTCTACCGCATGCTGAAGCGGGGCAAGAAGTGATGAATAGCATACAGCCGCCCAGCCAGAGGATAGGAAATCTGGCTCCAGAAACATGGATAGGCGTCGCTGGTGATATGGCCCAGCAAACCGCTATAATGGGCGATGTTCGAGGCGATCACCCTATCCCATGGGAGGCAATATGGCCCTCAGTCGACGTGTGAGCCTTGGGGCGGCGCTGCGCTACAAGGGCAAGGAGGGCATGCTCAACTGGCTCTTGCATCGCATCTCCGGCCTGGGCATCCTACTCTTCGCCGGAACGCATGTCGTCGTCTCGTTCTTTGGCCAGCAGTTCGGCTCGGATGTGGCCTTTGCCATCAATACCGTCTACGAGTCGTGGCCGTTCCAGATCTTCGTCTATTTTTGCGTGCTTTTCCACGCCCTGAACGGGTCGCGGCTGGCCGTGATGGACCTGTTCCCGGCGCTCATCCGCTTTGAGCGCGAGCTGGTCTGGCTGCAGTGGATCCTCTTCTTTCCAGCCTACGGCTTGCCGGTCTACTTCATGGTGCAGAACACCCTGGCCGGGGTGTGAGACGGGAGGGGAGGTTGCTAATGCGATCACCAAGGCCGGTGCGCTCCGCAGGTGCCTTTGAATACGGCATGTGGCTCTTCACCCGCATCTCAGGGCTAGTATTGATGATCTTCGGTGCTATGAGCATGGGGATGGCATTCTCGTTGGGCGGGAGGCGTTACCTAGACATGCCTTCCTTCCTGCGCTGGACCTTCTTCCCCAACCCTAACCACGTGGTCAACAGTGATATCCCGGATGTAAGCCTGGGCTGGTCGAACGCCTTTTGGCAAATCTACAGCATGGTGATGATCTTCTTGGCCGCCGTGCACGCAGTGAACGGGCTGCGCATGGTGCTCGAGGACTACATCCAAAACTCATTGTTGATAGCCGTGTTACGCTTCCTGCTGCTCGTGATACTCGTGGGGGCCTTAATCGTCGCCATCTATGTCATCCTGGCTTCATAAATCCGCCGGGCACTGTACGGGAGAGATCTATCCATGCAGCATGAATATGAAGTCGTGATCGTGGGCGGGGGCGGGGCCGGGCTGATGGCCGCCCTCTACGCCTCAAAGCGTGCCAAGACGGCGGTGCTGAGCAAGCTCTACCCGGTTCGCTCTCACACCGGGACGGCACAGGGCGGCGTGGGGGCCGCCTTGGGCAGCGAAGAGGATGACCGCCCCGAATGGCATACCTTCGATACCGTAAAGGGCAGCGACTACCTGGGCGACCAGGACGCCATCGAGTTTATGTGTAAGCAGGCCGTCGACACGGTCTACGAATTGGAGCACATGGGGCTGCCCTTCAACCGCACGCCGGAAGGTCGCATCGCTCAGCGCCCCTTCGGCGGCCATACTAACAACGAGACTGGCAAGCCCGTGCGCCGGGCGGCCTACGCCGCAGACCGCACAGGACACATGATCCTGCAGACGCTTTATCAGCAGTGCATCAAGAACAATGTCACCTTCTTCGATGAGTTCCAGGTGCTCGACTTGCTGGTGCGGGATGGCGTGGCCTGTGGGGTGGTGGCGGTCGAAATGGCGACCGGCGAGTTGCACACCTTCCATGCCAAAGCGGTGATCTTCACCACCGGCGGTTGGGGCCGGGTTTGGGAGATCACATCCAATGCCCATTCCTACACCGGCGACGGCGTGGCGGTGACGATGCGCCGTGGCATCCCGGCGGAGGATATGGAGTTCTTCCAATTCCACCCCACCGGTATCTACCGCATGGGCATCTTGATTACAGAGGGGGTGCGTGGTGAGGGTGGCGTGCTCATCAATGATGAGGGCGAGCGCTTCATGGAGAGTTATGCCCCTACCGTGAAAGACCTGGCCTCACGCGATGTGGTGAGCCGGGCGATGTACCTAGAAATGCGCGAGGGGCGCGGTATCGGCGGGCAGCGCTATCTTTACCTGGATGTGCGCCCCGAGACAGTCAACAAGTACGCCCAGATCGACGGACGCACCTTCCCGGATGGCAGCCCGTATCGTGTGACCGCCGCCGATATCCTCGCCAAGCTGCCGGACATCATCGATTTCTGCCGCACCTATATGGACGTTGATCCGGTCATGCAACCCATGCCTGTGCAGCCCACCGCCCACTACGCCATGGGCGGCGTCCCTACCGATATGCATGGCCATGTGGTGATCGATGAGGAAAACAAGATCATGCCCGGGCTGTATGCAGCCGGCGAGGTGGCCTGCGTCTCGGTCCACGGCGCGAACCGCCTGGGGACCAACTCGCTCCTGGACATCGTCGTCTTTGGGAAGGAAGCTGGCATCCGCGCCGCAGAATACGCCCAAGGGGTCGATTTCACACCCCTGCCGGAGGATCCTCAGGGCTACGTGCGCGAGCAGCTAGAGGCGCTGCGCAGCGCGGATGGCACCGAGGTGGCCGCCGATATCCGCCGCGAGATGCAAGTGGCCATGTTCGACCACGTCAGCGTCTTCCGCACCGAGGAGGGCATGCAAGAGGCGCTCGAGAAGATCCGCGAACTGAAGGACCGCTTCCGGCATGTCCGGGCCGGCGACCCCGGGCACATCTTCAACACCGATGTGCTAGAAGCCTGGGAACTGGGTTGCATGCTGGATATCGCAGAGGTCACGGCGGTGTCGGCGCTAGCGCGGAAGGAAAGCCGCGGGGCACACGCCCGCGAGGACTTCCCCAAACGGGATGACAAACGCTGGCTGAAGCACACGCTGGCCTATCTCGACCGGAAAGGCGTATCACTGCGCTATAAGCCCGTGACGATCACGCGTTTCAAGCCTAAGGAGCGCACGTACTAGGAGAGGTGTCATGGAGGTTACGCTTCGCATCCTGCGCTACAACCCGGAGACCGACAAGAAGCCTCACTATGAGACCTATACGGTTGAGGCCGAGCCCAATGACCAGGTGCTCGATCTGCTCAACCGCGTGAAGTGGTATCAGGACGGCACGCTCTCCTACCGGCGCTCGTGCGCGCATGGCATTTGCGGCTCCGATGCCATGCGCATCAATGGCGTGAATCGGCTGGCGTGCAAGGTACTCGTGAAGGATGTGGGCACCAAGATCACCGTAGAGCCGATCCTCGGCCTGCCGGTGATCAAAGATCTGATTGTCGACATGGAACCCTTCTTCGAGCACTACCGGTCGGTGATGCCCTACCTAGTGAACGATGACCCCCCGCCGCCACGGGAGCGCCTCCAGACCCCAGAGCAGCGTGCCCGCTTCGACGACACCACCAAGTGCATCCTCTGCGCCGCCTGCACCACCTCCTGCCCGTCTTTCTGGGCCAGCGGAGAGTATGTGGGCCCGGCGGCGATCGTGCAGGCCCATCGCTTCATCTTCGACAGCCGAGACCAGGCAGGCCCGGAGCGTTTGAAGATCCTGAACAACCGCATGGGAATCTGGCGCTGCCATGATATCTACAACTGCACGGATGCCTGCCCGCGTGAGATCGAGGTCACCAAGGCGGTGGGCGAGGTCAAGATGGCCATCGCTACCGGGAAAATCGAGTAGCCTCTTATCCCTCGCACCGGCGAGGAGCAAGAGCAGACAGTTTGCGGCCACCGCCTGGGTGGCCGCTGCGCGCCGGGTCTGATCTGCAATGGTTTCGTTAGGTGCCCGCAAGGCACTTTGCTGTACTATAAAGGAGTGAGCGGCTGGAACTGGCACCCATGGACCTGAAGGAGATCTTCAATCGCCCTCCGCGCATCCTGATCGCGGACGACGATTGGCTCAATCGGGATTTGCTCCAAACCTTCCTTGCCACCTCCGGATGCGAGGTCGTCGCCGCGGCGGATGGCCGGGTCGCACTTGAGTCGGCCATGGATAATCCTCCCGATTTGGCGCTGGTTGACGTGCAGATGCCGCGCATGGACGGGCTCTCGCTCTGCCGGGCGATGAAGAGCCACCCTTCCACCCAGTTTGTTCCCGTGGTGATTGTCACCGCGTTGGACAGTGAGGAGGAGAAGCTGCGCGCCATCGAGGCCGGCGCCGATGACTTCGTAACCAAGCCCTATAGTTCAGTGGTACTGCTCACGCGCGTGCGGTCGCTCTTGCGCATCAAGAAACTCCACGACGAAGTGGAAGCCCGCAACCGGCTGCTGCGCCAGGTACTCGATCGTTTCTTGGCCGAAGACGTCACCGATGTGATCCTCACCGACCCCGAGCGCTATCTCAAGCTAGGCGGGGACATTTGCCCCGTGACCGTGCTCTTCGCCGACATCCGCGGCTTCACGCGCTTCACCGAGCAGAACACGGCCGAGAAGGTGATCGAGACCCTCAACCACATCTTCCAGTCGCTGAGCCAAGTGGTCTTCAAGCACCGTGGCACCTTCGACAAGTACTTGGGCGATGGCTTCATGGCCTTCTATGGCGCGCCGGTGGCTGGCGAGGATGACGCCAAGCGCGCCGTGGACACGGCGATCGAGATGCAGCTATTGTTCCGCGGCCTCCGCGAGAACTCGGGCGACGAGCTGCGCGGCCTGGGATTGGGGATCGGTTTGCACTCCGGAGAGGCAGTGGTGGGCAACATCGGCTCGGAGAAGGTGATGGACTACACCGTGGTAGGGGACGTGGTGAATGTGGCCAAGCGGTTGCAGGAGCAAGCCGGCAGCGGGCAGATTCTGCTCAGCCGTCACACCTACGAACTGGCACATAAGGAGGTGGAGGCCGAGCCGCTGGAACCTATCCAGGTCATCGGGCGGCGTGAGCCCATTCCAGCCTATCTCATTCAGGTCTCAGGCGCCGGGTAGGCTCGTGCTATAATGCCGACGAGCCCCAGTAGCTCAATAGGATAGAGCAAGGCTCTCCTAAAGCCTAGGTTGCGCGTTCGAATCGCGCCTGGGGCACACAGCGCCTCCGATGGGAGGCGCTTTCGCATCCGGTCTAGAAGGGGAACAACAACGGAAGCAGCAACACCGAAGCCACCAGAGCCAGGCCGATGAGCGGCAGGCCAGCCTTCAAATAGTCTCCAAATCGGTACCCGCCCGCCGCCATCACGAGCGTGTTCACGGGGGAGGCCACCGGCGAGGCGAACGCGGCCGAAGCGGCGATGGCCGTGGCCATCAGTAGGGCGTGCGGCTCAAGGCCTTGGGACTGTGCGGCTGCCAGCGCGATCGGTGCGATCAGGACCGTCGTGGCTGTGTTCGAGAGCAACTGAGTGAAAAGCGCCGTCACGAGAAACAAACCAGCCAGCAGCAACAGTGGACTGACCGAGCCCAGGTTGCGCGCGAGCGCCAGGGCGGCGAGGTCCACCAGCCCAACCTTCATCAGCGCCGTGCTCATCGGGAGCATGCCAGCCACGAGCAGCAGGCTGCGCCAGTCGATGGCGCGGTAGGCCTCGTCCATCGTCATACATCCAGAGAGCACGATGGCCAGCGCGGCGAGCCAGCTGGCCACCGGCAGTGGGAGCATGCCGGCGATCAGGATCGCCAGCATTCCGGCCAGGATAGCGATGACCCAGGGGGCTTTCTCGGGCCGGGAAGCCACCCCGGCCGCCTCCGGCTGACCGGTCACGACAAAATCCACCGGCCGCTCGCGCAAGGCCAGAATGTTGCGCCAAGGCCCCTGCAAGAGCAGGATGTCGCCGAATTGCAGCGGCGTGATCTTCAGGTCGCGCAGGGAGCCAACGCCGGCGCGCTGGAGGCCGAGCACGGTGAGGCCGTATTGGGTTCCGAAACGTAGCTGCTGCAAGGTCTTCCCCACCAGGGAGGAGCGCGGCGGGAGGATCGCTTCAGCGACGCCGACCTCGTCGCTAAGCAGAGATTGCTGGTCGGCAGCCTGTGCTGGCTGAACGGCCAGGTCCCATCGGGCTGCCGCCCGCGCCACATCCTCAGCGGCACCCTGGACGATCAGCAGATCCTGCGGCTCGAATCGCAGCCCCGGATGCGGCGGGAGCACTTCCCGGACGCCGTTGGATACCGCCCGCCGCACTTCCAGGATCCTTACCTGATAGGTGGAGGGAAGGGCGGCATCCGTAAGGCGCAGCCCCGCCAGCTTGGAGTCCTGGCGCACACGCACCCGGAAGAGACCTTCAGGCAGGCGGTATCGCCGGACAAGCTCCTCGGGTGTCTCGACGCGTTGGCCATCGAGCTGAGGCTGACGCGTTGGCAGCAGCCGTGGCCCAAACAGAACCATGACCCCCGTGCCTCCGAGGATAAGCGCCACGCCCACGGGCGTGAAGCTGAAGAAGTGAAAGGGACGCAACCCGGCTTCCTGAAGCAGGTCGCTGACGATGATGTTGGGAGGTGTGCCGATCTGGGTGGCCGCGCCGCCGAGCAGGGCGCCGAAGGAAAGCGGGATGAGCAGGCGGGAGGTGGGGATGCGCGCCCGGCGGGCCAGCGCTACGACGGCCGGGAGCATGACGGCGACAGTTCCCGTGTCGCTCATGACGCTTGAGAGCAGCGCCGCGCCGAGCATGAGCAGGCTCAATAGGCGCCGCTCCTCGCCCCCGGCAAAGTGCAGGATCCAGCGCGCGGCGGTGGCTGCCACCCCCGAACGGGTCGCCGCTCCGGCGATGACGAACAGGGCCGCAATCGTGAGCACGGCTGGATTGGAGAAACCCTCGAAGGCTTGCTCGGCGGTCAGAACGCCTGTGAGCGCCAGGGCAACCACCACACCCAGCGCGACAATATCCACGCGCAGCCATTCGGTGACAAATAGGAGCAGAGCAGCGGCCAGGACAGAGAGGACGATCCAGGTGTGCATCAGTGCGCTCATCGATGACGGTCAGATGCAGGCAGTCCATTCTACCAGGCCTGCGGATCGAGTGTCCGTTGGCAAAAGAGAGCCGCCAGAGGACAATAAGCTCGATCAGGCCGAAGATGCATGGATTAGGGAGATGGGGAAGAAGACCAACGCCATACGCATGCTCGAAGCCGCGCAGGTGGATTTTGAAGTTTGCAAGTATGAGATCGAGGAGGGTAGCCGGCTCGCGGAGCGGGCTGCGGCGGAACTCGGTGTGGAGCCAGAACGCATCTTCAAGACTCTGGCCGTGCGTGGCGATCGAAGTGGCCCATTACTGGCCATGGTGCCGGCCGGCACCGAAATTGATCTGAAGCGCATCGCGGCGGTCTCCGGGAACAGGCGGGTTGAGATGGTCCCCCAGAAACAGGTCCGAGAGCTGACCGGCTACCCGCGCGGGGCCGTGACGCCGCTTGGGCTGCGGCGGACCATGCCAATCTATATTGACGAGACCGTTGAGCTATGGCCGAGAGTGGGCCTGAGCGGCGGGGCCCCAGGACTGGAGATCATCTGGCGTCGTCGGACTTGATTCACCTGACGGCCGCGAAGACGGCGGATATCGCCCGCTCGGCGGAGATGCCATAACGCTAAGGCGGACTGCGTAAGATCAGGAACCTTCGAGGTAGCGGTCGAGTTGCTCGCGGTGGATGAGCATGGTGTTCGGCTCAGCGAATTTCCGGGCCGTGAGGTCCAGCGAGCGGATAAGCACGGGCACCACCTCGCGCACGGCCGAGAAAATGCGGTGGAGCTGAGTCCGGGAGCCGATCCCCATAGAGAGAACGACTTCATTATTGAGGTGCAGCACCAATACCTGAAGCTCCGCTCCGGCTATTAGGGAATAGCGCCACTTACCAAGATCGACTTGCGACTGGGCCCTCTCGCCCAGATGCAAGATATGCGCAGTCGCACCCACGGCTTCCTCGATGGCTCCCTGATCGTCGGGCGGATAGCTGGCCAGAATGAGGCCATCGTAATCCATCACAGCTGCCCAGCGCAGGTTGACCTCGCCGTGGTTGAGGCGTGCCAGCCCTTCGGTTAACGCCGCAACCCGTGGATCCATCGTGTTCAGAGTCGCCTCCATAGCGCACCTTTTGCTCGGATGCATTCCTATTGTGACACACAGGGCGACGCTCGAACTTTGCGAATACCTAACAATTGCTCCCGCCGGGGGGAGGCACCCTTCAGCGGATGCGGTTGTAGAATCTAAGGCAGGGGCTGAGGATGAGGGAAGCAACCCTGCGCTTCTATGCGGAATTGAACGACTTCCTGCCGCCGGAGCGGCGTGGCAGGCCTTTTCAACACGTCTTCCAAGGGACGCCCTCTGTGAAGGACCTGATCGAAGCGCTCGGTGTGCCGCATACCGAAGTGGACCTGATCCTGGTGGACGGAGAGAGCGTCGGCTTCGAGCAGCGAATCCTGGGCGGTGAGCGCATCAGCGTCTACCCGATGTTCGAAACCCTCGACATCGAGCCGCTCTTGAAAGTGAGACCGCAGCCCCTGCGGGTGACCCGCTTCGCACTCGATACCCACCTGGGCCGCCTGTCGGCCTACCTGCGCATGCTCGGGTTCGACGTATGGTACTCCAATGAGGCTGGCGATGCGGCACTGGCCAGGGAGGCCAGCGAGCATGGGCGAATCTTGCTAACCAAAGATCGCGGCCTGCTCAAGAGGAGCGTGGTTACGCATGGATACTGTGTCCGGGCAATCAGGCCGCTGGATCAGGTCATAGAGGTACTGGACAGGTTCGACCTTTGGTCGGAGATTAAGCCCTTCCGCCGCTGCATGCGCTGCAACGCGGCGCTGGTTCCGGTATCCAAGGAACAGGTATGGGAACTCCTACCCCGGGGCGTGCAAGCTTCGCAGGAGCATTTCAAACGCTGTGAGGGGTGCGGACGAATCTACTGGAGGGGCACCCATTTCGAGCGCATGCAGCGCCTGATCGCACGGCTACTCTCGCTCCACAACAACCGCACCAATAATGCATGACGGTTGATACGGAAGGTGGGCCTCCGCCCGGGTTGATGGGCGCGCCCGGGAGACTCGTTTAGGCGACGGCCTGCTCCCGAGCCCTTCGTTCGTTGACCAGCAGGAGCAGCGCCACGCCAGCCACAAGGAAGGCGATGATGGAAAGAATCGCAATCCGCTGGCCGGATTGCTCGGCCAGCAGCGCCGGCTGGCCCCGCGACTGGAACCAGAGAGCGGCCTCGGCGGCGAGGATACCGTAGACTGTGGGCCCGATAAAGGAGGAGGTCCGCCCCGCGACGGCGAAGAAGCCGTAGAATTCGGCGCTCTGCCCTGGAGGACTGAAGAGACCGATCATAGTCCGGCTCACCGATTGCACGCCCGTCAGCGCGAAGCCAGCGAGACCGCCGATCCAATAGAAGCCAGTGATGGAATCGTTGAAGAACATCCATACGGCAGCCCCAATCATCAACCACAATGACAGCATCAAGGAGCGCTTGGAGCCGATGCGGTCGGCCAGAATGCCGAACAGGTAGGCGCCCGCGACGCTGGCGACCTGCACCAGGATCATGAAGATAATCAACTCTTGCTGATTCATTCCGTACAGCACTGCCCCCAGGATGGCGGCGAAGTCGAGCGCCATCAGGATGCCGTCGTTGTAAACCAAGAAGGCTCCCATGAATTTCAGAAATTCCCGATAGCGCCTGACCTTGCGGAAGGTGGTGGCCAGGCGCTTGAAGCCCACGGTGAGGGCGTTCTCGCCTTCGGGGAAGGGTTGCGGCTGGGCGCGCTCGCGGACCCAGAGGAAGATGGGAACGCTGGAGACCGCGAAGTAGAGGGCGGTGATGGCCAGTGACAAGCGCACGATGAAGGTCCCGCCGACGAGCATGATGAGTGCAAGGATCAGGATCAGACAGAGAATGCCGCCGGCGGAGCCAATGGCCCAACCCAAGCCCGAGATGCTGCCGATCTCTTCGGAAGAGGCGATCTCGGGCAGAAGGGCGTTGTAAAAGACCTGTGCGCTGCGGTAGCCGACTTCGGCCAGGATGAAGAAGGCCATGCCCATGACCACGTCCCCCGGACGCACGAAGAAGAGCAAAGCGGTGAAGACACAGGACATGGCGGTGTAGAAGAGCAGGAAGCGTTTCTTGGCACCAGAGAAATCGGCGATCGCTCCCAGCACCGGAGAGGTGATGGCCACGATAAGCATAGCGATGCCGACCGAGATGCCCCAAAGGCGTGAGCCTTCGGCGCCGCCCGCCACTTCAGACTTGAAGTACGCAGAGTAGATGGCCAGGAGAACGACGGCGGCGTAGGCTGAGTTTCCAAAGTCGTAAAGATACCAGGCCACGCGCTCGCGGCGGGTGGATTTGGCCCGCAGCTTGATAGCGGGGATGGCAGCTGCCTTTTCCATACACACCTACCTTTCCAGTTGCCGGAAACACCCAAACGGCCCAAACGATTTGCGCGGTTTGAGGTGGCAAGAGACACAGATGTCTGGAGAATCGGCCCAGGGGTAGACCTCGGTACCCTGCGCGGCGGCGCGGATCGCGGGGTCCTCGGCATAGTGACCCCGCAGGCGGTCGGGCAGCAACTGGGCGATTTGACGCATGATTTCGTGGCCGATTCTGTCCAGTTGCTCGCGCCGCCGCCGGCCGCGCCCCTCCACCTGGAAGGGACCGAAGAGCTGGCCGATGCGGATTCGCACTTGTGCCCGCCGCCCCTGGCGCAGCGCGGGGAAGATGTCGTTCAATCCGGTGAAGGCCATGGGCACGACGGGCGCGCCCGTCTTGGTAGCCAGGTAGGCCGTGCCCGGCCGGGCTGGGCGCAGAACACTGGCCCAGTTGCCCGCCTCGGGGAAGATTCCCAGCACTCCCCCCTGTCCCAGGATCGCCTCAGCCGAGCGGAGGGCCGCGCGCGAAACGGCGCCGCGGTGGACCGGGAAGACCCCCCACAGCCGAGGAAAGATCCGCGCCGCCGGTGGTGCGTTGGGCATGCGCACGCCCGCCAGGAATTCCAGCGGCCACGGGGTGGCATGGATCATGGCCACCGGGTCGATGAAGCTGAAGTGGTTGCCCACCACAATCAAGGGGCCGTTCTGCGGCAGATTCTCGCGGCCTTCGATTTCGACATCGGCCATTAGGGCAAAGGCGGCGCGGATGAGGCCCCGCAGCGTGCCCCGGATGGTTTGGCGACGTGGATAGCGCAGAGGTGTCTCGGGAAGATCCATAGGCAAGCTCATGTTATTGGGGTGTCTTGGGTATGTGGCGCTTCACCAAGGCTCGGTGTGAACGTCATTGGCTGGCAGGCCGAGGTAACGCAGGAGGGCCTCCCGGCTGCGCCCCAGGATGGGTTCACCATGGGATGGCAATAGATGGACAAAATCGAGTTCTGCCAGGCGGCGCATGGAGGCCCGCGCTCGTTCTGGGTCGGGTGTGACGGCGGCGAACGGCGGGGAAAGTTGCCCCCGGAGATTCATCAACGCATCACCGCACAGGATGGCCTGGTCTTGCGGATGCAAGAACCCGATCTGTCCGGGTGAGTGCCCGGGCAGATGGATGGTGACCATGCCTGCAATACTCTCGCCGCGCTGCAAATCCCGCGAGACCGGAAGGCCGGCGGCCGGGGAGGGCATGAGGTATCGCCCGAGCCAGAAGGCCAACCCACGAGGTTGCAGATCGCGGTATTCCATCTCCCCGGTGATGAAGGGCACCTCCTCGACATGGCAGGCGATGGGTGTGTTCCACGCCAGCCGCAGCGCGTTCAGCCCGCCGCTGTGATCGTAATGCGCGTGTGTGAGCAGGATGAGCCGCGGGCCGCGCCCTTCGGTGGCGCGTGCCACCGCCGCAACGACGTGATCGGCTGTGGCCGGTGGGCCTGCGTCCACCATGATCCACCCCTCATCCGACCGCACCAACCACACGCTCACCGGGATCGAGAGCGGACCGATGATCTTCAGATTGACTTCCAGGCGCAGGATATGTCGGCTTACGGCACGGAAATCCAAGGGAATCAGCCTTTCGCTTCGAGCTGGCGGATGATATCCGGCACTTGCCGCAGACTCTCGGCCTCGGTCTCTGGGACGATCGAGGAGGATTCGGGGATGGTGGCGGCCTCCTTCAACCATATCTGGTGGATTCCAGCCCGCTGGGCGCCGAGGATATCGGCCTCCAGTAGGTCGCCAACCATGACGACACGCTCAGGCGGCAACTGCCAGGCTGCGAGAACCCGTGCGAATAGCTCAGGGTGAGGTTTCCGAATACCCTCCTGGGCGGAAATCAGAATTGGATCGAAGTAAGGCCGGATTCCGACCTTGTCGATCAGGCGCTGGACATTATGACTGTCGCCCGCGTTGGATATCATACCCAGGCGGCGTCCGGAGTCCCGCAATGCCTGAAGCACCTCGTGCAGCCCAGGCATCGGCTCCCAGGCCTGCTCGCTCACGGCATACATCGCCTCGAGTGCCGGGCGGATGAATTCGTCACCGGGCCGATCCACGCCGTGGGAGGCGAGGACCTTGCACAGGATCGAGGCGGTTGTATGCTCAATATAATCCTCGTCCCGGCGCTGATAATAGGCATGGAGCGCCCGGTCGAGGTCGCGCAGGAAAGGCTCCCGGCGCAACCGGAGTCCTCGGCGTTCGAGCTCATCGGCCAGGGCCGCCAGGCTGCGCCGGCCGATCTCCGACCAGTCGCCGGTGAATCGGATAAGTGTGGAACCCAGGTCGAAGATGATACCTTTGATCTTCATAGAAGGCAGCGTTCAGTATCCCCGTGCCGGATCGAATACGTTGAGCAGTGGGCGGTCTGAGAGGTATCTCTGAAGGTTGGCAGCAAACAGGTCGGCGGCCCGCTCGAAATAATGAGGCGAGGCCCCTGCTAGGTGCGGGGACAGGATGACGTTCTCATGCTTCCAGAGAGGGCTGCTTTCGGGAAGCGGCTCGATGGGGTAGACATCTAGAGCTGCTCCTGCAATGGTCTCGTTGTTAAGCGCTTCGACCAGCGCACCGTGGTCCACGATGCCACCGCGCGAGATATCCACTAGGTATGCATGCGGTGGCATCGCCTGGAAGACGGCCTCATCCACCAGCCCCTGCGTCTCGCCGGTGAGTGGCACGGTAATCACCAGGAAATCGCAGAGAGAGGCCATCGATTTGAGAGCTTGCGGCGGGTATATCCGCTGAGGGATGTCTGCCTGGGGATCGCCCAGCCCTTCCATCAGGTACCCCTCGTCCTCCAGGTGTTTGAGATCGTGCTTGACGGCCAGGACCTGCGCCCCGAAGGCGTGACACAGGCGGGCCACCTCCCGCCCCACGCTGCCGTAGCCGACAATTCCCACCGTGCTGCCGCGAAGCTCGAGGGGCTGGAAGCGCGCATAGCGGTCGTCCGACCAGCGTTCGGCGGGCGTGCCGCGGGTGAACTGCGGCAGCCGATGACCCAGGGCCAGCATACACATCAGGGCGAATTCGGCCATCTGAGGTGCTGAGGCTCCGCTCATGGTTGTGATGATCAAGTCCTCCTTGCTGAGCAGAGGGTGGCCGAGGAGGTGGTCTGCACCGGCGAAGTGGAGTTGCACCCAGCGTAGGTTCGGCACCAGCTCCGGATCGGGCAGCGCGGAGATCGTGTAGAGGATCTCAATCTCCGGAAGCAGGTCCTCCGGGAGGGCCTCGGCCTCACGGGCCGGGAAGCTTTGAATCTTCAATTGTGGCGAGATTGCACGCAGGCGGTCTAGGAGGGGTTGGGGAAAGGACACCGTCATTAGCAGGTGAATGGGCTGGTCGCTCATAGAGCCCATTGTACATCAGACCCGGCGCGGCGACAGCGGTCGGCTCGGGGTTATACTCGGGACCTGGGCAGGCACGTTCAGGAGGATGTCGAATGCAAATTGGCGTTGTGTTTCCGCAGATCGAGGTCGAGGCCGACCCAGGATGGATCCGGCGCTTCGCGCAGACGGCCGAGGCGCTGGGGTATAGTCATATTCTGGCCTACGAGCATGTTCTAGGGGTTGATCCAGGACGCCCCGGCGGATTCGAGGGTATCTACACAATTGACGATCCCTTTCTCTCACCCTTCGTCCTGTTCGCCTTCATGGCCAGCGTCACACGACGCATTGGTTTCGTGACGGGGGTGTTAGTTCTGCCGCAGCGCCAAACGACGCTCGTGGCCAAGCAAGCGGCCACGCTGGATTTGCTCTGCGGCGGCCGCCTGAGGCTAGGGGTGGGCGTGGGGTGGAATAAGCCCGAATTCGAGGCCCTGGGCTGGGACTTCCATACCCGTGGCCAGCGGATCGAGGAGCAAGTGGAGGCCATGCGCCTGCTTTGGACGGAGCGAGTGGTGAGCTATCAAGGCCGCTGGCATCAATTGTCCCATGTGGGATTGAACCCGATGCCGCAGCAACGCCCGATACCGCTCTGGTTCGGAGGCCATGCGGACGTTGTCCTGAGACGTACAGCCAGGCTGGGCGAGGGGTGGCTGCCGAGCTATCGATCGGCCGAGGAGGCCGGGCCATCGATCGAAAAGCTGCGCCGCTATTGGGCCGAGGCAGGCCGTGATCCTGGGGAATTGGGCCTGGAGGGCAGAGTGCGGTACGATGAGGGAGAGAGGGGGCAGCTGTTGGAGAGAGTGAGAGCGTGGGAACAGGCGGGAGCTACCCACCTCTCCCTCAATACGATGCGCAGCGGTCTCAAGCACCCCGATGAGCACCTTGAGGCCATGCGCGCCTTTGCGCAGTATCTCGGCCTTGCAGAGTAGGTGGCCGGGACGGCAGGCACCCTGCCTTCGGCTATCTGCGGCCGAGATGTCAGCGCCGGGCGATTCAGAGCACCGGCTTGGTCGGCCAAGGCCTAGGGGCAGGCTCTAGGAGATCGAGAGCGCCAGAGTCATGCCGGCGGATAGGACCCCGAACCAGATCCACATCGCCGCTGCATCTCCGGCCTGGGCTGCGAAGTAGAGTCCCCACGGCGCGAGCATGACCAGCGAGAAGGCCAGCGCCTTGAGTCGGAGGCTTTGGTTCATAGGGGGGCCTTGACTCATGAAGCCCTCCCCAAGCTGATCCAGGCAGCCAAGCTGAGGATCGCCAGCAGCGCCGCCACATACCCGAGCAGCTTTCCGAGGATGCGACCCTCCTGGCCCGCGGCACCCGTGGTCGAGGCGCCAACGACGATTTTGGTCGGGGCGGCGACGGAGCCGATCGCCCCGCCGGCGGTCTGGGCAGCGAGGATGATGGGAAGGCTCAAGCCTAATAGTTCGGCCGTTCGAAGCTGAAGGAGAGCGAAGACTACATTTGAGTTGGTGTTGGAGCCGGTCATGAATGCGCCCAGCGCACCGATCCAGGGCGAGGCGAGCGGAAAGAGATTCCCCGCGCCGCGGGCCAGCGCATGGGCCAGGGCGTCCGTCATGCCGGCATGTGCCATGACCACCGCCATCGCCACCATGGCGGCGATGCCCAGGCTCGATGGCAGCATGCGGCGCAAGGTGCTCTCCGCGATGCGGCGCAGCGCGCCGGGTGAGTAGCGTCCCGCAAGGCGGTAGATGGCATAGGCGCAGAGTGAGCTATAGGCCAGGAGAGCGCCGGCATGGCGCAGCAGCGGGATCTGCCGGCCGTACCCGGCAGGCGTCACGTAGCCCCGTTGCGTGACGAGTTCCGGGAAGGGCACGCGCAGGGTGATGACCTCGAGCGCTGAACGAATGGCGGGCGTGAGCTGAACCACCAGCGTGATTGCAACCAGCGCAAGGTATCCTGAAAGTGCCAATCCGACCTGGCGCCATGCACCAGGGGCCCGGGGCGAGGGTGAGTGATTGCGGTAGAGCCGCAGCCGGGTGGCAAGCACCCCGCAAGCGAGACCCACAGAACCTGCGCCCAGAGCGGCGATATTCCAGAGACCGCGCGTCGCCAGCGTGAATTGAACCAGCCCCATCGGAATCCCCATGATGAGCACAGCCGGCAAGGCACGCCATGCGCCGCGCCACGTCCCAGCGACTTGTGCCACGAGCACGCCACAGGCGAGCCCCGCCAAAGCCAGGAACACGGCTGAATGGGGAGCCAGGGTTTCACCTGGCAGGCCCGTGGCAGCCATCAGGGCCTGGAAGGAGGAGGCCAGCGAGCCGAAGGTGACCGCCCAGGCGTGGCCCAGGGACGGGATCAGCACCGCTGCCATGGGCGAGAAGCCCAGCCCGACGAGTAAAGGAGCGGTCACCGCCGTAGGGACACCGAAGCCGCCCACTCCCTGCAAGAAGGAGGCAAAGGCCCAGCCAATGAGCAACGCCTGGACGGCCGTATCACGTGTGAGCCCAGGGATCACCTGGCTGAAGAGCGCGATGGCACCGGCTTCGTCAATCACTTTATAGAGCAAGAATGCGTTCCAGACAATGAGCAGGACGTCCAGGCTCAGCAAGGCAGCCTTGGCTTGGGCGAATGCCAGGAGGCGGAGGTCGGCGCCAAAGAGGCATGCGGCGATGAGCATGGCTGCAAGCCAGCCAGCGGATCCGGCCCGGGCTGCACTCCAGCGGAAGACCGTCATCAAGACCAGGATGACGAGGATGGGGAGCGAAGCCAGGAGCCAGTCGGGGATCATGGGCAGTGGGGTCAGGGGATGCGGCGATTATAGCACGCGGCTGGGTAGGCACCGCGCCATATCGCCTCGGCCCGAGCACTGCCCAAGAGGGCCGGTGGAGTTGGCGGATAGCCCGTTAATCCTATCCAGCGTAGGGATTCCGTAGGAAATCCGTAAGGATAGCGACGCGCGCATTTCAAGAGAGTTGCCCTATAGTATAGGGAGAAGGGCGGAATCTCTTCTTCTCCTCCTTAAGAGAGAGCCGGGGTCGGCGTCCCCGGCTCTCAGGATTTAACCCCTGGTCTGCTAAGGCCATTCGAGGGTTTCCACCGGGACACGAATCAGACGCAATCGCACAGGGCCCCCTAGTGCATGCTGGAAGGCCGCCTCCAGCGCTTCCGCATCCGCCTGCTCAATGGGACGTGCGGCGTTGAGGGTGATCTCCAAATCGAGGATATGCTGAGGTCCGGGCGTGAATTCGTAATCGACCAATTGAATGGCCGCATCGGCCTGGGCGAAATCGGTCAGCACCTGGTCGATGATCTGGCGGCTACGGGAGGTTTGCACAGCGTCGATAAAAACAAGTGCGAGGGGGATGGTGATAACGATCAGCAGCACGATCGAGGTCAGGATACCCAGGCGCAGCCGGGCCTCCCGCTCGTGCCCGCCGGTGGGGCGGAAGCCCAATAGAAGCAGCGTGACAGCGCCCGCCAGCATGATGGCGATCAAGTTTGTGGTGAAGAGCAAGAAGCCCCCGCTGACCACGCTGCCGTCCAGCAAGGCCATTCCGATCCCGATCACACCCAATGGGGGGACGAGTGCGGCGGCGATCGCCACGCCTGGCAGTGCGGTGGCCACATCCTTGCGCGCCACGGCGTACGCGCCGGCCGCGCCGGAGGCCAGGGCAACCGCCAGATCAAAGAGGTTTGGGCTGGTCCGGATGAGGATCTCGTGCGTCAGGCTTCGCAGGGGTGAGAGCGCGCCGAGCACCGCTGCGACTCCGATCGCCAGGGTGATGCCCTTGAGGGCCGATTCCACCGCCAGCCGGAGCAGGCGGATATCTCCCTGGACGATGGCCAGGCTCAAGGCCAGAATCGGCGTGAAGAGGGGCGCCACCAGCATGGCTCCGATGATGACGGCGGTGCTCCCCTGAAGCAGGCCGAAGGTGGCGATGATGCTCGAGAGCCCCATCATGATGAAGAAGTCCCGGTCTGGCCGGGCGCCGCGGCGCACCTCCTTGTAAACATCCACCTGTTCAGAGAGAGATAGCGTCGGAAACGCGCCCGAGATGCCATCCCAGAGACGCTGAAGCCAAAAACGTGGCAACCCCCGGTAGCTGCGGACCATGACTACCGGCGTCTCGGACTGGCGGGCGACTTGGTCGGGGAGGGTGCCGAAGAGCATTTGGTCGAGGAGGCTCTCCTCGGATGCGCCCAGGAAGAGCAGGTCGCAGGCCTCTCCGGCCTCCACGATGCCCTCTACCACGCTCGAAGCCGGAACCACGCTCATCTCAATGGGGAGCCCATAGACATCTGCGGGCTCATCGGCTGCAAAGGGGAGCGTGGCCCACTGCTCTTGCATTGATTTCAGAGTACCCGCAATGCGCTCGTGCCCTGCGGCCAGTTCCTTCTCGCCGGCGTCTGGGCTGGCGATATACACGGTTTGGATTGAGGCGTCGAACTCGCGCGCAAGGAGCAAGGCCAGCCGGGTTGCCAGCGGCGCATGGGGGCCTCCAGCGGTAGGCACAAGAATCCGTCGGATCTGGCGCTCGGCACCCTCGGCCTGACGGTTACGCGTCGAGATGGCCTCGGGATGATAGGCGACCACGGCCACATCGCAGGGAGCATTGCGCACTACTGGGTCGAGCACGCGGCCCATGCGAGAGCCCTCGTGAGGGCTGTCGACCGCCCAGGACATCAGAATCAGGTCGCAGTCCTCCTCCACCGCAGTGTCCTGAATAGCCTTGGGGACGCTGCTTGCCAGGCGGGTGATGGGGTAGGTCGGGATCCCTTTCAAGGCAGGCTCACGGGTGGACCATTGGAAGAGTGTGTTTCGTTCCTGAGCCAGGCGTCGCCCCTCCTGCATCGCCAGGGGGTCGGCGATGGGAATCACTTGCAGCGGAACAACCTCTCCGTGCATTTGCTTGGCGATCGCTGCCGCTAGACGCAGCGTCAGGCGCCGTTCGATCCCGGCGCTCAGGGGAACGAGGACACGGTAGGCTCCTTTGGCCTTCTCGGGTGTGGGCTCTTTCCCGAAGATGAGGACACCGTGCTGGGCCTCAAGCAGCCGCGTGCGGGCATACCCGAGGAAGAGGAGAATTCCGGCGAGGGTCCAAAGCAGGAGGCCGAGCCATCCGGCGCGTGGCAGAGAAAGCAGGAGAGCGGTGGACATGGCCAGGCCCAGGCTGGGGATGAGCGGGTGGAATGGCAGCACGATCAGGCGGCGTCGCTCAGGTTCGGCATAGCGGCTGCGCAAGGCCGTCAGGTTCAGGATCAGGCTAGGGCCGATGAAAAGCCCGGCGGCCAGGTCCAGGGTCCATGGACCGGAGGGCCAGAGGAGCGGCGGGACCGAGAGCAGGGTCAGGAGGGCGAAGATCAGAGGCGGAAGGCGGAAAGGGCGTGAAATTCGGCCGAGTCGCCTGGGAAGCGCGCCGGCCTGGACCAGCGCGTAAATCTGCCTGGCGGCGGCGATATAGGCGCCGTGCGCACCCACCACCAAGGTCAAATTCCCAGCGGCGAGGAGCAGGAGGTGAGCCCATGCTGGCTGGCCCCTCCCCGGCCGTAGGATGAACGCGGGCGAAGCTGAGAGCTCGGCCCCAGGGAGATGCATCATGGCAGCCTGTGAAACCAAGACCACCAGGCCGCCGATGAGCAACACCAGAGCAAGCCCTTGAGGCAGCAGGCGCAAGGGATCCTGAATGCGTCGCCTGGCGGAGAGCAGCGCCTCGGCGCCTGCGAAGAGGATCATGATCCATGCGGCCGCGCGGGGAATCTGAGGGGTTGCCTGCTGCGAAGAGACTGGCGGCGCGGGAGCGCTGCCACGCGCAGCCAGCCATCCCGCCACGAGAAGCCCGGCAAGCAGGACGAGCGCTTTGGATAGAACCTCGCGGCGGGGGAGCAGCGAGAATAGATTGAGTAGAAGCAAGATGGCAAAGAACCCTGGCGCGACCAGCGGCGCAAACCCGGCCAGAGCCGGAAGAGCCGTGAGCAGCGAGCATCCCACCGATTGCAGGAAGATCCCCCCTAGCACGGCAAAGCCGGCAAGCAGCATCCAGGCCGCAAGGAAGCCGAAGGGGCCACCGAGCGTTTCGTGGGCGATGGCGAAGGTGCCGCCACGCTCGCCGCTACCCCCCAAGAGTTCCATCGTGCTCAGGAATGTGAGGGCGATGGCGATCAGGGCAATCAGGACCGGCATCAATGAGGCCGTTCCGGCTTCGGCGAGCAATGGACCGGGCACCACCAGCGCGAAGCCCAAGGCGATGATCAACCCCACGGCGGCAGCTTGTGCCCGTCCTCGAAGTTGCCGGCTGAGACGCAGTTCGCCGAGGAAGCTTTCCTCGGCCTGTGAGGAGGGTTGTTCTTCCAAGGCTTTTCTCCCAGGGCCGCAGGCGGTGGGACGGCCCGCTTCAAGTGTACTCCGATGCGAACACGCCTCCAACTGGGGGATCGCGCCAGCCGGCGTGTCGCCCCGGGAAAGCTGAGGCTCACAATGAGGGGCGCGTTCTCCTGTATAATCGCGGCCTGTGAGCCACGCCTCGGCTACACCCACCCGTCAAATTGCCCGTTCGGGGGGTATCGTGATGATCGGGTTTGTGCTCTCCAGCGTCGCCGGCCTGGTGAGCCAAATCCTGGTCTCGCGTGCCTTCGGCACCAGCCCCTCGCTTGACGCATATTATGCCGGAAACCGCCTGCCCGAGATGCTCTTCGCGCTCATCGGCGGCGGCGCCCTAGCCTCGGCCTACCTGCCTACACTCTCCGGATTCCTGGCACAGGAAGACCACCAGGGAGCCTGGCGGTTGGCCTCCGCCATCATCAACTGGGTGCTCCTGCTGCTCGGCCTGCTGAGTGCGCTGGCCTGGGTTGCTGCCCCTTGGCTGGTTCGGCACGTACTGGCACCGGGATTTACGGACCCGGGCCAGATACAGCTCACGGTATCCCTGCTGAGGGTGATGCTGCTGTCGCCGGCCATCTTCGGCGTGAGCGGCCTCTTCATGGCGACGCTGAACGCGCATCAGCACTTCGCCCTCCCGGCGCTTGCGCCGGCCTCCTACCGGCTCGGACAGATCTTCGGTGTGCTGGTCCTGGTGCCGCAGCTGGGTGTGCATGGGCTTGCCTGGGGCGCCGTGCTGGGTGCGGTCCTGCATCTCGGGGTGCAAGTGCCGGCGCTTGTTCGGCTGCGGCCGCGCTTGTGCCCGTGGTTGGGTCTGGAAATGGCGGAGGTGCGGCAGGTGGGCCGGCTGATGGCCCCTCGGCTGCTTGGGGTGGCGATCGTGCAGTTGAACTTCTTGGTCAACACCATCATCGCCTCGGGCCAACCCGAAGGGAGCCTGACGGCGCTCAACTTTGCCTTCCAGCTGATGATCATGCCCCAGGCGGTGATCGCCCAGGCCATCGCTATTGCCGCGCTCCCCACCTTTTCAGACCAGGCAGCCCGCGGCGACCTAGAGGCGCTGCGGGAAACCCTCGGGACCACCCTGCGGGGGGTGCTGTACCTGGCCCTGCCGGCAAGTCTGGGCCTGATTGCGCTGCGGCGACCGGTCGTTGCGCTGCTCTTCGAGCGCGGGCTGTTCGATGCTAGATCCACGGAATTGGTCGCATGGGCGCTGCTTTGGTATGCGGCGGGCCTGGCGGCCCATTCCTTGCTGGAAATCATCGTACGTGCCTTTTATGCCAACTACGATACGCGCACCCCAGTGATGGTCGGCGCGGGGGCGATGACACTCAATATCTTGCTCAGTTGGGGACTGTCGTGGGGGTTTGGGCGCATCGGCTGGCCGCCTCACGGCGGCCTGGCGCTGGCCAACACCCTGGCCACGACACTAGAGGTGGCTCTCCTGCTCTGGCTGATGGACCGACGCCTTGGGAGTTTGCGGCTAGGGCGCCTGCGGCGCGGCCTGGTGGCGATCTTCATAGCCGCGACGGGCATGTGGGCCGTACTGGCCGCGTGGCTTCGCTTGACGCAGGGGGCAGGGCCCATGCTGCGCGGGGCAGGTGGCGTGGCGCTAGGCTTGGTGGTCTATTGGGGTTTGAGCTATTTGGCGGGCGCGGTTGAAGCTCGCGAGCTGCCGAGCATCTTGCTCCCACGCCGTGCCAGGGAAGCCTAAGGGAAGAATGCGATCACTAGATGGGCGATGACGACGCCTAACACGAGGCCGGTCGTGGCTTCAAGGGGCGAGTGGCCCAAGACCTCGCGCAATTTCTCCTGACTGCGGTCGGGGTGACCTTCCAGAATGTCCCTCACAATTGCGTTAATGATTTGTGCATGCCGCCCGGCCTGACGGCGAATGCCGGTGGCGTCGTAGATGACGATCATCGCCAGCGCCACGGCCAGGGCAAACTCGGGTGATCCAAAGCCTTTGAGCAACCCGACCGAATGGGCGATGGCGGCCACCAGGGCCGAATGCGAGGAGGGCATGCCCCCGGCCCGGAGCAGCAGCGACCAGTCCCAACTGCGCTCCCTCAGGTAGTGCACGGGCATCTTCAGAATCTGAGCCAGCCCCCAGGCGACGAGGGTGGCAATGAGCGCCTGGTTCTGTAGCAGGGCAAGCAATTTCAGGTCAGGCATCTTCAATCTCGAAATCGGTTTCCTCCAGGTCGCCGGAGGGACCGGGAACCAGCTGCTTCAGCTTGAGCTGGGCTTTCTCGAGAAGTTCGCTGCAGTGCTGACTGAGCGCTTGACCCCGCTCGAAGAGCGCCAGGGATTCCTCAAGAGGAAGCTCCCCGGATTCGAGTTGCTCGACCACGGCCTTGAGCTCTTCGAAGGCCTCCTCGTATGTCATCTTCTCCACAGGCTTGGGCTTGCTCATCCTGTCCTCCTGAATGGGACTCCCGGCGTTCACGCAGTGCTTAAGCCCCCCTAGATATCCTCAGAACCTTCGTGATCCTCGACCCGCGCCCCGAATGAGCCGTCCTGTACCCGCACGTGCAGAGGGTCACCGGGATCGACCTGCGAAACCGAGCGCACAATGGCGCCGTCGCGAGCCTGCGTCACGATGGCATATCCGCGGCTCAGCACGGCGGCGGGACCGACGGCCTGGAGCGTGTGAGCCAGGCCATCGAGGGTGCGGCGCGAGACGATCAGATCATGCCGGATGGCCGCATGGGCGCGGCGCCAGAACTCGTCCACGCGCTGGCGGGCGTTTTCGATGTGAGCGCGGGGCGAAGCCTGCCGCAACCTCGCCTGAAGAACCGCAAGAGCCTCCTGGCGCGCGCCAATTTGATCCTGGAAGAGCCCCAGTAGATCGGCACGCAACCGCGCCAGCGAATGGAGAAGCGCCTCGCGATCGGGGGTGACCACTTCGGCCGCTGCGGAGGGTGTGGGGGCGCGGACATCAGCGGCAAAGTCGGCCAGGATGAGGTCAGTCTCATGGCCGATGCCGGTGACCACAGGGATGGACGAGGCGGCGACAGCGCGCACCACGGCCTCCTCGTTGAAGGTCCAGAGATCTTCGACCGAGCCCCCGCCGCGCACCACCAGGATGACGTCTGAGCCACCGTGTTGGTTGAGCGCCTCCAAGGCCGAGGCCACGCCGCCGGCAGCCTCGGGACCTTGCACCGCGGTGGGCGCCAGCAGAACCTGCACCAGGGGGAAGCGCCGTTGAAGGACATGCAGCACATCCCGCAGGGCGGCGCCCGTGGGGGATGTGACGACGCCTATGGTCCGGGGCCACTCAGGAAGCGGCCGCTTGCGTTCCGCGTCAAAGAGACCCTCGGTCTCCAAGCGGGCCTTGCGTTCCATGAATTCCTGATAGCGAAGACCCTCGCCGGCGGGCCGGAGAACCTCGGCATACAATTGATATTGCCCGCCGGCTTCATAGACGCCGATGCGGCCAAACACCTCGAAGGTCTCGCCATCCTTGGGTAGGTGCGTTTGCAGGGCCACCTGCGATCGCCACATCACGCAGCGCAGTGTAGCGGCGGCGTCTTGCAGACTGAAGTAGAGATGCCCGGAGGCCGGGAGCGAGACGTTGGAGGCCTCGCCGCTCACCCAGATTTCCTGCAGCCGGTAGTCGCTCTCGAGAAGTTGCCGGATGTGGCGGGTGAGCTCGGAAACGCTCCAGATGCGGGGTGCGCCAAAGAGGGAAGGGGTTTTCATCGCGCGAAGCATACGCTACGAGAGGTGGGCTGTCAACCCAGGGCACTGGAAACGCCACTTCCGTTCTATAATCGCCCTCTGCGAGGGCGATTGGCGCCCATCGAAATGAAACGCGGCCGGAGGTGCGGAGATGGTCGAAGCGTTGCCAGAAGTTCGCCTGGGGGCCCTGCTGCGCAGCAGGGGTCTGACGCTCGCGGTGGGGGAATCCTGCACCGGCGGCCTTGTTTCGCACCGCATCACGAACATGCCCGGCTCCTCATCCTACTTCCTGGGAGGGATCGTGGCTTACTCCAATGAGATTAAGGAACGGTTGCTGGGCGTTTCACCCAGAAGCCTGGAAATGCATGGCGCCGTCAGCGAGCAGGTGGCGCTTGAGATGGCGCGCGGTGCCCAATCGGCGCTAGGCGCGGATGTGGGCATCGCGGTGACCGGCATTGCAGGGCCTGGTGGGGGGACACCAGACAAGCCGGTGGGTCTCACCTGGGTTGCGGTGAGCGGGCCGCAGGGCGAACTCGTGGTCGAACATCGCTGGCGGGGCGGTCGCGCTGAGAACAAAGAGCGCTCAGCCTCGGCGGCCCTGAAGCTGGCGCTAGCCCTTTTGGAGGGGAAGTAGCTCCGTGTAGCCGCGCGATGTCCTGAGCAGGGTAGATCGACATGCGACCCTAGTGGTCCAGCCGCTGGAGGGTCTGGGCCGCCCAAGTGCAGAAGCCTCAGTGCCCGTCGAAGAATACGACCTGCTTGGCCTCTGGCTTCATCATATCAGGTCTGATTTCGAGGCGCGCCTGCAGGCTCGACAGAAAAGGCGGACCCGGGGGTCCGCCTGAGGGTTCAAGAAGCGTCTTCGGTTAGCCAAGATAGTCACGCAATTGGCGGGCGCGCCGGGGGTGACGCAGGCGCCGCAGCGCCTTGCCCTCGATCTGCCGGATGCGCTCGCGGGTCAAACCAAACTTCTGCCCGACCTCCTCCAGGGTATAGGGGCGGCCATTGTGCAGCCCGAAGCGCAGGCGCAGAATACGCGCCTCCCGGGGACTGAGCGTGGAGAGGACTTCCTCAATCTTCTCGCGCAAGAGGTTTTGGTAGGCAGTCTGCGTGGGCGTGGGTGTGGTTTCGTCCTCCACGAAAGAGCCCAGTTCGGTGTCTTCATCTTCGCCCACGGGAGTCTCCAGGGAAAGCGGTCGCCAGGAGACCCGCATCATCCATTGCACCTTGCGAGCGTCCACCCCCATCGCCTCAGCGATCTCTTCGGGCGTGGGTTTGCGGCCGATATCCTGCTCCATTTGCCGGGCGATCTTATAGAGCCTGCGGATGCGGTCGGACATGTGTACCGGCACGCGGATGGTACGGCCCTGGTCAGCGATGGCGCGGGTGATGGTCTGGCGGATCCACCAGGTTGCGTAGGTGCTGAAACGGTAGCCACGGTGGTAATCGAATTTCTCCACCGCCTTCATCAAGCCCAGATTGCCCTCCTGGATGAGGTCAAGGAAGGGCACGCCGCGCCCCATGTACTTCTTGGCGATGCTAACCACAAGACGCGTGTTGGCCTTAATGAGATGATCCCGGGCGGCTCGGGCATCCTGAATATAGCCGTTGAGCTCGTCCCGCCGTTTGGCCGAGAGCCGGCCATTGCTCTTGGCCAGCTCAGCCTCGGAGAACTTGCCTCGCTCGATGCGTTTGGCCAGATCGACCTCCTGCTCGGTAGTGAGCAAGGGGACGCGGGCCATCTCCTTGAGGTAGAGGCCGACGGTGTCGTCGCTGGAGATGGCGCTCAGATCGAAGGGTTGCAGCTCCTCCGCCTCGGCCTCCGGCAATAGATGATCGGGGACTTGTGAGGGATCCTCGTAGACCTCGATGCCTGCGCCGCGAAAGAAGGTCTGCAGTCGTTCGAGCCGCTCTTCTGAATCTTCGGTTTCGGGGAAGACGTTTACGATATCCTCGGTGGTGATGTAGCCCTGGAAGTCACCTTTCTCGATCAGGGCTGCGAAAGCCTCGCGCTTTTCCCATCGATCCTTGGATACGCTCATGCGCACGCTCCTGGCGATCCCATATGTGGAAGCCCCCGGCGGGAGTGGCAATCCCTGCCGGATGGGCTTATGATTTCGTCCGCAGCGACTTGAGCACCTCCAGCCGCGGGTCGATCTCCGCTTCGGGGTGGCTGCAGGTCACCTCGTTTCGATTCTCACCGCAAATCGGACACAACCCCAGACAATCGGGGCGGCAGACAGGTCGAATGGGAATATCCAGGAAAAGAAGCTCCCGCAAGACCGGCCCCAGGTCGAGGATGGCACTCTCGGAAATGGCAAGCAGCGGGTCGCCCGCCTTATCGGGAGGGAAGGTGAATAACTCGCTGATCGATGCCTGCAGGGGCTGTTCGAAACTGGCAAGACACCGGACACAGTCCAGGCGGGTAAGGACATCGAATTTGCCCTGGCCATAGGCGCCCTGGCCGGTGCGTGTCAGACGCAGTGAACCACGCAACTGAGTGATTTCGAGGTCTTCACCCAGGAGCAGATGGGGGATGTCGAAGTCAAAGTTGCGGCTGTAGCCGATGTTCTTGTTAAGCAAGAAACCGACATTCAACCGCAACGGGTGACGTTGGTTCAGGTTCGCACCGCCTGGTATAGGGTTTCCAAAAAAGCGACCGCATTATAGCATAGATAGAATCTGAAATCAAGAAAGTGCGATAATACTAAACATAACATGAGCAACAAGGGCTCCAAAACCCCTATATCTAGCCCCCCCACCGAGGATGATGCCACGATTGCCGATGGAGTACTGTTCGGATAGTCAAACATGATGAAACTACTGCTTGCCACCCGCAATCCCGGAAAACGCAAGGAATTGGAGGCTTTGCTCACCGGCCTGACGTTGGATATCATCTACCCCGAAGCGCTTGATGATCTCCAGGAGGTAGAGGAGACCGGCGCCGACTACGCGGAGAACGCCCGCCTGAAAGCCATCACGCTGGCAGCCCGGCATGGGCTCTGGACGCTTGCGGATGATACCGGCCTGGAGGTGGAGGCGCTGGGGGGCGCGCCCGGCGTGCATTCGGCCCGCCTGGTTGGGCCGCAGGGCACAGACGCCGACCGTCGTGCCCGGCTCTTGGAGCTCCTGAAAGGTCACCCTCGTCCATGGCGGGCGAGCTTCCGCTGCGTCGTAGCCCTGGCGGGACCACAGGGAGAGCTCGAGAGCGCGGTGGGTGAGTGCGCAGGGGAAATCATCCCTGAGCCGCGCGGCCGCCATGGCTTTGGCTATGACCCCATCTTCCTTGTGGATGGGCAGGAACGGACAATGGCGGAACTCCCTCTCGAGGTGAAGAACCGCCTCAGCCACCGTGCCCGCGCCCTGCAGGCCTTGATGCCCGTCCTGCGGCGCCGTCTCGGTCTGCCGCTTGAATGATTCCGATGTGAGCCCAGGCTGGGGGTAGCTGAGGCCCGGCCCGTTCAGGGCGCAGGGCTCGCCCAACCCAGTTGCGCCATGAAGCGCTGAATGGTCTCCGCAACGACCTCTGGCTGCTCCAAGGCCACCATATGGCCAGCGCCGGAGATGAGGCGCAACTCGGCGCCAGGAATGTGCTCGGCCAGGAAGAAGCTGTACTTGGCCGGGGTGAGGCGATCCTCTTCCCCGCAAAGGACCAGAGTGGGCAACTCGATCTCCCTCAGGCGCCCGATGATGTCGAAGCGGTCACAGGCCAAGAGATCGTGGTGAAGGATCCCAGGATCAATTTCGGCCATCCGCTCTCGGGCGAGGCGCACCAGCTCCATCGGTGCATCCTCGGCAAAAGACCAATCCACGATCTGCTGGATGGCCTTCTCGTATTGATCCGGATCGCGGCTGGCTTCGAGCAATGTGGGGTGAACGCGCAAACGGGCGCCGGTTCCCACCAGGATCAGGCCGGCCAACCATCCGGGCCGCTTGAGGGCGGTGTGCAAAGCGATGGCCCCGCCCATCGAATGGCCGGCGAGTACGAAAGGGGGCAGATCCAGCGCAGCGGCCCATTCCCAGAGGCGGTGAGCGTAGCCCGCGATGCTTGCCTCGCCCGCACTGGGAGATTCGCCATGCCCGGGCAGATCGGGAGCGAGCACCCTAAAGCCGGCCCGCATGCGGCGAATCTGAGGGGGCCAATGCAGGCGTGTGCCTCCCGCGCCGTGCACGAGCACAAGCGGAGGAAAAGCGTCCGGAGAGAGATCCTGCTGGTCGCTGTAGGCCAGGCCGGCAGCCAGCGCGCTCATTTAGGTGTTGGATTCCAGCCAGCGCTCGGCCATCATCCCGGCTGCGGCCCCCTGGCCGACAGAGGTTGCAATCTGGCGATACACGGGGTCCTGGATTTCCCCCGCGGCGAAGACGCCGGGGATGCTGGTCATCATGTGGTCATCGGTGATCAGGTAGCCGCGCTCATCCATCTCGAGCTGACCCTTAAACAACTCCGAATTGGGATCGTGGCCGATGAAGATGAACACGCCATCGGTCTCCAACTGGAAGGTCTCGCCACTCTTGACATTGCGGGCCTTCACCGCCTCCACTTTGCCGTTGCCGATGATCTCCTCCAGGACTGTGTCCCAGACGAACTCGATCTTCTCGTTGGCGAAGGCGCGTTGTCTGAGGGCCTCGCCGGCGCGCAACTCATCGCGGCGGTGGACAACCCGCACCCGCTTGGCGAAACGCGTCAGGAAGAGGCCCTCTTCCAGCGCGCTATCACCGCCTCCCACGACAATCACGTCCTTGTCGCGGAAGAAGAAGCCATCGCAGGTGGCACAGAAAGAAACACCCCGGCCGATCAGGGTCTCTTCGCCCGGGATACCCAGACGCTTGGGCGAGGCGCCCACGGCTAGGATGACGGCATCAGCCTCGTACGTGTCGCCGTAGGTCTTGAGCTGGAAAGGCAGGCCTTGGGTGAAGTCGACCTCGGTGACCTCATCAATCAGCAGCCGTGCGCCAAACCGTTCGGCCTGCTTCTGCATCAATTCGACAAGTTCAGGGCCGGTGGTCCCTTCCGGGAAGCCCGGATAGTTCTCAACCTCGCTGGTGATGGAGATTTGTCCTCCGAGTTGGTTGCCGGAGATCACCAGAGGCTTGAGATTAGCTCGGGCGGTGTAGAGTGCGGCGGTCAGGCCGGCCGGGCCTGAGCCAACAATGATGATTGATTCCTTCGGCATGGAACCTTCACCTCATTCTTTCGGGAAATAATGGCCGCGCAAATGGTCGGTGAGATTGCCCATTGTGTGTTGAAGCCACCAAAGGGGCGCCCGTGTGAGCACCCGCCCGCCTGGGCTCATCAATGGCTTGCGGCATGGGTCGTCTGGGTCGCCCGGCCGGCAGCCGGCGCGCTGCCGGCCGCAGCGGGTGCATGGGCCCGGCTTGGCCGCCGGCAGCAGGCAGTTCGGGCAAAGGAAGACCTGAGGCTCAACTTCTGAAGTCATTCGAATACCCTCACACGCTCGAATCACATTGTAAGCGACGGTCTCGCTGCTTGCCAGGCCAATTCGAGGGCTATTTCTCGAGCGCCGATTTGGCTACGAGCGAGATATCCCCTGCGAGCATGCCGCCCGCCAGCGCCCAGACGGGGCCGCGGCGGGGAAACGCCGGGCGCCAAATCCTTGGGTGAGACGGCAGGCGGGCTGTGACCGTGAATTGAAGCCTTGAAGAGCACGAAGAAATCGCCGAGGGCCGGAACCAAAGCCCCGGTGGCAGGCCCAACAGGAGCGCCCATTGTGGAGATCCTACCCCTTCGCTGGAAGCGAGCGTGCGCCGAGAGCGCCGCGGCGAAGAGAATGGCAGCAGCGATACTAGCAGGTAGACCCCTCGGGATCATCGATCCCAAGCCACTGGAACCATAGGGCTCCGGCGATGCCCAGGCCATCCGCAATTCCTGGCGCCAGGCGGTCATAGATGGGGCCTCGGCCGTCAAGGCGCCCTCCCTGCATCCGAACGAGCAGTGCTTGGGCGAGCAGCGGTTCGGGCGCGCGCGAGAAGCAAAAGCAAGATCAATTGCATACCGGCGGTCGCCCAGAAGTTCCGGGTGAGCAGGAAGAGGGTGGCAGAAAGCAGCGCTCGCAAGGGAGGTTCTGGATGGAATCGTCGCGGGACCTGATGGGCGAAAGCGCGTAAGGCCCACTCGGCGATTGCCATGGCTAATCCGATCGCGATCCCAAGCGGCGCAGAGCCGAGCAACAGAATGCCTGTGGCGCGGTAGAGGGCGAAACGGGGTTCATCCAACCATCGGAGCCAGGGGTCATAGTCCTCCTCGAAGAAGAAGGCGAGGTATTGTCCTGCCCAGCGAGCCACGGCCAGGCCTAGCGCGCCTATCGGTAGCGCATAAGCCCAGGAGAGAGGCGGGAAGCCACGCAGGCCGAAGTCATGCTCGGGGAGGGATCCAAGAAACAGCGCCAGGTAGGCGATCGCTACACCATGCAGCCAAGGCGCCAGCGGCACCAAGAAGGCAAAGGCGCGCGGCCAGCGGGTCTCAAACCGGCGGGCTACAGATGGGGCCAGTGCAGGGGCCAGAATCGCCAGAGCGCTCCAGGCAAGCGCCTCAGAGATCAAAGCTGCCTCCGGAGGCGGTCATGAGAAGGCCCCATGCATGGCGGGTGCGTGCCGGATGTCCCTCAAAGCCAGATGCGTGACGCAAAGTCAGCATGGTACGGAGAGGCGGATGCAAGTGCCCTTGCCCTCCGCAGATTCGATATGCAGCGAGCCGTTCACCAGCTCGGCGCGCTCGCGCATGGTGACCATGCCAAGGCTGCCGCGCTGGGCGTAGTCTGAATCCACGGCGCCGACATTGAAGCCCACCCCATCGTCCTCGACCTCGAGCAGGCATGTGTCGCCCTCCCGACGCAGGCGGACCCAGATGTGCTCTGCGGCGGCGTGTTTGCGGGCGTTGTTGATGGCCTCCTCGGCAACATAGAAGATCACACCTTGCTTGGCCATGTCCAGTTCGTCCACCAAGTCGGGGTTCAGATCGAGGAGCACGCGCTGATGGTGGGTCTCGCGCATCTTTTCAGAGAGTTGATAGAGGGCGGCGGCCAGCCCCTGGCTCTCGAGGATCAGCGGCCGCAATGTGAACAGCATATGACGAATCTCGCGTGTGGTCTGCCTTGCCATGTCCTCGATGCGGGTCAGTTCCTGGGCAGCCTGTTCCCGATCGCGCCCCATCAGGCGGCGGGCGTGGTTGACGCGCATCGTGATGGCTGCCATGGTCTGGGTGGGGCCGTCGTGGAGGTCGCGGGCGAGTTTCTTGCGGGCCTCCTCCTGGAGCTCGCTGATGCGCTCCTTTTCGGCCGCCAGATCCTCGTAGAGGTGGGCGTTCTGGAGCGCGATGGTTACCTGCTGGGCGATAGAAGCCAGCAATTCCTGGCGGTCCCGGTCGAAGAAGCGTGGCGTCGGGTGGCAGAAGAAGAGCAGGCCGTAGGTCTCCAGGCCGTGGGCGAGCGGCGCGATGAGAACTTCGGCGTGGCCCTCAAGCTGCGGAATTTGGCTCAACTCCGGATCGTTCTCGGGGTAGAGCACAGTGTGCACGTCACCGCGCACGAGGGCACGACTGAGTGCGCCCCCCTGCGTGGAGAAGACCAGCGCGGTGGGCTCGATTTCGAGGTTGCGGGCGGCGAAGATGCGAAAGCCTTGCTTGGTTAGGATCACAAGCGCGGACGCAAGCCGATAGGGCTCGCCGCCGTTTGCGCCCAGAGCGCGGGAGCAAAGCTCCAGCGCCTGGTCCACAACTGTATTGATATCCAGGCTGGCGTTGATCTCAGCGGCCATCCGGAAGAGCTCGTGGGCGCGCCGACGCTCCTCGGCTCGCGCCCGCTCGACTTCCGCCAATTTCGCTGCGCTGGACTCCCGCAAACGGTCAAGTGCGGCGTGGCCCTGGGAGGTGAGAAGCGCTGCGAAGGGCAGCACGCCGAGAGCAAAGGCCGGCGCGCCGACAAGGGCCAGCATTGGATCGCCCTGCGCGGCCGTACCCAATAGTGCACTGAGCAAGGCTACAACGGTCCCGATGGCCAGGCCTCCCCAAACGCCCATCCGCAAACCGACACCTACAGGCGCAACCAGCAGACTGGCCCAGAGTGGGCTCTGTAGATAGCCGGAAATGAGCACCGTGATCGATCCGAAGGCCAGGTCGAGCGTTGTGATGATTCCCAGCCCTTGCCCGTCAGGCCAGTCGCCCAATTGGGCCAGGCTGAGCGCAAGAGTTAGTAAGGCCCAGATTCCCAGTAGCAAGATCAGTGGGCGCGTGAGGATGCCGGCATACCCGGCGAGAAGAGGAAGGCCGAAGAGGAAAGCACCCCGCAGAATGGAAGCCAGGATCAGTCCATCCTGGGTGCGTGCCGGGGAACGGCTGGCCTGCATGCCCATATGATACTCCGTTCCCCATGGATGCAGCCAATGCAGAGCCGTTTCCCCGAAAAGCAGAGAGGAAATCGGGTGATTGCGCGGCGACAGATTCGCGGATGGCTCAGCAGAGCCAAGATGAATCCTGCCAGCGTCGTCAAGGCATAGATCGCGCGCTGCGGGCAGGGGCTCCATCGAGTGGTGCCGATCCACCAGAAGCAGACGATCGTGGGAGGGATGATGAGCAGGACGGTCCCAGC
This sequence comes from uncultured Anaerolineaceae bacterium, assembly GCA_964591485.1. GTDB lineage: Bacteria > Chloroflexota > Anaerolineae > Anaerolineales > E44-bin32 > E44-bin32. Next base: position 3,904 of record CAZQDE010000003.1, on the reverse strand, counting down.
TCCTGCCAGGAATCGGTTCCTTATGGAGATTCTATCGAGTCTGGGGCGAGAGCGTCGCACCGGATCTTGCTATGAGGGGCTTGCATTCCCTTGCCGGCGCGTTGGGGTCCAGGCCAAGCCACGCCGGGGCGCAAGCAAGAAGATCAGCAGGAAGATGCCTGTTTCGACCAAGACGATGGCCGGCCCGGAGGGAAGGTTGAGGTAATAGGAGAGCAGCAGGCCGAGGAAGGAGGCGATGGCGCCAATGGCGGCCGAGAGCACCATCATGGAGGGTAAGCGCCGGACAAGGAGGTAGGCCGCCGAGGCAGGTGTGACAAGCATGGCCAGCACCAGGGCCACGCCGACGGCTTGGATCGAAATCACGATAACGAGGGCGAGCAACACCAGCAACAGATTTTCGAGCAACCGTACGGGCAGGCGCAGAGTCAGGGCCAGCACGGGATCGAACGACAGCACCAAGAATTCTTTGTAGAAGGCGAAGATGGTGAGAAGGACGAGCCCTCCCAGGCCAGCCATGAGCCACAGGTCGGCCGGCCCGACGCCCAATAAATTACCGAAGAGGATATGAGCTAGATCGACGGCGTAGCTGCGCTCGAGGGAAATCAGGGCCACGCCCAAGGCGAAGGCGCCGGCGAAGACGATGCCCACGGCGGCATCCTCACGGATGCGGGCGCGGCGGCTGATGGCGCCGATGGCCAGCGCCGCAAGCACCCCCACGATGAGCGCACCTACGGGAAGAGGCCAGCCAAGCAGAAGGGCCAGAACCACGCCTGGAAGAATGATGTGCGCCAGGGCGTCTCCGAAGAATGCCAGGCCGCGCAGTACAACGTAGGTGCCGAGCACAGGACAGACAGTCCCCACAAGCAGCGCAGCCAGCAAGCCCCGCTGCATGAAGGCGAAATCAAATGGGTCGGTCAGCCATGCCAGCAATTCAGGCATCCTGGAGTTCATCCTCGCCGTCACAGCACGTATCGGTTAGCAGGAGATAACCCTCCTCATGGGAAAGTTTGTGGGCCTGCGATCCATAGGCTTGCAGGAGGGTTTCCGGGGCCATGACCGCGTCCGGCGGGCCGTAGGCGATGATGCGGCGGTTGAGCAACAGGATGCGATCGAAGTGTTCTGCGGCGAGATTGAGATCGTGGGTGGCTATGAGGATGGTGACTCCCAGGGCGCGCAGTTCTTGAAGAATCTGGAGGATGGCATCCAAGCTGGGTGCGTCCAGGCCGGTGAGCGGCTCATCCAGCAGAATCACCTCCGCTTCCTGAGCCAGCGCCCGAGCGAGGAAGACACGTTGCTGCTGCCCGCCGGAGAGCTCCCCGATCTGACGTCCGGCGGCGTGGCGCATACCCACGCGGTCGAGGGCCTCGCGCACGAATTGCCAGTCCTTGGAGGTGGGCCAGCGGAAGAGCCCGATCTTGCGGATGCGGCCCATCATGACCACTTCGTCCACGCTCACCGGGAAGTTCCAATCGACTTGGCTGCGCTGTGGCACATAGGCGATGCACACGTGGCCGTGGGGCCCATGGCCGAAGATCTCCACGCGCCCCTCCGTGGGTTCGAGCGTGCCGGCGATTACCTGTATGAGGGTCGTTTTCCCTGCGCCGTTTGGCCCCACGATGGCCACTTGCTCGCCCGGGGGGATCTCAAGATGAACATCTTCCAGGGCGATAGTCCCGTCGTGCCTCACCCAGACGTGCTCGAGCCTGATTGGCGGAGCACTCACATCGTGCTCATGGAAGCGTGCAGTCAGGCTGGCCATGGATGGTCTCCGAAAGGCTTACTGGGCAAGGGCACGGACGATGGCGTCGACATTGTACTGCATCATGGCGATATAGCTGGGCGCCTCACCCGATGGCGGGCTGAGCGTGCCGATGTAAAGCGGAACGACGGGCACACCTACGTCCTGTGCCAGACGGGCGGCAAGCCGCGGGTTGAGGCTGCGCTCCACGAAGATGGCCGCCACACCTTGCTCCCGGATGACTTCCTGGAGGGTGGCGAGGGCCTGTGAGGAGGGCTCGGCGGCGGTGCTGTAGGCCGGGATGAGGGCGCCAACCATCTCAAAGCCATAGCGGTGCGCGAAATATCCCAGGGCGAGATGATCGGCCACGAGCTTGCGGCGCGCGGTCGGGATCTCTTCAATACGTTTGAGGATCCACTCGTGCAGCTCCCAGAGCGTATCGCGGTATTCCTGTGCGCGTTGTCGGTAGGTCTCGGCGCGGGCAGGATCACGGCGGCTGAGTGCCTGCTGAGCGTTCTCTGCCCAGCGAGCAACTTGGAGCGGGTCGAGCCAAACGTGCGGGTCGAGGCCTGCATCGTGCGATTCGTCCGGTGCGTGCTGTTCATCCGTTTGGGGAGACCAAGCACGTGTTTCGAGTCCCTCCGAGAGAGAGACGACAGGTATGCCATCCTGGGAGAGCGTGGAGAGAGTGGGCGCCAGCTGAGCTTCCAAGCCCAGGCCGTTGATGAGAATCAGGTCGGCCTGGGTTAAGGCTCGCAAGTCTCCTGGAGTTGGTTGGTAAGCGTGGGGATCGGCGCCCAAGGGGATCAACGGAGTCAATTCTATGTCCGGGCCACCCACGTTGCGCACGACATCGGCGACGATGTTGGTTGTGGCGACGACCTTCAGGCGGCTGTCCACGGACAACGCGGCGGGCCGGAGGGAATCGATGGGGGTGAGAAAGGCTTCCTGGTGCGGTCGAGATTTCGCGGTGGGAGCGCAGCCCCCCAAGATGATGGTGATCATCAATCCGAGGAAGATCGGCCAAGCAATAGAACGCAGGGGGGCGTCTGGCTGATGGATGGCATAGCCACGCAGGGCTGCGGTCATGCCGGGCCCTCCTGGCAATTCGGGCACAGCCCATGAAATTCGAGCATATGATCTTGGATGAGGAAGCCGGTCTCTCGCTGGATGCGAGCAATGAGGTCTTTGAGGCTCTCAGTGCCGGGGAATTCGATCACGCGCTGGCAGTTGCGGCAGATGAGGTGGTGTCCATGCGCGAGCAGCGTGCGTGCATAACCGTGGCAGCCATCGGAGAGGTGCACGCGCCGCACGAAACCTAGCTGGGCGAAGAGATCGAGGGTGCGATAGACCGTAACCAGGCTCAGCGAGGGGCACTTGGGCCGGGCGCTCGCCAGCAGGTCCTCGGGTCGCTGCCAATCCTCGCTCTGAGCCAATGCTTTGGTGAGAGCCCGGCGCGTGCGGGTGAGGCGGTAGCCTTGCGCTTGCAGCCGCTGCCGTAAAGCCTGCTCCCATGCGGTGGGGTTATTGAAAGAAGTTTGCATTATGATCATAGCCTACGCGCGCATGCGGCTGGAGTCAAGGGGATGTTCGCGGTCTCTGCGGGCATTGGCGGCAGTTTCTGATGGTGCGTCCGGAATCAGCCAAGAAGCCGTGACCGGTGGCATGCGAACCGATGGGTTCGTTATGAGCGAATCTCGAGGTTTCGGTTTCGCAGCCTGCCGGGATGGCGCCTGCCTCGAATTTCAGATGCCGGGCGGCTCGTCGTCAAGCTATCGTTACGGTTCGCAGAGTGACAACCTCGTGTTCGGCGGCAGGAATATCGTGGCCGCAAATTTCGGTGCTTCATCCGTTTCAGACCTCGTGGGGCAAACGCCCGTATACGTGTGCGATGGTGAAGAATTGACGATCACCTTCGTCGGCCTCGCGCCGATCCGATGGGGGCGAATCGCCTCGCCTTAGAGGCGAGCAACCCGAGGCCGGCAAGGCGCGTGTTGTTCTGTAGCTTGACAGTTGCCCCTTACCGGAGTACCATGGAACTGCCTTTTGGAACCGGTTCCAAAAGGCCGCCAAGGATCGCCGGCATGCCTGCTACCATCCGTGATGTGGCAAGGGTCGCTGGCGTGGGATTGGGCACTGTCTCCCGCGTGATCAACAACAGCCCCC
>CAZQDE010000002.1:64867-89059 GCA_964591485.1 uncultured Anaerolineaceae bacterium | reverse complement strand
GGACGGGACGATGCAAGATCCACGCCTCCAAAGCCTAGCAAGCATTCTCATTCACTATTCCGCAAAAGTACAAGAAGGGCAGCAGTTGGCCGTTTTTGGGCCGCAGGGGGCCATCCCGCTGCTGAACGCAATTTATGAGGAAGCGATATCGGCGGGAGCTCATGCCTACACGTTCGTGCGCGATGCCTATGGGCGCCCTGGGCTCTCCGGACAGGACGCGCTTTTCTATCGCTTGGCCAGCGATGCGCAGCTCTCGCGCCCAGATCCTTTTATGAAGCTGATGCTCGAAACCTCGGACGCCTGGATTCGAATCGATGCGCCTGACAATACTCGTCGCCTTTCTGCCGTCGACCCAGCCAAGGAGATCCTGCGCAGCCATGGCAATCAACCTTTGCGGGAGATCTTCAGGAGAAGGCATGCCAGCGGTGAGCTGCGGTGGGTCTATACGCTCTTTCCGACGGCGGCGCTGGCGCAGGAAGCGGAGATGAGCCTGCGGGAATTCGAGGATTTCACCTACAGCGCCTGCTATGCTGACCGGCCTGATCCGATCGCGGAGTGGCAGAGGTTCCACTCGACGCAGCGACGCTGGGTTGATTGGCTGGAGGGCAAGCGCAGCGTGGAAGTGCGCGGGCCGGAGGTTGATTTGCGTTTTTCAATCGAGGGCAGGTCCTTCATCAATTGCGCGGGAGAGATCAACCTTCCTGATGGCGAAATCTATACCGGCCCAGTTGAGGACTCGGTGGAAGGCTGGATCCGCTTCAGCTATCCCGCAATCTACCATGGCCGCTCGGTGGAAGGGGTCGAGCTTCGGTTCGAGAAGGGCCGCGTGGTGCAGGCCAGCGCCACGAAGGGTCAGGACTTTCTGCACCAGATCATGGAGACAGATGCAGGTGCCCGCTATGTCGGCGAGTTCGCCATCGGGACCAACCAGCACATTCAGCGATTTTCCCGCAACATCCTGTTCGATGAGAAGATCGGCGGAACGATCCATCTTGCCCTGGGCTCGGGCTATCCGGAGACGGGCTCGCGCAATGAGAGCAGTGTGCATTGGGATATGATCTGCAATATGCGGAATGGGGGGCAGATCCTCGTTGACGGTGAAGTCTTCTACGATTCGGGCGAGTTCCAAATCTAGGCGTGCGGTGCGGGATGTAGACTGATCGCCATTCGGCTGCACCTAGGAAGCTTCAGTGGGTGTTGCGCTTCCATGCAGTGGGCTTAGCTCGTTCTCCAACTCGCGCAGGAATTGCTCTGTATACAGCCGGTAGTATCGACCACGGGCACGGAGCAGGTCGGCATGGCTTCCTGCCTCCACGATCTTCCCCCCTTCGATGAACAATATGCGGTCGGCTCGCCGGATGGTCGAGAGACGGTGGGCGATGATGAAGCTGGTGCAGGCACGTGTGAGCGCCTCCATACCCTTCTGAATACGGGCCTCCGTCAAGGTATCGACCGAGCTGGTAGCCTCGTCCATAATAAAAATTTCGGGCTCTGCTAGAACTGCGCGCGCCAGGCTGATGAGTTGCTTCTGCCCGACTGAGAGCAAAATGCCGCCCTCACCGACCTCCGTGTCGTAGCCTTGCTTAAGCTCGCGAATGAAGTCATCCGCGCCGGCGATCCGCGCTGCCGCGATGATTTCATCATCGGTCGCGCTAAGGCGGCCGTAGCGAATATTCTCGCGGATGCTCCCCGAGAAGAGATGGGGTGTTTGGAGCACAACCCCGATGCGGGATTGGATCGCCTCCAGCGAGAATTGCGTATAGTCGCGACCACCGATGGTGATTCGCCCACCTTTGGGCTCATAGAAGCGGCACACCAGGTTGACGATCGTGGTCTTGCCGCCGCCCGTTGGGCCCACAAGGGCAATCGTTTCACCGCGGCGGACATGGAGGTTGAAGTCCTGGAGAATGGGTTTGCCATCACCATAGTGGAAGCTCACATGCTCGAAATGGATGTCTCCGCGCAGATGGCCGGGATCATAAGCTCCAGGGCGGTCTTGTACTTCTGGAACTGAATCGATGAGCGAGAAGACGCGCTCGGCTGAAGCAATGGCGCGCTGCATTTCTGCGTATACTCGCGCCAGATCCTGGATCGGCCAGAGCATCAGGGTGATATAGGTAATGAAGGCCTGCAATCCCCCGATCGTCAGCCCGCCAAGCTTGATTTGCAATCCGCCATACCAAGCGATGGCGCCCGTGGCGAATGAGCTCAAGAACAACACAACCGGCAGGAAGAGCGCGGAGAGCCATGCTGCACGATAGCCAGCGCGGTACATCTCGGAGGTTAGGTTCTGGAACTCTTCCAGGCTGCGGGCCTCGCGATTGAGCGATTTGATGACCCGAACGCCAGAGATATGCTCGTTATAGGCAGCCGTGATGAGCGAATTGGCCTTGCGCACGCGGCGGAAGTGAATCAGGATGCGGCGTTTGAATTGCGCGGCGACGACCACCAGAAGCGGGATGAGCGCCACTACGATCAAAGCCAGAGTCGTATGGATGCGCAGCATGAAGAAGATCGCCGTACCGATATTAAGGACTGCCCAGGTCACGTCGAGGAAACCCCAGGTCACGAGGTCTGCAATGCGCTCAGAATCGGAGGTCACGCGAGACATAATCCAACCAATGGGGGTGCGGTCGAAGTAGGAGAGGGATAGTTCCTGGAGGTGGTTGAAGGTGCGCTTGCGCAGGTCGTATTGCACGCGCTCGCCCAGGATTCCTGCCAGATAGATGAATCCGAAGACCCCGCCGACCTGGATCATGGTCAGCGCTCCGTAGAGGATCATGATCCGGTCTAGCGCAGGGACATCGGCAGGCAGGATCCCCTCGTCAATGATGCGTTTGCCGAGATACGTGAAATATGAATCCAGGGCAGATACGAGGGCGATACAGACCAGGAAACCAATCAACCATGGCCAATGCGGCCGTGTAAGCCCCAGGATCCTGGCGATAGTGCGCCCGTTGAATTGGGTCTCGAACTCCTCCTCTTGAAAGTTAGCCCGCGTCATGGGTGAGCTCCTGCTCGAGCGCGGCCTCGATATGAGTCTGGGCTTCGTAGATGCGACGATAGATGCCATCCTGCCGGATGAGATCTTCATGTTTACCTTGCTGTGTAATCTTGCCAGCCTGCAGGACGAGAATCTGATCGGCGGTCATCAGGCTTTGAATGCGATGGGCGATGATGAAAGTGGTTCTCCCCTGCATGAGTCTTTCCAGCGCGCTCCTTATCTCGGCCTCCGTGATCAAATCCACCGATGAGGTCGAGTCATCCAGAATCAGGATGCGGGGGTCTTTCAGCAGCACGCGCGCGATCGCCACCCTTTGCTTCTGCCCTCCGGAAAGTGTGACCCCTCGCTCCCCGATGATCGTATCGTAGCCATTAGGGAAGGATAGGATAGCTTCATGGATGGCGGCGGCGCGGGCGGCCGACTCGACCTCCTCCAAAGTAACCTCGCGGTCTACACCCAAGGCGATATTCTCCCGAATGCTTCGGGTGAAGAGCGTTGGCTCTTGCTCGACGATCCCAATCTGACTGCGCAGAAAGGCACGCGAATAGGATTGCAGCTCGCGTCCATCAAGCCTAAGGCTTCCCTGCGTGTAGTCATAGAACCGGGGCAGCAGATGGACCAAGCTGCTCTTGCCCGAGCCCGTCGGACCCAATAGGGCTACTACCTCGCCAGGCTCTACACGGAAGCTGATGTCCTGCAGAATCGGCGGCCCGCCATTATAGGCGAAGCCGACGCGGTCGAATACGATCTCCCCCCTCAGGTGATCCGGGGAAGGGCGATGCCCTTCAGCAAGGGGTTCCTGCGGCTCCCGAAGGATCTCAAGCAGGCGGCCAAAGGAGACCAATCCCATGGATGCATGAACGATCAGCCGGCCGAGGTTTCGCATCGGCCAGATGATCCAGATGAGCATGCCCGCGTAGGCCAAGTAGGAACCGAGGCTCAGGCTGCCCGCGATGACGTAACGCGCTCCCAGATAAAGCCCTGCCAAGAATTGAAGGTTTGCCAAGGTGTCCGATGCTGGCCAGAAGAGCGAATGCATCGTAAGCAGGTGCCGGCCGCGCTGAAACTTCTCCCAGTTCTCGCGCTCAAACTTATCGCGCTCGAATGCTTGGCGGGCAAAGGCCTTGACGACGCGTATGGCGCTGAGATTCTCTTGAAGAACGGTCGACAGGATGGCTTCCTGCTGCTGATAGGCCTCATAGGCGGTGTACACCCTGCGGAAGAAGAAGTAAGACAGCAGTACGATCGCAGGCACTGCCAAGACGGACCGCCAAGCCAAGCCGGCGTGGATGGAAGCAATGGCCGTGAAGTTTGCGCCAAAGAGCAGCAAAATGCGGCCCACGCCCACCAAATGGTCTGCAAAAAAGCGCCTGAGCGCATCCACATCCGAGGTGCAGCGCTGGATGAGCTCGCCGGTGGGCGTGTGGTCGTGGTACTTGAAAGGCAGACGCTGGATATGATCGAAGAGGTGTTCGCGAAGGCGCAGGGCCACACCTTCGGAGGTTCGTGCTGCCAAGGCCCCGCTCAAGAAGGAAAACCCGCCCTGGAGGGCGGCAATTCCCACGAAGACAAGACCGGCACCGAATAGAGTGGCGGCCGAAGGCGATGAAGGGAGAATGGTGTCCACCAAGCGCCGAAGCCACAGGTAGGCCCCGGTTCGAGCCAACGCGCTCAGGCCTAGACCGGCGACTGCAATGCCATAGATCAGGCGGTATCCGCGAGTTAAACGCCATAATCCCCTCAGACGGCCGGCCTGCGCCAGTTTGCCCCAATCTAGGGTGGTCGGTGTGGGAGTTTGCATGGACATAAGGCATGCCTCTGATGTATTGAGAGATGCTGGCTCGCGCCGCCAGGGCTCCGGAGGGCCGCGATGTGCACCGGCTTTTCGGCTCGGGGATGGCTCTGCCGGAGGGCTGGAACGCTTCAGGCGAAGGAATTCTAACATCTTATTCGCGCACCGGGTTCAGGCAGGACCTCCCCCTCGGTGCGAAGGGCTGGGCGGAGATGCCTGCTTGACACCCGCGGAATCGCTGTGGTATTCTCAGCCGGCCGTAGCGGGCTACATCGTCTCCAGCAGGAGGGGGAAAATGGGGGACGCCTTGCGATATTGGGTGGGTTTCAGTTGTGTTCACGGCATCGGTGCAGCGCGGATAAGTCTGCTGCGCCGCTTCTTTGGGGACCTGGAGACCGCCTGGCATGCGACTGCGGACGAGTATGCCAGGGCAGGGCTGGGGCCCAAGACCATCGAAGCCCTGATCGAGACACGGCAGCGCCTGGATCTGGACGAGGAATTGCGGCGGATCGATCGCATGGGTTTCAGGGTCGTCACAATTGAGGACGAAGCCTATCCCACCCGGCTCCTCGAAATCGATGCGCCCCCGCCCGTACTCTACCTTTGGGGAGAGGTCGCCGAGGCTGACAGATGGGCGGTTGCCGTGGTGGGAACACGGCGCCCAAGCCGCTATGGGCGATCGGTGGCAGGAGAGATTGGCCGGGAACTGGCAGCTAGCGGCCTAACGGTCATATCAGGGCTGGCGCGGGGGATAGACGGGATCGCCCACCAGGCCGCGCTGGAAGCCGGAGGGCGCACTGTGGCCGTACTGGGATCTGGGCTGGATGTGATCTATCCGCCGGAGCATCGCGGCCTGGCAGCCAAGATCGCCCGCCAGGGAGCGGTGATCAGTGATTATGCACTGGGAACGAAGCCGGAGGGCCGCAATTTTCCACCCCGGAACCGCATCATAAGCGGCCTCTCGATGGCCGTGGTGATTGTGGAGGCAGGCGAGTCGAGCGGGGCACTCATCACCGCTGATTTTGCGGTCGATCAGGGACGCGAGGTCTTCGCAGTCCCGGGGGATATCACCAGGCGGTCGAGCCGGGGGACCAACGCCCTGATTCAAGCGGGGGCACACCCTTGGCTCGGCGTGCAAGATGCGCTGGAGATCCTGAATCTCGAGATGATGGCGGTACAAACGGAAGCCAGCGAAACGCTTCCGGAAGACGATATCGAGCGGACATTGCTGGAAATCTTGGGGCGTGACCCTCTGCATGTCGATGAAATCCGGGCACGCTCGCAGCTGACCTCAGCGCAGGTGAATGCCGGGCTGGCGATGCTAGAGTTGAAAGGTCGGGCCCGTCAGGTCGGCGGGATGCATTATGTGCGTCTCCGCGAGGCGGGCCTGCCCTACCGGGTGGATTGAGAATGATGACGGATCACTTTTATGCGGCTATCATGGCCGGCGGCGGCGGCACCCGCCTGTGGCCGCTCTCTCGAAGACGAAGGCCGAAGCAATCGCTGGCCCTTTTTGGCGATCGCAGCCTCTTCCGTATGGCCGTTGACCGCGTTCTGCCCATTATTCCGCCGGAGCGCATTCTCATCTTGACCGTCGAGGATCAGATGGGGCTGCTCCGGGAGCAAGCGCCAGAGGTCCCAGAAGCCAACTTCATTCTCGAGCCGGCGCCCAGGGGCACCGCATCGGCTATCGGACTGGCCGCTGTCCATCTCATGCAAAGGGATCCGGAAGCCGTCATGGCCTGTCTGACTGCTGATCACTACATCGGCAATACGCCTCGCTTCCGGGAAGTCCTGCTCGCGGCGCACGATGCCGCGATGCAGGGTAGCTTGATCACCCTGGGCATCACACCCAGCCGGCCAGACCCCGGGTATGGATATATACGCCGTGGAGCACCTGAGGCTCGGCATCGCGGCTTCCAGGCATTTCGCGTGCTGTCCTTTCAAGAGAAGCCCTCTCCCGAGACGGCCGAGGCATATATCGCAAGCGGGGAGTATAGCTGGAATTCAGGCATGTTCATCTGGCGGGCGCAGGCGATTCTGGATGAGATCGCCCTTCAGATGCCGGCGCTGCATCGGGGACTGGAGGCGATTCGAGCGGCGTTAGGCAAAGATGACGAGCAAGAGATCGTCCGGCAGGTCTGGAAAGGGCTGGATACCGTCACGGTCGATTATGGGATCATGGAAGGCGCGAGGGATGTGCTTGTCATCCCCGCCGATGACCTGGCATGGACAGATGTTGGAGATTGGGGCCGCCTTTTTGATATCCTCGAGAAGGATCCCCATGGGAACCTGAGCATCGGAGGAGAGGGGCTTATCGAGGGGGGCAGCGGCAACTTCATTGTGCTGGATGTGGGCGATGCCCGGAAATTGGTGGCCTTGCTCGATGTCGAGGATCTGGTCGTTGTGGATACCGGCGATGCGCTCCTTGTGTGTAAGCGCCAGCAAGCCCATCGAGTCAAAGAGCTGGTCGAGTTATTGAAGCGCGGCGGGAGGGATGACCTCTTGTAGTCGTTGGGAGCAGGTTTGTGGAAGCCTATTGTGTGCGTTGCAAGCAGAAGCGTGAGATTGCGGAAGCAGAGCCAACCTTTACTTCATCAGGCGTTCCGGCAACGAAAGGAAAGTGCCCGGTTTGCGGCACAAAGCTGTACCGCATGGGTCGCACGCCGGAGCATGAGGGCCTCGAGCCCCCTGAAGCCCCGAAAGGCGTGAAGCGCCGGGCGAAGCAAATCCGGCGGAAGGGCAAGCTGGTCATCGTCGAATCTCCCGCCAAAGCCCGCACCGTTGGCCGAATTCTAGGGGAGGGCTTTGCTGTCAAGGCTTCTGTCGGGCATGTGCGGGACTTGCTGCGGTCAAGGCTTTCTGTGGATGTGGAACATGATTTCGAGCCCAGCTATCGTGTGCCAAATGAGAAACGGGAGGTAGTCAAGGCGCTGAAAGCCGAGGCTGCGAAGGCAGAGGAAGTCTATCTTGCGACGGATCCCGACCGCGAAGGCGAGGCGATAGCCTGGCATTTGATGGAGTCCGCAGATATCGAGTCCGAACGGGCGAAGCGGGTGGTCTTCCACGAGATCACGACGCCGGCCGTGAAGGAAGCCTTCGAGCATCCCCGCCAGCTGGATATGGATTTGGTTAACGCTCAACAGGCGCGTCGGATCCTGGACCGTCTCGTTGGCTACAACCTGAGCCCTCTTCTATGGCGCAAGGTTCGCGGCAGGCTCTCAGCCGGTAGGGTGCAGTCCGTGGCCCTGCGCATGCTTGTCGAGCGCGAGCGCGAGATTCGCAACTTTGTCCCGCAGGAATACTGGAGCCTCGACGGAGAGTTCCAGCATCCAGAGAAGCCCCCGTCCTTTCGTGCAAAATTGATGCAGGTTGACGGGCGCAAGGCCGAATTGCCCGATGAAGGGACCGTTCAGTCGTTGCTGGCGGATCTCAGCGATGGAAGCTTCGCGGTATCGGAAGTTCGGCGAGGAAGACGGATCCGGAAGCCAGCGGCACCCTTCACAACCAGCACGATGCAGCAGACAGCTTCGCGTCGCTTCAGCTTCACGGCTCGGCGGACCATGGCCATTGCCCAGCAGCTCTATGAAGGCGTCGATCTGGGAGAGGATGGCTCACCTACAGGCCTGATCACCTATATGCGGACGGATTCGACGCAGGTCTCCGAGCAGGCTCTTGTCGAGGTGCGTGAGCATATCGGTGAGCAATTCGGTCCGGAGTTTCTGCCGGCAAGAGCGGTGCGCTATGCCGCGCGAGCGCGCGGCGCCCAGGAAGCACACGAGGCCATCCGCCCCACATCTGTTGGGCGCACACCTGAGTCGCTCAAAGAGTATCTGAATAAGGATCAATACCGTCTCTACGATCTTATCTGGCGCCGCTTTGTGGCCTCGCAGATGAACCCTGCTGTGTATGACACCATGGTGTTGGAGGTCGAAGGGCGCGGCGCGCAGCATAGCTATCTGTTCCGTGCATCGACATCAGCGCTCCGCTTTCCGGGCTATCTCGAGGTCTATCAGGAAAGCAAACTTGATGAGAACGGCGCGGGGAACAGGAAAGATGAGCCCATCCAGCTGCCCGACTTGGAGAAGGGCGATCGACTTGACTTGGTTGAGCTGCACCCGGAGCAGCACTTTACACAGCCCCCACCTCGCTACACCGATGCATCGCTCATTCGGGCTATGGAGGAACATGGCATCGGAAGGCCCTCGACATATGCGCCGACGATCTCAACCCTGCGCCAGCGGGGATATGTGAAGCGCCAGGACCGCCGCCTGGTTCCCACCGAGGTCGGGGAACTCGTGACGGATCTGCTGATGGAGCACTTCCCTAACATTGTGGACTTGGGCTTCACGGCGGAAATGGAGGCGGAGCTAGACGAGATTGCCTCCGGGGAGCGTCATTGGGTCGATGTTGTGCGCACCTTCTACGGCCCCTTTGCGGAGCAGCTTGCCAAGGCGGCCGAGGAGATGCCGGAGATGCGCGCCGAGCCGGAGGAGATCGGCCGATCGTGCCCCGAATGCGGAAGCCCGTTGGTCCTGAGGCAGGGGCGCTATGGCCCCTTCATCGGCTGCTCAGACTTTCCTGCATGCCGCTATACCGAACCCATCTTGGACAAGATTGGCGTCGCCTGCCCACTGGATGGTGGTGACCTGGTTCGGCGGCGGACACGCCGGGGCCGGATCTTCTATGGCTGTGCCAATTACCCCGAGTGTGAATTCACCTCCTGGAAACGCCCTCTGCCCACAGCATGCCCACAGTGTGGAGGCTTGCTCGTGGTGGAAAACAAGAGTCATGCCGCATGCATTAAATGCGGCCATGTTCTGGATCTAAGCGGTATTGAGGGCGAACCGGCCGATCTGGCATGAAAGCTGCACCCTAGGCCATTGCCGAACCATTTCACACGGTCTACAATCATCGGGCCGTGCGCAGCGCGCGGCAGCTTCGGTAGAGGAGCTTGCTGCTTTCGAGGAGCGAGGGCGATGGAAACCGTAAGAGCTTATTTCGAGAAGAAGTCCGTTCTGATTGGGGCGGTGCTCATCGTGGGAATCGCTTTGGGCCTGCTCTATGCCTGGGTGATCAATCCCGTCGAGTGGATAAACGGCGAGCCGGCGCAATTGCGCGAGGACCTGCGCGTCGATTATCTGCGTATGGTTATCGAATCCTACGATGCCAACCTCGATGCAGAGCTGGCGATGCGCCGATTCAAGGCGCTTGGCGATTTCGGAGATGAAACGCTGGAACTGGTAGCGGCCGACCCGGGAGAGGTAAGCGCAAGCGCGCTGCAGAAGTTCCAGGCGCTGGTGGCGATCGAAGCCCCCGAGATCGGCGCTTCTGGCGAGGCGGAGCAGCCCTCCGTCCCCGCCGAGGAAGAGCCGGCGGAGGAGGTTTCCGCTGCACGTCCCTCCGCAGCCCGCTACATCCTGCCCGTCTGTGGGGCCACGCTGCTGCTGGGAGCCTTGCTGGGAGTCGCACTGCTCCTGCGGCGTCGACTCGAGGCGCGCGAGACAGGCCTGGGGATGGACTTTGACTCCGTGGAAGAGGCCGAATACGAGGCTGCCCCGCACGTGGCCGAGCCAATGGCTGCGGTCGAAGAGGAGCCGCTCGCGACCTTCCGAACAACCTACACCATCGGCGACGATCTCTATGATGATTCTTTCAGCATCGAGAGCCCTGCCACTGGAGATTTCCTCGGCGAGTGCGGGGTGGGGATCGCCGATGTGATCGGGGTAGGCGAGCCCAAGAAGGTCTCAGCTTTTGAGGTCTGGCTCTTTGATAAGAACGATATCCAGACGGTGACGAAGATTCTGCTTTCCAGCTATGCTTTCAAGGACGAAGAGACGCGCGGCCGGCTGGCAGCCAAGGGCGACTTGATCCTTGCCGAGAGCGGTGAGACCATCACGCTGGACACCGCCAGCCTCCAAGTGGAGGCGCGCATCGTCGATATGAGCTACGGAGAAGGTGCCCTGCCCGCCGAGAGCTTCTTCGATCGAATGACAATCGAGATTAGGGCCCGGGCAAAGACCACCTAATCGTCCTTGCGATCACGAATGCAGAAAGGCGATGGGGCTGTCCCAAAAGGACAGCCCCATTGTGTATTTTCAGGCTTCGATTTCGTGGTGGTAAAGAACCTGGCAGGTCGGCTAGGAGACGTCTATGATTTCAAATTGGATCGTGCCCGCGGGGGTTTCGGCCATGCCGATCTGCCCAGCCTTCTTCCCCATCAATGCCTTTCCAATCGGAGACTCATGCGAAATCTTCCCCTGCCGTGGGTTAGCCTCCTTGAGGCCGACAAGAGTGTAGGTGACTTCCTCACCCTCAGGAACGAATCGCAACCTGACGCGGCTTCCAAGGTTCACGACGCCATTACTCACATTCTCGACGATTTGGGCTTCCCGGAGCAGGGTCTGCAGCTCTTGGATCTTTCCCTCGAGAAAGGCTTGCTCCTCCTTGGCGGCAATGTAATCTGCATTCTCGCTCAGATCGCCTTGCGAAATGGCGTGCCGCAGACGCTGCGCCAACTCCGGTCGCCTAACCTGAATGAGGTGTTCAAGCTCTGCCTTGAGCTTTTCGGCGCCTTCCGGCGTGAGATACCATTCCTTGTTCTCTGACATTGCTTGCTACCCTGCCTTCGTTAAAGTGATACTTGGGGGTCAAAGAGACGGCTGTGTTCTGTAAGCGCAAAACGGTCGGTCATGCCTGCGATATAGTCACCAACAACGCTAAGGAGATCGCTTCTTTTGGCCTTCTCCTGGATGGAGCGGGGAAGGATTTGGGGCGTGCTGGTGTAGGCCTGGAACAGGTCTTCCAGGATTCGCTCGGCCTTTACCTGCATGCGATAGACGCGGTAGTGACGATACATGTTCTCATAAAGGAATGCCTTTAGCTCGCGGTTCATGCCCTGCATTTCGGGCGAGGCCTGGACCACATTCGCGGGCAGGCGCTGGATATCTTCCGGCGAAGTTGCGCCCGAATTCTGGATTGCCTGAGAGGTTGCCTGAAGGATATCCGAAACAAGCAGACCGATCAGCCTTCGAATCAGGCGATGGCGGTCTAGCTCGGTGAGCGGCTCGCCCTCCCATCCGACACTATCGGCGACTGCCTGCCAGAGGCCAAGAGGCCTCAAATCGGCTGGATGGATCAGGCCCGAGCGCAGGCCGTCGTCGAGGTCGTGGGCGGTATATGCGGTCTCATCCGCGGCGTTGGCAATCTGGGCCTCCAGATGACCACGCTTCTCGGGGTCATAGTCGGCGGCGTCGGAAGCATCGTACTCGGTTTCGTGCTTGATGATGCCTTCTCGGACCTCCCAGGTGAGATTCAGTCCGGGGAAATCCGGGTATCGCCGCTCGAGCTGGGTGACGATGCGCAATGATTGGGTGTTGTGGTTGAACCCCCCGTGATCTTTCATCAAGCGCGCCAGCGCCCGCTCGCCTGCGTGGCCGAAAGGCGTGTGGCCGAGGTCATGCGCAAGACATATCGCCTCGACCAGGTCCTCGTTTGCGCCCAGGGCCCTCGCCAGCGTGCGTCCGATTTGGGCGACTTCGAGCGTGTGCGTAAGCCGGGTGCGATAGTAATCGCCCTCGGTAATCACGAACACCTGGGTCTTGTATTCCAGGCGCCGGAAGGCCGTTGTATGCAGAATGCGGTCGCGATCGCGCTGGAAGAGCGTGCGATACGCGGGCTCATCCTCGGGATAGGCGCGGCCGCGCGAGACCCGGCTCCGAAATCCATAGGGAGCCAATTGCTGGTCCTCCCAATCCTCGAGTTGTTCGCGGCTGATGAGCATGGTCTGCTGTCTCCCGAATGCGCGTCAGTGTAACCGACGGCCTACAACGCTGTCAACGCAGTTTTGACATCCGACGGTGATTTAGCGGATAATCCCTGGTGTCCGATCTGAGAGGCGCAAGCAGTGAGCATGGCAACCACGTTCCCGACACCAGAGTGGGTTGATGCCTTGGCGGCCAAACTCAATAGCGATGAGCGCTATGCGCAAGTGGCTAAGAACTGGGAAGGGGATATGATCGTCGAGATTGAGGATGACACTGTGGATCACCCAGCCAGCCCCCCCTCACGGATTTATCTCGATCTCTGGCATGGCCGCTGTCGGCAGGCCCGCATCCTGTCAGAGGATGAGAAGCCGCCGGAGGCTGCCTTTATCCTACACGCTTCGCTTTCGAACATCCTGAAGATCTTCCAGGGAGAACTCGATCCGATGCAGGCGATGCTCACGCGCCGCCTGCGCGTGGAGGGGAATCTCGCCTATATGCTGCGGAACGTGCCCACGGTCCTTGAGTTCGTCCGTTGCTGTCGTGAGATCCCTCTCTCGCAATCTGGCATCCTCTGAGGAGATCCGACGCCAAAGAGGTTGAGAGGAGCCTGCAATGGCTAGCTATCTGGTCATCCATGAAGTCCGCGAATATCCCAAGACGCAGGAGGAATGGTTGGGGCTTTGGGAGAGCATTTGGAGGAAGACAAGCGGCGCGACCCATTGGCGCGGGACCTTCTACTCTCCCGAAGGAAACCGGCTCTATTGCATCTGGGATGCGGATCAGGTGGAGGATATCGAGTCTTGCTTCGAGAGTACTGAGCTAGATCGGATTGCGCCCATCCAGCAGGTTCTGGTTGGGGCGTACTTCGATGTGGCCGCCTTTGGCGAGCAAGCCGTCTAGGAAGATGGGCATGACCGTGATTGCCAACGGGAGGTCATGACATGACCATCCCAGGAGATTCTGCAAACTACGATTTCGTCATCATCGGCTCAGGCTTCGGTGGCAGCGTCTCCGCGATGCGGCTGGCTGAGAAAGGCTATCGAGTAGCAGTGCTCGAGCGGGGCCGCCGCTACCGCGATGAGGATTTCCCCCGCAGCAATTGGGAGCTGTGGAACTACCTTTGGCTACCTGCCTTGCGGTGCTTTGGCTTTCTCCAATTGACGTTCTTCCGGGATGTGCTGGCGCTCCATTGGAGTGGCGTGGGGGGCGGCAGCCTCGGCTACGCCAACGTCCTTGTCGAACCCGATGACAAGATGTTCCAGTCGCCTGCGTGGCGGGACCTCGCAGATTGGCGCAGCATGCTGAAGCCACACCTGGAGCAGGCCAAGCGCATGCTCGGCCGTAGCCGCAATCCGCATCTGACCCCGGCCGATGAGCTCATGCGGAGAGTTGCCGGGGAGATGGGCCGGGGAGATACCTTCGCACCTGTGGATGTCGGAGTGTACTTCGGTGAGCCGGGGGTCGAGCATCCCGACCCTTACTTCGGTGGGGAGGGGCCAACACGTTCGGGGTGCACGCTTTGCGGCGGCTGCATGATCGGCTGCCGCTTCAACGCCAAGAACACGCTGCCGAAGAATTACCTGCACTTCGCCGAGAAGTGGGGTGCGGAGATTTGGCCGGAATTGGAAGTGACAGGCATTTGGCCGCTCGCTGAGCCGACCAGCGGGGGCATGCGTTATCGGATCGAATACCGCAGGGTCACCAGTGCTCTTGGCAGGCCGAAGGGGATGGTCCTGGCCCGCAACGTTGTGGTGGCAGCAGGCGTGGTGGGGACCTTGAAGCTTCTGTTTCAGTGCCGGGACCGGCTGAAATCGCTCCCGAATCTCTCGGCGCGCTTGGGAGAAAACGTCCGCACGAACAGCGAGGCGCTGCTGGGCGTGACGGATCCCGACCCGGATTGCGATCACACGGAGGGACTGGCAATCGGATCGGTATTCCAGGCGGATGAGGTCACGCATATCGAACCCTTCCGCTTTCCAAGGGGATCATCCTTTATGTACCGCTTGCTGGGTGCGCCTCTCTTCGAGGCCGGGGACGCGGGGGTGGGGAGGCGGGCGCTGCGGCTTCTTGCCGAAATACTGTGGCATCCGATTGCTACATTGGAAGCGAAACTAAGCCCTGGCTGGGGTCACCGGACATTCGGGCTGCTCGTCATGCAGACCGAGGACAACATCCTGCGAGTTGGACTCGGCCGCGGCCCAGAAACGCTGTTCCGCTTGGGGCTGAGGTCAAGCCGAGAAGTGGAGAGACCTGTTCCAGGAGAGATCCCGATCGGTCACGAAGTCGCCCGAGCCATGGCCGGAAAACTGGGTGGCTTGCCTGTAGGGAATATCGTCGAGGGTCTGCTGAATGCGCCCATCACGGCCCATATTCTTGGGGGCAACCCCATGGGACACCATGTAGGTGAAGGCGTAGTCGATCTGCGCTTCGAAGTCCATGGCTATCCAGGACTCTACATCGTTGATGGCAGCATCATCCCCGCGAACCCGGGCTTGAACCCCAGCCTCACGCTCACTGCGTTGGCGGAATATGCCATGAGCCTGATCCCGCCGAAGAATAAGGCCTCTTGATGATTCGGTTCACGAATGGACGCGGAGACAAAAATGGGGCAACCATTCTACCGATTGCTTGAAGTGGACCTGAGCACGGGTGAGCGAATTCGCCGTGTGATCCCCGAGGAGACGAGACGGGCATTCCTGGGCGGGGCTGGCCTGGCGGCCGCTCTGCTGGCTGGAGACCTCAAGCCCGATCTGGATCCGTTTAGTCCTGAAGCCCCGTTGCTCTTTGCCACGGGCCCGCTGACGGGGACGGCGGGTCCCGCTGTCGGCCGCTATGTTGTTTGCGGGAAATCCCCTGCGACCGGCTACTGGGCGGAATCGAACGCCGGCGGGTCCTTCGGGGTGGCATTGCGCCTCGCGGGGGTCGATGCGCTCCTGCTGCGAGGCGTGGCTTCCGCTCCTAGCTACCTGTGGATTTGTGACGGCGATCTCGAACTGCGCGACGCACGACATCTTTGGGGGATCATGGACACGTATGAAACCCAGGCTGCCATTCGAAATGAGCTGGGGCCGAAGGCAGGACATATTGTTTGCATCGGATTGGCGGGCGAGCGGCGGCTGCCATTCGGCCTGATCCTGGGGGATCATGGCAGGGTGGCGGGCCGTGCCGGTATGGGCGCGTTGATGGGCTCGAAGAACCTCAAAGCGATCGCGGCGAGCGGCAAGCAGCGGATACCGATCGCAGACCATGATGCCTATGCCAAACTGCGGAGCAGGATCAACCGTGAGCTCCGCAGCGATCTCATGAGCCAGGGATTGCGAGATTTTGGAACAGGAAGCGGATCGGATGTGTTCGATTATTTCGGGGTGATGCCCAAGCGATATTTCCGCGCGGGAACATTGGCGGGTGTTGAGACGATCTCGGGTCCAACCATGGCCGAGACCATCCTCGCCGGCGTTAGCGCTTGTCATGGATGCGTGATTGCCTGTGGCCGGAAAGTCAAGCTCGAGGATGGCGAGGAGCGTAAGGGGCCTGAATACGAGTCCATTGTGGGCTTCGGGCCCAACCTGGGCATCACCGATCTAGCCGCCATCACGCGACTGGCGGAGCTCTGCGATCGATATGGCATGGATACGATCTCGGTCTCCAACACCTTGGGGCTGGCCATGGCCCTGGTGGAGGATGGCGTGCTGGATGGGGATGATTGGCGTGCGCTGGACCTTCACTGGGGCGATGCCCAAGCTGTGGAGAAGCTGATCCACTCCCTGGCGCATGGCCAAGGGTTGGGCGCATGGCTGGAGCATGGCGCCCGGGCGCTGGCCGAGAAGGCAGGGGCTCCGGAGACTGCGGTCGAGGTGAAGGGGCTCGAGTTGGCCTATCACGACCCGCGAGGCAGCGCGGGCATGGCCCTGGTGTATGCAACCTCGCCCCGCGGGGCCTGCCACAATCAGGGCCCCTATTACCTGGTCGAACTTGGGCAAACACGCGAGGAAGTTGGGGTGGGCTTATCGGACCGGCGCGGGGGGCCAGAGATCGCAGCGAATGTGGCCAGGCAGCAAGATTGGGTGAGCTTGCTGAACAACCTGGTAATGTGCATCTTCGCCAACGTTCCCGCGGAGGATATCCAGAAACTGGTTAACAGCGCCACCGGTTTTGACTATACACTGGAGGCGTTGATTGAGGTCGGCGAGCGGTCCTGGCATCTCAAGCGTCTGATCAATGGCAAGCTGGGGGCTGTGCCAGGCGAGGATTCGTATCCCGCCCCGCTCACCCGGCCGCTTGAAGATGGCGGGGCGGCTGGCTTCGTGCCGCCTTTCGAGGAGATGCTCGAGGCGTATTATCATGTTCGTGGTTGGGAGGCAAGATCGGGCATGCCCACTGGCGACACGCTTCGAAGGTTGGGCCTTCAGAGCGAAGGCCGGAATCCATAGATCCATATGTAGGAGGAGATACCGTTGGCGAAGATCGTGACTGTGGAACAAATGCGAGCGATTGAGCGCGCTGCCGATGCGTCTGGCCTCAGCTACGACCAGATGATGGAAAACGCCGGCCAGGCTGTGGCGGATGCGATACTGCGCCGCTGGCCAGAGATAGCCGGTTGGCGGGCTGTCATTCTCGTCGGGCCAGGGAACAACGGCGGAGACGGATTGGTCGTGGGGTACCATCTCATGCAGGCTGGAACGCAGGTCGTGATCTATCTGACCAGTGAGAGATCCGAGCAGGATGATGCCAACCTGGCGCGGATAGTGGAGGGTGGGGCGCTCGTGGTTAGGGCGGAGGAGGATCATCGCTGGCGACTGCTGCGCAAGAGTCTCGAATCGGCCGATTTGGTCGTAGATGCGCTGTTGGGGACCGGCGCCCGGCCGCCATTGCGGGGGGTGATCAAGGAGGTGTTAGGCCTCACGAGAAAGACGATTGAGCAAAGGCGGACGCGACCGGTAATCGTAGCGGTTGATTGCCCTTCCGGCCTGGACTGCGACACGGGCGAGATCGATGATCTGCATCTGGCAGCCGACCTGACCGTGACGCTGGCTGCCGCAAAACCTGGGCTGTTCAAGTTCCCGGCTGCGGAGGCCGTGGGCGCGCTGGAAGTCGGCGATATTGGTATTCCGGAGGACCTGGAACCCTATAGGGAGGTTTCGCTCGAGCTGGCGACTCCCGAGGTGGTGAAAGCATGGCTCCCGCGCCGGCCCCGCAATGCCCACAAGGGAACCTTCGGCAGGATCGTGATCGTCGCCGGCTCCGCGAACTTCCCTGGGGCCGCTGGGCTGGCGGGGATGGGGGCCTATCGCGCCGGTGCCGGATTGGTCACGCTTGCGGTGCCGACACCAATCCAAAGCCAGCTCGTGGCGCTCTTGCCTGAAGCAACATGGTTGCTATTGCCGCATGAACTGGGCGTCTTCGAAGAGGCGGCCGCCGAGGTTCTGCGCAGGCAACTGGGCCACGCGAACGCAATGCTGCTGGGTCCAGGGTTCGGACTCGAAAAGCCCACCCGGGAATTCCTGAAGGCCTTGCTCACCGGGGACGGCGCCGAAGGCCGGGGCCGGCTCGGGTTTATTCATGAGGATGAGGGCGGCCCCGAGGTCCATTTGCCGCCTTGCGTTGTGGACGCAGATGGTTTGAAGCTCCTGGTAGATATCGAAGGCTGGGAGAGCCTGTTGCCTAGGCCGGCCGTGCTGACCCCACACCCGGGCGAATTTGCCATCATGACGGGGCTTTCGATCCCGGAAATTCAGAGCGATCGCGTGGCAAAGGCTCGAGAATATGCCGCCAAGTGGGGACATGTAGTGGTTCTCAAAGGGGCGTTCAGCGTGGTTGCGGAGCCAGGAGGCAGGGCCGCGGTGGTGCCGTTTGCCACGCCGGCGCTTGCGCGAGCTGGCACGGGAGATGTCCTGGCGGGGGCGATCGCAGCCTTGCGGGGGCAGGGTCTAGGACCCTTCGAAGCTGCAGTCCTTGGAGCGTACCTGCATGGCCGGGCGGGCGAATTGGCCGCGGACCTCCTGGGAACGGTGGCCAGCGTTCTGGCGGGAGACGTAGCCGAGGCATTGGCGGAAGCCATCGCCGAATTAGAGATTTGAGCCCGAGGTCAGGGTGCTGGAAATGAGAGCGGGCTGCCTACCTTCGGCAGCCCGCTGCTTTGGCGTTGCTATGAGTAGCATAGCTGCTGCGACTAGGCCTCGGCGGCTCCGCCCTCGATCTCGTCACGTTTCCGCTTGGCGGCCTTCTTGCCGGTTTCGACGGCTTTCTCAATCTTGGATTTTTGCTCCTCAAGGATGACCTGGCCGCGCTTCTGAAGCTCCTCGGCGCGTTCTTTGGCCTCTTGGGCGAGAGCCTCGGCCTTGGCGCGTGTCTCCGACACGGATTGCTCGACCTGATCCTTGAGTTCGATGCTCTTTTCGCGAATCATGCCCCGGGTCTCCTCGCCGGATTGAGGAGCCATGAGCAGCGCGACGGCTGCTCCCACAAATCCCCCGATGAAGAAGCCGGTTACGAATGCGCCAAATTCACCATTTTTCTCTGACATTGTTCCTCCTCCTTGGTTCCTGGTTATCGCTCGTCGGAGCGCCGGATTCGAATCAGGTCGATGACCCTTCGTATCGCAGCGAAAGAGCTATTGACCTTCACAACGGGTTGCACAAGATGGTCGCTTAAGAAGCGGGTAGTGCCCTGCAAAGTTCCCACTGTGTCCTTGGTCGAATCGAGTATTGGCTTGATCTCGTTCCGCAGCAGGTCTGTAAGGCGCGCCACCTGGTAGATCAGCAGGATGAGCGCAAGACCGATGATCAGAAACTCGACTGCCATAAAGATAATGACAATGTCGCGTATGATTTCCGTTTGCGCGGGATGACGGACCATGGCGACGACTGCGAAACCCACGCCAATGAACAGCAGCACCAGGGTGGCAACTCCGATTCCCACCCAGACGCGCATGCGTCGCTCGGCCTGCCGGCTCTCGAGGTCCACGTGCTCGTCTTTCTCACTGGAGGGAGTGGTTGCTGCTTCCATCATGGGCATACCATTATAGCATAGGGGGCGATGGATTAGCCTTCGCGTGGTACAGGGCGCAGAAGCGTGCCGGAAATCAGTAGGCCAAGAACGGCTCCCAGGAGCGCGGGGAAGAAGTTCAGCGAGCCAAGGCGCCAGAAATGCCAGCCGGCGAGCTCCCCGAAGAAGTGACCGGCGAGGAATGAAACCCAGGTTGAGAGCGCCAGCGCAGCCCAATATCGCATAGTCCCTCCGCGAATCAGGATCGCCAAAGATGTCAGGGTGAGGGCGGCAAGAACGCTCAAAGCCAATCCGTGGATGGTCATGGCAGGATAGTCCCTCCGCCAAGGCATATTTCGTTTTGATAAAAGACGGCTCGCTGTCCCGGGGTGATATCTGGGAGGGCTTGATCCAGCAGGACTTTAACCTGGTCGCCGTTCAAGGGCATAAGCCTGGCACCGACCTCGCTGGCCTTATAGCGCACTCGGACGAGCAGTGGATCGCCAGGATCGGGGGGCTCGCCGGCAATCCAGTGGGTATCGCCGATCTGGAATTGCTTGCGGCCCAATTGACTGCGAGTTCCCACGAGCAGCGTATTCCTGGGAAGATCCTTCTCGATGACATAGAGCGGTTCTGCGTGTGCGATTCCCAGGCCCCGACGCTGGCCGATAGTGTAGGCTGCCAGCCCATGATGAGTGCCCAAGACTTCGCCCGCTAGATTTTCAATCGGCCCGGGCTCAAGGGAGTGGGGCCTCTGGCTGCGCAAGAAATCACGGTAATCCATGCCGCCCAGAAAGCAGAGGTCCTGGCTTTCCTCGCGTTGGGCGGAGGGAAAGCCTCTTGATCGAGCGTAACGCCGCACCTCCTGCTTGGTCCAGTCGCCAAGCGGCAAGATTGTGCAGGATAGCTGCTGCTGTGTTAGCACGCTCAAGACGTAGGACTGGTCCTTACTGCGATCGCATGCCCGTAGCAGCAGTCGCCGGTCTGCGTGCGATTGCAGCCGCGCGTAATGGCCTGTGGCAAGATGAGTGGCGCCGATGGCTTGGGCTTGCTCAAGCAAGAAGCCCCAGCGCACAAAGCGATTGCACTGCAGACAGGGGTTCGGTGTTATGCCATGCGCATAGCCATTGACGAAGCTATCCACAACGTACTGCTTGAACACCTCACGTGCGTCCAGAACATGAAAGGGAATGCCAAGCTGCGCGGCCACGGCGCGTGCATTTGCGACATCCCGAGGAGTGCAGCAGCGATTTTCGGTTTCGGGGCCTGCGCTCCAAAGGCGGAGCATGAGGCCGATGATTTGCTCGCCTTGCTCTTGGAGCAGGGCGGCGGCCACGGAGCTATCCACGCCGCCGCTCATGCCTACGGCGATGACTCGATTGCTCATCCCTGGTCCTGCGCAGATGTTGCCCGCACGCGGGGAACGATCTCAACCAGGCTCTCGATCAAATCCCTGATCGAGGCCTCATCATTCGAAGCGCCCAGCGTGATCCGCAAGGCTCCCAGGCTCCACTCAGGCTCAAGCCCGATGGCCTGGAGCACGCGTGAGGGCTCAGGCATGCCGGCTTTGCAGGCAGAGCCCGAAGAGCATGCGAACCCTGCCAGATCGAGCGCAGCCAGCAGGGCGTTCGAGTCGACAGCCCGCAGTGCGAAGGAAATGTGATTCGGAAGGCGGGCCGTCGGATGGCCTGTAAGGCGGACGTCTGTCAGGCGGTCAAGAATTTCGGCGATGATTTGATCTCGCCACTGCCGATATTGGGTCGCATGCTCCTCGCTCCTCTCACGGGCAAGGGATAAGGCATGGGCGAGTCCCACAATCGAGGGCACATTATGAGTGCCGGCGCGAAGCTGGCGCTCTTGGCCGCCGCCGGTCTGCACGGCCTCAAGCCCAAGGTCATTCCGGTGGTAAAGGATCCCGATGCCTTTGGGGCCATAGAACTTATGCGCGCTTAGGGGCAGCAAATCCACTTGCAGGGCGTTGACATCCATGGGCAAGTAATTGACTGCCTGAACCGCATCGGTATGGAATGGGACGCTTGCCTGCCGACACACTTCGCCGATTTCAGCAATGGGATTCACGCTGCCAATCTCATTGCTTGCATAAATAATCGATACGAGGGCCGTTTCTGGGCGGAGGCGCATTGCGACCTCATCGGGTGAAACTCGGCCATAGGCATCGATTGGCAGCAGCTCGAGTTCGAAGCCTTCGTGGGCTTCCAGATCTCTAAGCGTGTTTAGGACCGAAGGGTGCTCGACGGGAGTGGTGAGAAGATGTTGCTTTCCCTCTGTTCTCAGTTTGATGCGGGCAAGCCCTCGCAAGCCCAAGTTATTGGATTCCGTAGCGCCGCTGGTGAATAGGATTTCCTCGGGGAGGCAACCCAGAAGGGAAGCGACTCTCTGGCGGGCCATCTCGACGGCGGCCTCGGCCTCCTGGCCCCATTGATGCAAGGAGGAAGGGTTGCCAAAGCGCTCCGCATAGAACGGCTGCATGGCCTGCAGCACCTCGGGTGCCACAGGCGTGGTAGCAGAATGGTCAAAATAGCGGCTGAGGTCGGGCATGGCCAGGATTCTATCACGCCATGCGTTCAGCTCTCTCCCTTTCCAGAGGCTCCTTCATCGCGCTAAGAGCGATATAATGAGGCGGTTGGAATCGCCAAAGGAGGTTTGGGGTATGGAGAACATGATCGAAGCCATCCACGCGCGAGAGGTGCTCGACTCGCGCGGGAACCCAACCGTGGAAGTGGAAGTGGCTCTCTTCGGGGGAGCCTGGGGGAGGGCCATCGTGCCATCCGGCGCGTCGACCGGAGTCCATGAGGCGCTGGAGCTGCGCGACGGCGATCGGGGGCGCTATGGCGGCAAGGGCGTCCTGAAGGCCGTCGAGCATGTAAATGGGGAGATCGCAGAACTTATTACGGGCTGGGAAGTCACGGAGCAACGGGCCATTGACCAGGCAATGCTGGAATTGGACGGCACCGAAAACAAGTCCCGTCTTGGGGCCAACGCCATCCTCGGGGTGAGTCTCGCTGTGGCAAAAGCCGCCTCGAATGCGCTGGGGCTGCCGCTGTACCGATACCTGGGCGGCACGGATGCCCATATTCTGCCGGTGCCGATGATGAATATTCTCAACGGGGGCGCGCATACCGGCTGGCAATCTACCGACGCGCAGGAGTTCATGATCATGCCGCTCGGGGCGCCATCGTTTGCTGAGGGGCTCCGCTGGGGGGTGGAAATTTATCATACGTTGAAGCAAGTCTTGCGGAAGAAGGGCTATACGGCGCTGGTCGGCGATGAGGGCGGCTATGCACCAGCCCTGAAGGCCAACGCAGAAGCCGTGGAGGTCATTCTGGAAGCGATCGAGGGAGCCGGCTACAAGCCTGGCGAGGATGTCTCCCTGGCGCTGGATCCGGCAGCCTCGGAATTCTATGATGGCGAGAAGGGCAAGTATGTCCTTCGGCGGGAGGGCAAGGAGCTGAGCGCCCCCGAGATGGTCGATTTCTGGAAGGCCTGGGTGGATCAATACCCGATTGTCTCAATAGAGGACGGTCTTGCGCAGGATGACTGGGAGGGCTGGCAATTGCTTACCCAGACGATCGGTGGCCGGGTGCAAATTGTCGGGGACGATTTGCTGGTCACCAATCCGAAGCGAGTGAGGAAGGCGGTAGAGATGGGGGCCTGCAATGCCTTGCTCGTCAAAGTCAATCAAATAGGGACGCTCACGGAAACCATGGAGGCGGTGAGGCTCTGCCGCGCAGGCTCGTGGAACGCTGTGGTCTCTCACCGCTCGGGCGAGACGGAGGATGCGACCATCGCGGATTTGGCGGTCGCCATGAACACAGGTCAGATTAAGACCGGCGCACCAGCGCGTTCAGACAGAGTGGCCAAGTACAATCAGTTGCTCCGAATTGAGGAAGAATTGGGTGAGGAGGGGATTTACGCAGGTTGGGCCGCGATCTCTGCAAAAGCGAAAACTACCTAGCAGCGACGAGACCAACGAGGCAAGGCGAAACGCCGGCGAGCTTTCGCCGGCGTTTCGCGTCGCTTGCAGGTCGCGGGCAGTCAATCGGTCTGGAGGGCAAAGGGCTCCTGCTCGGCAGGCGCGGGTGCACCGGGAGCAGGGGTGCCACAGTAAGGGCAAATCTGCCAGGGCAGTTCGAGCAGGCGTTGGCAAGCATGGCATACCTTGCGCAAGCGCGTATGGCAATGGGCGCAGATCTGCCAATCCGGGTCCGCGGCCGCGCCACAGCCAGGGCAGACGAGGCTTTGCTCAATCTGGGAGAGCAAGGCCTCTTCCTCCAGCGTGCGCTGGTAGGCCTCGTCCAGAGTCTCTCTCGGCCGGAGAATGACGTACAGCACGAGACCTGGCAGGGTGAGAAGACCCACGAGCAAGACCGATAGGATATGCACAAACCGGTCGTGCGAGCGAGAGCGGATGTCCCGCAGGGTCCAGAAGATCAAAGAGAGCCATAGGGCGGCCAGGAAGGCGCCAAAGAATGCGCTGAGATTGGTGAAGAGCCTGCCAAGTGCGGTGATGTCCATTGAAACCTCTGTGGAAAACGAGCGCATTATAGCATGGCGCGCCCGAAACATGATGCAACTTTCGGGCCGCTTTGACTCTGCCTGATGGCTGTACTATAGTGCAGACATAG
>CAZQDE010000002.1:0-64767 GCA_964591485.1 uncultured Anaerolineaceae bacterium | reverse complement strand
CAACTTTCGGGCCGCTTTGACTCTGCCTGATGGCTGTACTATAGTGCAGACATAGAGGGGATAGCCAAGTTAGGGGAGCTATGGGATGGGGGAGAGCGAACATCGTCTCTATCGAATTAAAGACCTCGAACAGGGCGAACGCCCCCGCGAGCGTCTGGCGATTCTGGGGCCGGAGGCGCTCAGCGATAGCGAATTGCTCGCCATCCTGCTGCGCACAGGGCTCCGCGGGATGAATGCTGTGCAACTGGCCCGAAACTTGCTCCTTGACTCGGGGGGATTGACGGGCTTGCACCGCAAGAGCTTCGGCGAGCTCTGCCAGATGCGCGGAATTGGCGCGGCCAAGGCCGCACAGCTTAAGGTGGCCATCGAGCTCGGGCGGAGGCTTGCGACCGCACGCCCGGAGGAGCGGCCGAAGATCCAATCCCCCGAAGATGCCGCGGCGCAGGTGCTTTACGAGATGGGCGCATTGGAGGAAGAGAGGTTGCGCGTGCTCCTTCTCAACACCCGCAACGAGCTGATGCGGATAGTGGAGGTCTACCGCGGATCGCTCAACTCATCGCTCATCCGAGTCGGGGAGCTCTTCCGGGAGGCGATCCGGGAGAATGCCGCTGCCATCATCGTGGTGCACAATCATCCAAGCGGCGATCCCACGCCCAGCCCGGAGGATGTCGCGGTCACACGCGCCATCGTGGAAGCTGGGAAAACCATGGACATTGAGGTTCTCGATCATCTTGTGATTGGTAAGAACCGCTTTGTCTCTTTGAAGGCGCGCGGTCTGGGGTTCGTCTGACATTCGAGGGACGCGATGGAATATCAAATCCTCTTGCTGCCCCGGGAAGATTATTGGGAGTGGGTCGCTGCGTGCAGAGAGTACGCGCTGCGATACGGCGTCAATCTGACAAGGGATCCCGAATCGGCGGCTCGGTATATGGCGCCGGCTCAAGTGGTCACTTTTCCTCGAGCACAAGGCGCATTTGCGGAGCAAGGTGATCTGGAACGCTGGTTCTTCCGGAATCATCCTGGGATCCGGCTCGACCCTGTGGAGGCACAGACCCCCAAGGAGCTCGAGGTTCAATTGGCGCGCCGCATCGCTGCGGAGGATCGTTACGGGCAGAAACAGAAGCCTTTCTACCTGCTTTGGCCCACCGACTATCCCGTCATCACGCAGAAATTCGGCGCCAATCCGCAGATTTATGGCCGCTTTGGTCTTCCAGGCCATGAGGGCTTGGACATCCGTGCCAGGAAGGGAACACATATCTATTGCTGCGCGCCCGGTGAAGTCTACCGAGTGCATCTCGATCCGCGATCCCATCCCTATGGCATTCATGTCCGGGTGCGGCACAAGGATGGGTATAAGAGCGTCTACGCCCACCTGGACCAGGCCTTGGTTCAGGAGGGCCAGGTTGTGGAAGCGGGGGAACTGATCGCGTGGGCAGACTCGACCGGTGCCTCCACCGCTTCGCATCTGCACCTTACGCTTAAACGCGATGGCGCCACCAAGCGGGGCGAAACAGATTATCCAAAGGATATCCTGGATCCGACGCCTTACATCGTGTGGCCCGAGACGGGGCTGAGAAAATCGCTTGCGGAGCCCAATTGGGCGCCGGGTAAGTGCCTGATTGGCGTGCATGGGCGGGTGGATGGGCCCTTGACGGAAAAGGACCTGGAGGCAATCTTCGCGGCGAGAGTGGAAGCGATTAAGGTAAATCAGAAGGAATCATCCCGGACCATTCAGCAGATGCGCGCTCGGCAGGCTAATCTCTTGCTCGCCGCCCGATTAGGCCTGGATTTTGCCGGAGAGCAGGTGACTCCGGAGGAATTCCTGCACAGTGTTTCAGATGATGTTAGGCGCTTGAGTCAAGCGGGGATACAATTCTTTGAAGTCCTTGCCAACCCGAATCTCCAGACCGAGGGCTGGCAGCGCTCTTGGAGGAACGGCGAAGAGTTCGCGCGCTGGTTCTTGGCAGCTTTGAAGGGTTTGCGGGAGCTATACCCGGCCGGCAAGTTCGGATTCCCCGGCTTGGCGCCTGGCGGCTTCGTTTCGGGCTGGCGCGGCGATGCCGACCTCTTTCTGGCCGAGGCTGAGGAGGCGGCTGAGCAGGCCGACTGGCTGGGCGTGCATTGCTATTGGACGGATAGCCGCAGCATGCACTCACATCAAGGCGGCATGGCCTTCCAGAAATACCGACAGCGGTTCCCGCAGAAGCTGTTGATGATCACGGAATTTGCGAATGTGGCGGCAGAGGTTTCGCCAGACGAGAAGGCGAGTCAATACCTCAGTTATTATCGCGCGCTGCGGACGCAACCTGGTGTGGGAGCGGCGTTTGCCTTCGCCCTCTCCGCCCATCAAGCCCACGAATCCGTCGTGTGGATCAGGGACGGGGCGCCCTCCATCACGGATTGGGTGGGCGCGAGGGATAGCTTCTAGATCGCTCCCCAAGGGACAGGAACTCTGCGCAGCCGGCCGCTGCGCTCCCGAATCTGGACGTAGCCATGCTGCATGCCAAAGTCATAGATCTTGTAGGTGACGCGGACATCCTGCTCGCAATAGGCAAGCACCTTTTCGATCAGCCCCTCCCTATACCAGGCAACCGCTGCAAGCCCGTCAGCGGATTTGCGTTCCCCTAGCGTGGCTTCCGCGAGGCTGTCTAGGCTGGGGCGGAAACCCAAACGTTCATAGAGATCAAGCATCAAATCCATTGACTTCTGGCGCATGGCGTGGTCCACGATCAGGCCATAGGGGCGCAGGACACTGTAATCGAAGCGGAGCAAGTTGTATCCAATGATGCGGCCTGCCGCCTGGAGCTCGGCGATCAACTCGGGGACGTCTGCTTCCAGGAAGTGACGGTATACGCCTTCATCGACCACGTAGACCACACCGGCGGCGAAGCGCATACGGTCAATATTGGACCAGCCTCCCACCTCGTTGGCTAGGTATTGCGTCTCAAGATCGAAAACCAGAGTCTTTCCTCTTGGTGCCATACTCTAACCTTTCGCCTGCGCCCGTCTAATGCGGAGGACCAGGAGCAAAATAGACGCGGAGATCAAGAGGAGCGCCGGAAGAGCGATCCATGCCAGCCGTTCAATGCTCAGGAGGGAATTCTGCCCACCCCTTCCGGAGAGCGTCTGCAGCCATTCAGCCTCTAGCTGGGATAAGGGCCGCTGATAGACGCGTTGAATGGCGCCCTCGCAGCTCGCTCCTTCCTGATATGCATCTAGGAGCCGGACCACCCCGCCTGAACCATAGACATCCAGAAGGTATTGGACAAACGACGCGGACTGCGCATAGGCCAGAATGCGGCTTTCGTTCTCCACTGGGAAGGAAGCGCAAAGGGAGGACAGCGGTAGCGTCGCGTCGGATGCGAGCGCCTCCTCCAGCGCTAGCCGGAGAGCTGCCGCCGGGGAGCTCTCCTGCAAGGTTGCAAAGCCTTCGTTCAGCCAGGCCGGGAGATTGTAGTAGCTCGCACCCATGCGCTGGTAGAGGAGCAGGTGCGTGATCTCGTGCGGAATTTGCCGCTCAAGGTCCTGCAGACCATCGTTGCTGGAAGCGGCCGAGACGAGGACCACTCCCAGTTCGGGGAGTGTGTGAGCCGCCGCGGAGGGAATTCCGCCGAGGCGCAGGCTCGCCTGGAGTTCGCCCGGCGAAGGGTATACATACACTTCCAGCGATTCCGGGGGAGTCAGACCCATCGGCTGGAGCTCGGCTAGACTTCGGCTGGTGAGATCCAGAATTGCCTGCCCGCGGTCGAGGTCGGCTCCGGTCCAATGAACGCGGACGCCTTCTCGGGCGTGCACCTGCCATGCATAGCGATTGTCCTCATACAGCAGGGTGGAAGGGATGGATTGGATGTTGCTGCCATCGGCTAGATCAAACTGCCACCAATACACGAGGCGCGAGAATGGCAAGAGCTGGAGCTCGGCGACCTCGATGGTTATCTCGAAGGCAGTTTGCGATTCGGCAGGTGAGTTTGTGATGAAAACAGAAGTCTCACCAGTTCCGCGCCGGAGGAAGAGCGCGGCCCGGAGGACCTGGAGAGGCGAATTGATCCCTGCCTGGAAGTGCAGCGCGCCACCGTACTCGTAGTCCACCGAAGGCAGGATTTCTTGCGCAGGGCCATGGGCCGCCGCGATGGGAGTCCACGCGGCCAACAAGATGGCGACAAGCAGTGAGGAGATGCCGGTGCGTTTCACGATGCTCCCAGAATGGCGAGAAGGGGCGTGAGGCTGAGAGGGCTAAGCAGCGTGGTCATCAGGATGGCGCTGGCCACGAAGTCTGGCTCGGTATCGAATTCCATGGCGATGATGCCAGTGAGCACGGCCGAGGGCATCGCGGCCTCGATGATTCCAACCGAGCGCCCCAGACCCTGGAGTGGGATCAGACTGGCGAGCGCGAAGGCAATCCCCGGGGCGACGACCAGGCGGAGCGCGGCAATCAATCCCAGCAGCCCACCTCGAAGCTGCAGTCCAGCTTTTCCCATTTGCATGCCCAGCACGATCAGCATCATAGGGATGGTCGCATCCGCGAGCAGAGCAATGGAGTCGGTCACGAAGAGTGGGAGCTGAAGCCCAGTGGCCCTGACGAGCAGAGCCAGCCATATGGCATGCACGGCCGGGATGCGCACCATTCCAAGCAATGCCTGCTTTGGCGGCGATCGACCGGCCTGGGCGATGAAGACGCCAAGTGAATTCGTCCAAAGGCTGGTGGTGACGAAGAACAGGCTCGCCCAGAGCAATCCCTGCTGACCAAAGGCAAAATGATTGAGGGGCAGGCCGTAATTGCCGGCGTTCATGAATGTACTGACGAGGATGAGGGCGGCGGCCATTCTTGGCTCCAGGCGCAGGAATTTACCTGCCAATGCTGAAATGGCGAGCATGCTTGTCATCATGAGCGAGGCAAATAGCATCATGCGAAGCATCTCGGCCCTCGGCAATTCGACGGCCACCAGCAGGCTGAACAGCAGAGCGGGCGTGAGCCCATAGAAGGTCAAATTGGAGATCGGTTTTGGGTCAAGCTTCAGCAGCCGCTGGAGGAGGTAGCCGGCGCCGGCAACGATCACGATGGGAAGGATATTTCCGGCGAAAAGCTGGAGGAGATGGATCAATCCGTGAGGTCCTCGTCGAGTTCATCAAAGTCAAGAAGCATGAAATCGGGCGTTCCCTTCAGGAACGAGATATGATCCAGGGCATCTTCGAGGTCCTGCGCCATCTGGGGATCCTCGCCGCGGGCCTTGAGCCGGCTGAGGGCCCGTTCGGCCTGGTCCCCACCGATTTGGCCCAATGACCACACTGCGGCGCGGCGTACAAGCTCATGGACATCATCCAGCAACTCGAGCAGGGTTGGAACAGCCTCGCGCATCTCGAGTTCGCCCGCGGCCCTGGCAGCCTCGCTCCGGAGAATGGGGGATGGGCTCTGCATCTCACGCAAGATCGTGTCTACCCAGCGGCGATTGTAGGAGCGGCCCATGGCCAACAGCGCTGAGCGCTTGCGGGAGTCATCGCTGGAAGCATAGGCTCGCTCGATGATCTCGATCACCTCCTGGCGGGAGGAGTAGCCCAGTGCCTCTACGCAGGGGCAAAAGAGACTGGAGTCGGGGTCCTCCGCGATGACCTCGAGGAAGAGCTCTTCGATTTCCGCCAGCAGCTGGGGGGGAATCTTTTCCAATTCGCCCAGCAAGAGGAATCGGCCCAGGGCAATGGCAGCCTCGGCACGAACTCGCAGCGAGGGGTCACTCCGCAGAGTGTCCAGCAGCGGAGGGACAAGCTTAGGATCTTCACACTCCCACAGGTTCCGGATGGCAAGCCGCCGGACCTCTTCGTCGGGATCCGTGATAGCGTGACGGTTGATGATCTCGAAGGTGAGTTCGATGTGGCGGTCGGCCTGATCCCCAAGGCGCTCGATGAGCAAGCGCCGCCTATCGACGCTCAGGCGCTGCCAAACTTCCACAAAGCGTTCGAGCCCCTTCCGGTCCAAATCCGAGAGGGAGGTCAGCCGGTCCGATGGGAGGGAGACGTTCTCGGCGGCTAGAAGTGCCAGGATCTCTTCGAACGATCGGCTCATGACGGCTCTACGGTAGTTGGATGGGGTTCACGAAGTCCTGAAGGTTGATGTAAATCATGAGGATCAGGATCAAAGCGAAACCGACAGCATGGGCGAAGCTCTCGATGCGCGGTGAGACCCGCTTACGGAAGACGGCCTCAAGAAATACGAACATCAGGCGGCCACCATCGAGCGCCGGAATGGGGAGCAGATTGGCCATCGCCAGGCCGAGGCTGATTACGCCGATGAGATTCAAGGTCACGAAAGGCCGCTGGGAGGCCTGGTCGATGTCATTGGCCCAGGCAAGCATGTCGTGGATGCCTTTAAGGCCGGTCACGCGAGTCTCTTGAGGTGTGGCGTCTCCGGCGAGCAGCCGCCCCGGCAGGCGCAGGATAGCAATCACCTGATTGCCCATGGATTGGGCGCTGAGCCGGGAGGCCTCTACCCAGCTCGTCCTTGCGCTTGGATACGTTAGGATGACGCCGATGGGCCCCTGGCCCTCGGGGTAATCCACTCTGGGTGTGAGTCGGAGTTCTAGATCATGATTGCCGCGCCGAACGCCGAGCCGGATGGGCTGGCCCAGCCGGGCGCGAATCGCCGTTTGCATGGCCGTGAAGCTATCTACCGGCACGTCATCCACATAGCGCACAAGGTCGCCCGGGCGGACGCCCGCTGCCGCCGCGGGCGTGTTTGGCACAACCTCGGCGATCATCACGCGCTGAAGATCAGGCGCAGCAAATTTGAAGGCCAGGAAGAAAGCCAGGAACGCGAGCAAGACGTTGGCGAGTGGGCCCGCGGAGAGCACCAAGGCGCGTGTGGTCTTGCTCGAGGCTGCGAGCCCGCCAGCGACTTCTGGATCGTCCTCGCCCGCAGGCCGCACGAAGCCTCCGAGGGGGATGAGATTGAGAGTGAAGATCGTACCGCCAATCTCGAAAAGAGTGGCAATACGCGGCGGGTAGCCGATTCCAAACTCTTCCACGCGCACGCCGCGCCAGCGGGCTGCCAGGAAGTGCCCTAGCTCGTGTGCGAGGATCAAAATACTAAGAACAAGTAGGAACAGCAGAAAATCCGGCAAGGCACCATTCCCCATTTGCAATGTGATCTTGCGATCGCGATTATATCACCCGGCCCCTGGTCTGATCAGAAGGCGGGCTTCCTGGCCGGGGTGGCAGCAAAGTATGGTCTGCACGCCGGGGATGGCTTGCAAGCGAGCCTGGATCTCTTCGGCGTGCGCTGCCGGACATAGGCAATGGACGTTTGGGCCGGCGTCCACGGTGTAGGCGACCTGCAGCCCCTGCGCCTGCCAGGCCAGGACGGTCTTCATGATTGCAAGAGTGGCTGGCTCCCAATAGTGGAGCGGCGGTGTGGACGTCATCATCACGGCGTGCATCAGATCCGAGTCCTGTTGCACTATGGTAGCCAGGCGCTGAAAGTCCCGTGCAAGCAGCGCATGCATGCACAGATCAAAGCGTCTGGGCGTATCCTCAACACGCGCTTTCTGAAGTGGGCTGGTCTCGGCCAAGCGGTGACCCTTGGAGGAGCCGACCTCTTTGGGCGAAGTGCTGACGATGGCGATGAGATCCACCAGCCCCCAGTGGCCTGCCCCAAGGATCGGTTCGGCAAACGCGGCGGCGTCTTCTTGGCCGGAGCGCAGGCGGACAAACCCGCCGAAGACCGATCGGGCGGCGGATCCCGAGCCCCGGCGCGCCAGACGCGATAGGCTCTTGCGGTCGAGGCCCAGGCCGTAGGCGGCATCGGCCGCCACCGCCAGCGCGGCGAAGGCCGCGGCGGAGGAGGCGATGCCCACGCCTTGGGGGAAATTCGACCATGTCTCGATGGAGGCGTACTCCCTGCGACCGGAGAGCTGGCGGACAATTTGGAGGAAGCGCGATACGCGCTCCAGCGGCTCGCCGGTTATCGGTCTGGAATCGGCTACCATGCGATCCGCATCCAATGCGGGATCTAGAGCCATGCGCACGCGGGTCTCGAGGCCGCCGAGGGTCATGGAGAGTGAATCGTTGGCCGGCAACCGGAGCTCATGATCTCGATTGCCCCAATATTTAATAAGGGCGATATTGGGGGAGGCGATGGCCTCCGTAGCGATGGGTGTCATCAACCCCATTCTAGCGTCTTTCTTCGCCTCTGTGCGAGTGGCGGGGAATCAACTCTCAACGACGATGACTTGTGTGCCGCCGGGCATAGAGACGGTGACGTCGCCGGGATCGGGTTGGACGACCGGGGTCGTCCAGCGGAAGATCCATTTGGCGTCTTGAGGCCGCGCGTTTACGCAACCATGGGACATCGGCACGCCGAAGTTATTGTGCCAGAAGGTGGCGTGGATGGCGACGCCATTTCCGACGAAGAGCGTTGTCCAGCCGATGCCCGGCAGATCGTATCCGCCGCCGGTTGTACCGCCGCTCATATGCAGCGAGACGACCTTTCTCCATGTGGGGTGAGCGCCTAATGGTGTGGCCCACTCATCCACTGGCTTGCCGGCGGCGTTGAATTTGGCGCCGGTGGACACCCGGCAGAAGAAGATCTCCCGCCCACCTTCGAAGCAAGACAGCATCTGGTAGGTGACATCGACGACGATGCGTTTGTCCTCGATCTCGGGATGGATGGGCTCGAAGTCCTCTTGGGTCAGCGGGCGGAAGGCCTCTGCGCGGGCGCGGAAGATGTCGCCGTAGCCATAGCGCTCATTGATACGGTAGTATGTTTGCCCGGTTCTCTCATCTGTAAGTATTCGATCCACCCAGAGAATCTGACTGTAGTAAAGGCGGGGGTGCGGGTTTTGCTTGAGCCATGGGGAACGTGCGGGAGGATTCTCGAGGATCAGGTCCACCCATGGGATGGTGACCTCCACCCACATGCCATCGCCCAGGCCTGATCGGGGCAGGGTGATAAGTGGCTGATTGGATTGGTTACGGACAGGTTGCAGCGACCCGGCCCAGAGATAGCCGTCTGGCGTCTCGACCCAACGTTGGTTGATGCGATAGGGGTGATAGCCCACGACTTCGCGAAGCCAAGCGACGACCGCATCCTCGTACAATGTTCCAACAGATGGGCTGGTGGCGTCCGGGCGGGCATGCAGATCCAGGCGACCGGTGGCCACACGTCCCAGCCGCTCGAAGTTCGGAAAATCGTCTGCACCCTCGAATCGAAGCCGAGGAAGGAACGCCCCACCGAGCGTCGCTCCGAGGCCCTTGAGGGCCTCACGGCGGCTCATGGCCATTTCAGGCATGGTCCCGGCCAAGATTGACCGGCAGCGCTGGGGGAATGATCAGGTGAGTCGGCATACGCACATTGTCCACAAGAACCCATTGTGGTCAAGAGGCTCAAAGGGCAGTTAGAATAGGCACTGCGCTGGTCAGTGGCGCGTAGGAGGCTGCATGCGTGACGGCATCGTGGGTCTGAAATTGCTCGTCTATTGTGCGGGGTTGACGCTCGTTGCGGCCTGCGGATCAGTCGCCAAACCCGAGGCGCCCACAGCATCCAATACGCCCATGGCGGCCACGAAAGTTCCATCGGCCACACCTGAGCCTCCCCCGCGCATCCTGATTTGGAGCGCATCGCCGATTGAGAGTGGCTGGCGAGCGCTTGTGGCTAGGACGGCGAAGGATTGGGCGTTGGAGCGAAGTTGGCTGTATGAAATGGTCTCGGGCAGCGCGGAGGGGATTTCTCTTGAGGATGCGGATCTGGTCTTGACACTTGGCCCAGTGCCCGATGCCGAGCTCCTGGCAGAGGGGCACCCGGATCTCTTCTTCATCGCCGTGGGCCACGCGGGACTGCAGCCTCAGTCGAATCTGGCAGTGGTGGGGGAGGAGGGCTTGAGGGAGGACCGGCTCGCTTTCATGGCCGGCTTCTTGGCGGCGCTGGTCACGGAGGATTGGAGGATCGGCGCAGTTGTCGGCCCAGGCGAAATGCCTGCCGAATCGCTTGAGACGGCCTTTAGCAGTGGCGTGATGTACTTCTGCGGTCTATGCCGGCCGGCCTATCCGCCCTTCTATGAGTATCCGCAGGCCGCGGCGCTGCAAGGTGCGGATCCCGGGGAGATGCAAACCGCGCTGGAGGCTCTCGAATCACGGGCGGTGGAAACGGTCTATCTGAACGAAGGGGCCATGTTGAGGGCCCAGGCCCAGCAGCTGGCTGCTTCTCGGTTCGGGTGGATCGTAAGCGCTGAGCCGCCTGCCTGGCTGGAGGGCGAGGCGCTTGCGATTGTGAGGTTCGATCTGGAAAACGCGATTCGGACGGCGCTGGAGACGTGGGTGGACGGCGGAGAGGGGCAGTCCTATCCGCTGCAAGTGGTCATCGAGGTCTTGAATGAGCAAGTGGTGACACCGGGACGCGAGAAGCTGGCGCGCGAGGTCTTGGCAGACCTGATGGATGGGGCGATTGACACCGGCGTGGATCTATCGCAGGAGTCGGCGAATCCCTAGGGCTGACGCTAAGCGCGGCGCCCAAAGTGCGGGCGCCGCGCGAGCGTATTGAGGGGATCTAATCTCTAAGTACGAATTTCCTGGCGCTGGAAGAGTACATAGGCCGCGGCAAAGAGCAGGATTACCGCTGCGATCATGCCGGTGAGATGCGGCCATATCAGCGCGAGGCTTTGCCCAAAGGGCAAGGGTGTCCCGAGCACTGCGCGGTGCAGTTGGATTGGAAGAACCGGGCCCAGGGCGCGCACGGTAGGATTGAGCATGGCAAGCACGATTTCAGCGTAGAGCATGTTAGGCGAGAGCCGCGCCAGCGCCAGCTCGAGACGCCTTTGGGCCAAGAACTCCTCCAAGAAACCGAAGCGTAGGGGCCGAAGAGATTGGGCCAGCATGCTTGCAAGCATGCCCCAGAACACGGTGAAGAAGAGCCAGGTCGCGATCGCAGCCAGTGCGGCCGTGGCAGGTTGGCGGAAGACAACGGAGTAAACCATCGCCACGCCCAGCCAAACACCTCCGTAGGCGATCGTGGCGAGCAGGAAGACGAGCCCGCGGGCCACCTCTTCGCCGCTTGGAGGGACGCCCAGGAACAGCAGCCCCAGGCCGGCCACAAGCAGCCAGATCGCGGTGAGGATGATCGAGAGAGTGGCGAGGCCGGAGAGATATTTGCCGAGCAGAAGGCCATCGCGGAAGATAGGCTGCGCAAGCACGCGACTCATCGTGCGGCGGTTAAACTCCCCGTTGATGAGGTCAAATCCCAGCGCTATGGCTACCAGGGGCGTGATGAAGCCAAGGAAAGCCACAAAGGCCGGAAGCGGATCACGGTCGGTCGTGAACAGGCGCAAGAAAAGGAAGGGGTCTTCGGCAACCGTCGTGCGGATGGATGTGACGGCGGCATAAACCGCCCCCGCGGCCGCCAGAAAGGCCAGGATCTCAAGGATGCGCATGCGGGCGCCGGTCAGGTGATCCGCGGTTTCCTTTGCCATGACGGTCCACATGCCCCGCCACGGGGATCCACTACGCTGCATAGGCCAACTCCTTGAAGTAATGCGTATAGACATCATCGAGGCTGAGCTCGCCTAATTGCATGCTATAAAGGTTGCCGTTGGCCTCGACGATGGTCTTGGCTATTTCCGACCGCAAGTCACGCTCGCATTCCACGGCGAGCTCCGCGTCGCTGATCTGCTCCACGCGCTGTACCCCAGGAATCTTCCTCAAGTGGTCCTGGAGTGCATCACCGGTGGCATGAACGCGAACGCGATAGGCCCTGCCCAGCACCTGGCTGGCGAGATCGCGGACGCTTCCCTCCAGCACCATGCGGCCCTCATGGAACAAACCCACGCGATCACATACTGCCTGGACCTGGTGGAGCAGGTGGGAGGCAAGCAGAATCGTCATGCCCTCCTGTTTTAAACCGCGGACGAGATCCAGGAACGCATGCGCCGCTTCAGGGTCCAGGCCGAGCGTAGGCTCGTCGAGGATGATCACTTCGGGCTTCTTGAGAAGCAATTCCGCGAGGCCCAGGCGCTGGCGCATGCCGTGCGAGAAGGTTCCTACTGGATTGTCGAGCACTTCAGGGCTGAGGCCCATTCGCGCCGTGGCTTCCTCGATGCGGCCGTCGAGCTCGGCGCGCGGGATTTGATTGAGCTTACCGATGTAGGCGAGGTTCTCACGCGCGGTCAGCTCCTCATAGA
This sequence comes from uncultured Anaerolineaceae bacterium, assembly GCA_964591485.1. Lineage (GTDB taxonomy): Bacteria > Chloroflexota > Anaerolineae > Anaerolineales > E44-bin32 > E44-bin32. Next base: position 52,609 of record CAZQDE010000002.1, on the reverse strand, counting down.
AGCCCATCGAATCCGGCAGGTAGCCAACGCGTGCCTTGACTTTGAGCGGTTCCCTGGCGGGATCAAGGCCCAGGACCTCCACACGGCCACTAGTGGGCTCGGTGAGGCCAAGGAGCATCAGGATCGTGGTGGTCTTGCCCGATCCATTGGGGCCGAGGATGCCGAAGACCTCGCCTTCCTGGACCCGCAGATTTAGGTCCACGACGGCGGGAGTTTCGCCGTATTGCTTCGACAGGTTCTCGGTGCGTATGATCGTATTCATAGGCCCTCTAGCGACGTCCGAAGCGTGAGACCGCGAGCGCCACAACGCCCAGGGCGGCTGCGATGAGCACCAGTGCCACTACACCCCATACGGTCGAAGTCTGCAGGGTGATCCGGAATTCGGCGACCTCGTTGGTGCCCTCCTCGGGCATGGCCCGGAAGGTGATGGAGTAGTCACCGGCAACGGCCTTTTCTGGGGGCTTAATGTAGGCGGTGATGGTGGCTTCCTCACCCGGTTGCAGGGCCTCGATGGTGTCGGGTTCGAAGCGGACATCCCAACCCGCCGGAGGACTCGAGCGCATCTCGATGTCCACGGCTGGTGCCGAACCCGAATTCCGCAAGACCAGCTCAACCGGGCTTTCGCGGCCTGCGGTCGCCGTCGCGCTGAGGCGGCCGTCCGGGCTGGTCAGGTTGAGATCCGATTTGCCGGTGATGATCGCAGTCAACTCGATGGTTTCGCTGACTTCGGCGCTTTGGACCCTGACCAAGATCGGATACTCGCCGGCGGGTGCCTGGGCCAAGGGGTGCACCTTAATATCGACGTCTTCGGTATCGCCGGCCTTCACCGGCAGGCTGGCGAGCTCTTGACCGCCGAAGGCCTTTTCGACCGTGATATCAAGGAATTCAGGCGCCTGAACGTCGAAGCTCACGAGCAGATCTTGCTCTGAGTCATTGGTGATCTTGACACGGTAGCTGAAGTTGGAATCCGGTGTTCCTTTGAGCACCGGAAGGTCGGCCTCCAGTGATAGCTGCGGTGGCAGCAACTCGCCAACGATGAGTTCGAGTTCGAGCTGATCTTGCGAATCCTGACCGCGAGCTGCTACCAGAATGGGATAGCTGCCCGTTGCGACATCCTCGGGCACCATAACTTTAAGCGTTACGGGCCTGCTCGAATCCCGCTCCACGTATGCAGAATGCACCAGCCGGCCTGCGCCCAGGAAGCTGGCTGTCCAGCCATCGGGCAGCGATGTCACCGCGATGTCCACGATTTGATCCGGCAAGCCAATATTCTCGATATCGAGCGTCAGGCTGACGGTTTCTCCGGCGCGGACGACTTGGCTGGGAAAGGAAGTCGAGATTTCCAGATGGGGTGGCTCCTCTTGCTGCGGCAGGAGGCCGAAAGCCGAGAAACCGAGCAAAAGGAGTGCGGCCAAAGTATTCATGGACGAAACCTCCCTCTGATGGTTTGGAGTGATGACTTTGCTTCCACAACCCTATATTGTTAGGCCTCTAACATTAAATGAGCGTTAATGGAGTACGCGAATCAAGCCTATGCCCGGCGTGGGGTAATCGGGGAACGGAGCAGCCGCCCGCGAAGTTGGTTTCGGCCGGGCGGCTCGCGCTAGGGTGCCTGACGGGTTTCGAACCCGCAACCTCCTCATCCACAGTGAGGCGCTCTGCCGTTGAGCTACAGGCACCGCGGCAGCGCAAGTTTACCGCCCTTGCGCCGCATGCGCAAGGATTGAAGGCTTATTGTGGGGTTGCGAGCGGGCGCTTGGGGATGACGATTTGAGTATTGAGTTCCAGGGGCAGGGAATTGCGGGAGCAGTCGCTGGCGAGATTGGCCTGGGCTATGAACTCGCCCAACGTATTGACCCGGTAAACCTCCTGGGAAATTTAATCATAGGTGAAGAGTGGCAGATGCTCGGTGACTGTGAAGAGGCATGGCAGCCCGCCGCCATCGCAGGCCGGCACGAAGACGAACTCGCCCAAAGGATTGCGATAGCGTGGCCGGTAGGTGCCGCGGGGGCGGCCGGGAGGATGGTGATCGGGCGCCCGAGATCCAGATCGTATCCCGAGAGCCGCGGATAGGTGCCATCCTGTCGGCGGTTGACATCAAGAATCTCTGGATAGCGGCAGTTGTCCCCATAGGGCGAATCCTGCGCGAGCTGTTCCCAGCGGTCACCTTCTCGGAGGACATAAGTGCAGGGGGCGTTGGAGAAAGCCTCATCGCAGGGGCCTGTGGGATTGTATAGCGAAGGCGCGCTAGGTGTGGAGCAGGGCCATGGATCGCATGCTACTTGGGTCGCGATGACGGTGTGGACCATGGTGACCTGCACCGTCTCCCGCCGCACGGTGACCGCTGGCGCCGGGGTACCCCTGGAGGTGGGTTGCAGGGCCAACTGGGTCTGACAGGCTGAATGGTCGACGCCGCAATCGACTGCCCGCGAATACAAGCTGGAGAAGAGCAATCCAAGGAAAGTGAGGAACAAGCCGCCTAGGCCTGCGACAATCCCCGCCGTCTTTCCGAATCTTTGAGCGCGGCCAGGCGTTTGAGCAGGTTGACGGCTCATCCGGTCCCCCAGGCTCCAATCAAGACCGCGGTTGCGGCCATGAGGCTAGTGCATTTCTAAGAGAATAGCAGCATTCTTGTTTGGCGAAAAGTGCGGCAGTTGCGAAGTGAGTATCTTCACCCGCCCCGGATGAGCTTTCTTAATCGGGGGCTGAGGCGTTCTCGCGGCAGTGTCTCTTGCTCACCTGATCGCAAGTCCTTCAGTGAGACTTGGCCGGCGCGAATCTCGTCAGGGCCTGCGATGACCGCGAAGGGGATGCCTTGACGGTCGGCATACTTGAACTGGCGAGAGAGCCGCACGGCCTCTGGATACCACTCGACCTGAAACCCTTCAGCGCGAAGCTCGGTAGACAGCCGCATGGCTTCAGCCTTGGTGTTCTCATCGAAGGTGGTGACGAAGACATCGGCCGGATTGGGGCGCAGGCGCGGCAGGAGTTCATAATCCCCGAGCAGCAGACGGAAGACAACGTCTCCCATAGCGAAGCCGGTCGCGGGAATCTTCCCGCCCCCCATCGCTGCAACCAGGTCGTCATAGCGGCCCCCGCCTAGGATGGCGCGGTGGAGACCGCGCACATCGCGGGCCTCGTAGACTGTTCCGGTGTAATAATCCAATCCCCGGATGATCGTGGGGTCGTATTCCAAATAATCGCCCGCGCCGAGGGCCTCAGCCGCCTCGAAAAAGGCCACCAATTCATCGGATTCCTGCCAGGCCTGCAGATCTTCCAGAAGGATCATAAGCCGGTCTCGCTGTGCTGCATCGAGCCCGATCTCGAGCGCGTAGGCCTGCCAGCCTTCTTCGTCAAGCTTATCCCTGCGGTCGATGAGATGGAATACACTGGAGCGCAGGTCCTCACCGATGCCGATCTCGGCCAGCTTGCGCTCGGCCAAGCGGCGGTTGTTGACCTTGATTCGGATGATGTCGGGTGTGAGGCCAATCGATTGGAATAGCGCCGCGGCAACGGCTGCGACCTCCGCGTCGGCGGAGGGGTTGTCGACGCCGATTAGATCGATGTTCCACTGGAAAAACTCCCGCGAGCGCCCCTTTTGAGTGCGCTCATAGCGCCAAAAAGGCCCAAAAGACCACCAGCGAAGCGGCAGCAAGAGGGCGTTGCCACGCTGGGCAACCATGCGAGCCAGCGATGGCGTCAGCTCAGGCCGTAAGGCGATCATGGTGCCGCTGCGATCGGGAAAGACGTAGGACTGTTCCTTGACCAGCTCCTCACCCGATTTGGCGGCGTATAGCTCCAAGCGCTCCAGGTATGGGCCGTCATACTCCTGGTAGCCGAATCGCTCGGATGCCTCCCTGATCCTGGCATAGAGCCATTGCCGGAAGGCCATGTCTTCGGGGTAGAAATCGCGTGTTCCCCTTACAGGCTGGATTTTTGCCATCCCTGAAATACTCCACGAAGGCCTGGAAAAAGGCGTGACCCGGGCAAGTCCGGGTGGGAGCCCCGAAAGGGGCAGCATGGGCTGGCGATTCCCTATAGGCGTTAGGGCAGCCGCATCTCACCCGCGTAGGGGCGATTATAGCACGCGCGGGCCATCAGCCGAGCCGGTGGTGTAATGCCTGGAGCCATTGGCCCGAGCGGATCTTCGCGGCCAATTGCTCGATATGCTCCGAAAAAGGCATCTCCTCGGCGGCAAAGGGAACCTGAGAGCGCACCAGGTCCCAAGCCGCACGTGTGCCTTTGCCCAACTCCTGGCCTTTCATCGAAGGCATCCGTAGGTCCACGGCCTGCGCGGCGCAGATCAGCTCGATGGCGACCACGCGGGCGAGGTTATCGAGGATTTGATGGAGGTGCCGCGTGGCTGTGGTGGCGTTGGCGTTGTGGTCCTCCTGGCCTGCCGAGGTAGGTAGCGAGCGAGCGCTATCCGGGCCTGCCAGCGTCTGATTCTCGAGCACAAGCGACGCAGCGGTGTATTGCAGCAGCATCAGGCCGGAGCGCACGCCAGCCAATTGTGGATCGGCGACGAGCATAGGCGGCAGGCCGTCATTTGTGTGTCCCGAGAGCAAGCGGTAGACGCGCCGCTCGGCGATTGCTGCCACCTCAGAGAGCGCGATTTTAAGAAAATCAGCCGCTTGGCCGAGTGGCTCCCCATGGAAGTTGCCACCCGAGATAACATCGTCGCCGAAGATCAAGGGGTTATCGGTAGCGGCATTGATTTCTGTGAGGGCAACATGGCTTGCAAAGTCGAGTGCATCCCATGCTGGCCCCAAGACTTGAGGAATGCATCGCAGGCTGTAGGCATCCTGAAGGCGGGAGGTGGAATCAAGCCATTGGCTCCCTGTAAGCCATTGGCGGATCCTCGCGGCGACAGCTATTTGGCCGACGTGAGGGCGAGCTTCGTGGATGCGCATATCGAAGGCGCCGGAGACCGCCCGCAGTGCCTCGAGGGAGAGTGCCGCGGCGGCCTCGCTGCTGAGCAACACATCGCGGGCTTCGGTGCAGGCCAACGCAAGCATGGCGGCGGTGAAGGTGGCGCCATTGATCAACGCCAGTCCCTCTTTGGGTTCAAGGGTCAAGCGCTCGATGCCTGCCGCCTGCAAGGCCTCTGCGGCCGGCATAAGCTGGCCTTGATACCAAATCTTCGCCACGCTTAGATCCTCTCCACGCGGGCCTACATCGGTCAGGGAGAGCGCCAGATGGGCGAGTTGGGCCAGATCGCCGGAGGAGCCCAGGGATCCCTGGGAGGGGATCCAGGGCACCAGGTCGTGATTGAGCATCGCCAGCAAGGTCTCGGGAACTTCGGGCCGTACCCCCGAGTGCCCCTTGGCCAGGCTATTGGCTCGGATCAGCATGGCGGCTCGGACCACGTCTCGAGGGAGTGGCTTCCCGAGCGCGGCGGCATGGCTCAGGAGCAGGTTGTTGGAAATCTGCAGGGCGAGCTCGCCGCGAACCTCGCGATCCGCTAACACGCCAAACCCAGTTGTGACGCCGTATATGCGGGCGCCGTCCTTGATGCGGGCATGCAGGCGCTGGTAGGAATCGACCATGGATTTGCGCGCCGTGGAGGCGAGGGCAACGGGCCGGCCGGCGCGCGCCACTTGGGCAACGGCCTCAAGCGTCAAGCTCTGGCCGTCGACTTCTAAAGCGGTGGGGCTTGTGGGATTGGGCATTATCTCCTCGAGTATGATGCTTTGCTTGTGGCCCGCCAGCCCTGAGTATTCCATCTAGGGATTGGAGACAAGGATGGGTGTTCAAGGCGGGCCGGACCATGCGGCGGGAATCCTTCGCTACGGAAGTGCATGAATCGGAGGCGCAGCTAGTATAGCATGGTCCACCTGCATGCCATCTGCCTTCGCAGGATTAGTTGGGGGTGGGGTGTGGTCCGGCGCATGTAGGTCCATGGTATGCTATGCGCGGTTTCGAAGGAAGGGTTGTCGCTGCGTATGGCCGGACTACCTATCATCGGCATGGCCGTTGCTGCATTGCTCATTGGACTTATGCGTCGGCGCTTGGCGCGCACGCAATGGGTCCTCTCCATGGCGATGACAGCGGGTCTGTGGCTGGTTGTCCTGTTGTTGAGCTTTCCTTTGCCCATGCGCCTTGAGCTATCCGTCTGGCAACCCCAGGACTTATTCCCCTCCTCTGTTGTGCTCGTGATGGATAACACAGCCTGGGCCTTCGTCTACGCTGCCGCCACCTTGCTAATGAGCATGGTTTTTACCGCGGCCGCGCGTGCCGCAGAAGCGCCTGCCGGAGTGCGAGCCTTTTGGTTTCTCTACACAGGATTTGCCATGCTGGCCATGATGGCCGGGAATATGATGACCCTGGCGCTCGCATGGGCGTCGTTAGACTTGCTCACGTTGATGTTTCTTATGAGCATGGCGCACCGGCAGGAGGAAAGGGCGCATGTGCTATCCCGGGCGCTTGCGGATGTGGCCGGCGTGCTATTGCTTCTTGCGGCTGCTATCGTGCCGGAAGGTGTGCGGGATCCGTCCATCGCCGAGGCAATGTCGCACCCACTTGCGGCCGGCCTCTTGATGCTCAGCGTGTTGATCCGTCTCGGACTCGTGCCTTTGCACCTCGAGATGGCGCCGGTTGAAAAACTGCGCAGAGGCCTGGGAACGCTGCTCCGGCTATACCCTCCGGCGGTCGCACTGGTCCTGCTGGCGCGAATCCTCGAGGCCGGGCTTCCGTCCGGGGTGGTGCCCTGGGTGCGAGGTGTGGGGATCCTTGCCGCCCTTCTAGGCAGCGTGCGCTGGCTCTTGCAGAGGGAAGCCATCGAGGCCAGGCCGTACTGGATCCTGGCGCTGGCAGGCTTGGCATTGCTCTCGACCGGTTCGAGCGGCGATGCAGGCCGGTCCGTTGTGGCAGCAGGGCTCGTCATTCTTCTTGTGGGAGGAGCGCTCTCGCTTTTCGAGCTCGTTTCACCAGCTCACCGGGCTCTCCCCATCTTAATGGGGATCTTAACGGCAGGTCCTCCGATGACCCCGGCTGCCATTTTGGCGGGGGGATTGGGCGAATCTCTGCTGCAGGGGACATCCATGCTGCTGCAGGTGGTGGCTTTGCTCTGCATGACGATGCTCGCCCTGGGATGCTTGCATTTGCTATATCAACCGAGTGCTGGCTGGCCGACAGCCGAAGCGCTGGTTAGGGTGACTTATAACCTTGGATTGGTTTTCCCCTTGATTACCCTCCTGGGATTAGGATTTTGGATGAATGCAGGGATTTCTCTATGGGGAAGCGTGGCCTTTGGCGTTGAGCTTCTGGCCGCAGGACTGATCTTCGTAGGACTGCGGCGATTGCGGGCCGAGACTGTGGAACGAGCACGTGGATGGATTGACACATTCGACGTGGGCTTCTTGCAGCAGGTGTTGGTATATGTTGTCAGAGGAGCCTCGCGTCTGGTACGTCCTATCGCTCAGCTCTTCGAGGGCGAGAGCGCGATGCTTTGGATGTATGTCATTGTATTGATGGTCTTGATGACGCTAGGATAAGCAGGCATGGATCTATGGGAATTGCTGGGGAAGATTGCACCGGCCGCGGCGGTTGTTCTCTCGGGAGCGATGGTGCTGTTCGAGCGGCGCGGGGCCCTGATCATCACTCTTAGCGGATTGTATGGGCTGACGAGTGCGCTCGCGCTTAGCCATCTTGCGTTCGCGGCAGGCATCGCGAAAGTGCTGGTTGGGATACTGGTATGCGGAATCCTAATCCTTGCGCACGTCGGAGGCGCCCAGGACACAGAGCCAGGCAAGGAACGCGGGGGTATCCCCCAGGGCCGCGCTTTTCGGCTCGTCGCGTGCCTGCTCGTGGGCGGCGCCGGACTTGGAATGGGTCAGACCCAGGCAGCGTTCTTCGCAGAAATTCCGCTGGCCATACGACAGACCTCCATGTATCTGCTCGTATTTGGCCTGCTGGGGCTGGGGCTGTTTCAGGAGACGTTCAGGCATGGCCTAGGGTTGCTGACCATGCTCATAGGTTTCGATCTCGCCTACAGCATGCTCGAACCATCCCTTGCGATCGCCGCCCTCATGGCGACGGTACATCTGGGAATCGCGCTCGCCTTGGTCTACCTCGAAGCGATGGAGGAACAGAGACTTGGCGGAGAAACGGAATCATAAATGAGCGCCCCGGCGTTCTTATTCCTTGCAACGCTTGCGGTTGCAGCCCTGTCAGCCTGGAATTGGAGTAAACCGCCGCGGGCGGCCGCATTGGCTGCAGCAGGATCGTTGGCGCTTGCTGCTTGGGCACTCTTTTCGCCCATAGACGCACCGTTTTCGGTGATCGGCTTGGCGGTGAAGCTCCCAGCGAGATGGTCGCTGCTGGGGCGAGGCTTTGTGCTTGATGAAGGCGCCCGACCGATGATCGCCTTCCTCTATCTCGCGACGGCGTTCCTGACCGCACCATCCTTCTTGGCTGGGACGACACGAGCCGCGCCCGCTCTGGCCGTAATGCTCACCGGTATTGTGGCGGCTTCGTTAATGGTAACCCCCTTTGTATACGCAGCGCTCTTCATCGAGCTGGCCGCGCTCGGGTCGGGCATGATGCTGGTTTCTCGCGGCTATCCATCAAGCGCCGGTGCGTTGCGGCTATTGTCGCTCTATACATTCGCCATGATGGGGATGCTTGCCACCGGTTGGTTGCTTGACCGGGTCGGGGTTACGGCGTCGACGCCAGAATTGGCCAATGTGGCCACAATGCTGCTCATTCTTAGCTTCGCCATCTTGATGGCGGTGCCTCCATTCCACCTCTGGATCTCGGCAGCGGCGCAACGGGCAAACCCGCACTCAATGGCCTTTGTGATCTTCATCTTGCAGAGCGCAGGCCTGTTTTTCGCGTTGCGTTTTCTGGATGGGTTCCCATGGCTGCGGATGGCGACTTTGGCATATCAGGCGCTATTGTGGACGGGCGCCGTCGCAGCCATCGCGGGCGCCTTAATGGCCATGGCCGCGGAGGATATGCGACAGGTTGGAGCCTTTGCTCTGGTATCGGATGCAGGCGTGATCCTGCTTGCCGTCGGGACAGGGGAGCCGGCTGGCTACCGATTGGCATTGGGCATGTTGGCAGCCCGAGTGGTGGCGCTTGGGCTTCTCGGGCTGGGGCTTGGATCACTGGGAATAAGTCAGCCATGGGGCAGCATGCAAGGCAGTGGGAAGACGATGCCTCTGCAGGCAGCGGCCTTTCTTGCAGGACTACTAAGCCTAGCGGGGTTTCCTCTGTCGGCGGGATTTCCTGGCCGATGGTCTCTAATGTCAGGGTTGCATGGCGCCATGCCGTGGACGAGCTGGACCATCCTGACTGCGATGACATTGCTTACGGGCACGGTCATATCGTGGGCGCGGCGCCTTTTCGCGGTCCCCGCAGAACGAGCTTCGCCGACGCGGTTAACACGGCTCGAGCAACTCTTCCTGGGAGGAGGCATCTTCCTGTTGCTGCTGCTGGGGATCTTCCCGCAACTCGTATATCCATGGGTTGTGGAAATGGCCAATGGGCTGAGCAATCTGGTGCCCTAGTAGGCTGCGGGATTCCGTGGCCAGGCGGAGCGAGAGCGAAATGAGCGAGAGCGAGAAGCTTGAAAAGCGGATCGAATGGCTGGATAAGCAACGGCGGGACGAGGCAGAGGCCCGGGCACGGCTGGAGGAGCGCCTGTTAGCCATCATCGAGAAGTTTGAGATGCATACGCGGCAGGTCCAGGAGCTCTCGGATGAAGTGACCCGGCTCGGGACGTTGGCTGCGCGGATTCAGCAGGTGGACGATTCGCTGGCCAAGCATCGCAAAGAAGTCTCTCGGCAGCTGGAGCAGGCTGAGAAAAGGCGGAGCGCAAAAGAAGATCGAATCGAGAACATGCGGAAGAAAGATCAGCAAGTGCTGCGCAAGGCGATCGATACCATCGAATGCCAGCTGCCCAGATTGGACACGCTTGAGCAGGCAATCCAGGCACGGCAGAAGGAAGAGATGCGGCTGCAGCACGAACTGAGCGATGTGTGCAACGCACTCGAAGCCTTAGCCTCTGAGGTCGAAGCTCACAAACGTTCTATGGCCGCGCTTAAGGAGGCACGCGGAAGGGCAGAGAAGAAGGCGGATGAGGCCCTTGCCCTTCTGCAAGCGATGCGAAAGAAGTCCGAGACACTGGGCGCCAGGTTGGACCAAGCAGACGATGAGATTCGACGGCTTGGCACTAGCCTCGCGGAGGTGCGCGCGAGCGAAGAGGAACGCGGCCGTTTTCTCGAGACCTGGCTAGAGGATCAAAAGATGTGGGCCTCTGAGTTTGAGAAGACCTGGACGGAATGGGGGAAGCGCTTCGCCAGGATCGAGGAGACTGCAAAGACCACCGAGGAGCGCTTGGGAGCCTATGAGGAAACCTATTTGGCGGTCAAAAAAGTCCAGGGTGAGATGGAAGCTCTTATGGAGCGACTGGAACGGCGCATTACAGAGGTGAGCGAAGTGCAACGGCTGGCAGAGGAGCGGATCCGACAGGAGTGGTCCGCCTTCCAGGCCGACGAGGTCAAGCGCTGGAATACCTTCCAACTCAGTCATGAGGAGCAATGGCGGGAGCATGAGCGCCGGCACGATAAGATCGATGATGCCCTCGGAGATTTGGCCGCGCGCATGGCGCGTGTTGAGCAGGCGCTGGCAGTCCAAGCCGAGCGGGAAGAGCGAAGAACGAATGAAATGCTGGCGCTCCTGCGTGAATGGGTTCTCGAGCAGGAACAGGAGGGCTGAGAAGCCCGAGGGATCTCCATGCATGTCTTGGGTACTGCGGGGCACGTAGATCATGGAAAATCCACGCTCGTCCAGGCCTTGACGGGCATGAACCCCGATCGCCTGCGCGAGGAACAAGAACGGCAGATGACCATCGATCTGGGCTTTGCATGGATGACCCTGCCAGGCGGGGAACCTGTGGGCATTGTCGATGTGCCGGGGCACCGAGATTTCATCGAGAATATGCTTGCCGGCGTGGGCGGGATCGACGCGGTGCTTCTTGTAGTGGCGGCTGACGAGGGTATCATGCCGCAAACCCGCGAGCACCTTGCGATTCTGGATTTGCTGGGAATCCGTCAGGGTGTTATTGCCTTGGCCAAGATGGACCTTGTGAACAGGGAGTGGCTCGAGCTGGTGACTGAGGATGTGCGAGCCGCGATCTCGGCGACTACATTGGCAGAGGCGCCGCTCGTGCCAGTCTCGGCCAAGACAGGTGAAGGGCTGCGGGAATTGATCCTCGAGCTCGAACGCGTTTTGGGCCGTGCCGAAAAAAGGCAGTCCTATGGAAGGCCTCGGCTGCCAGTTGACCGCTCGTTCACCATCTCAGGGTTTGGAACTGTTGTGACCGGCACCCTCACGGACGGGGAGTTTAGCGTCGGGGACGAGGTCGAAATCTTGCCTGCCCGGCGCAAAGCGCGCATTCGGGGGTTACAGACTCACCGGAAGGATGTTCGCATCGCTGTCCCGGGCAGCAGAGTGGCGATAAACCTAAGCGGCGTAAGAGCTGCGGATATTAGGCGAGGCGATGTGCTCGTGGCGCCAGGTACCTATAGAGCAACAAGCATGCTAGATTTGCGGCTGCGCTTGCTGAGCGACGCTGATCAAGGGCTAGAGCATAACCGGGAAGTTAAGATCTTTCTAGGAGCTGCGCAGCGGATCGGCCGTGTCCGCCTGCTGGGCGTCGAGCGCCTCCGGCCAGGCGAGGAGGGCTGGATTCAGGTCATGCTGAAAGAGCCACTTGTGGCGTGTCGGGGCGACCACTTCGTTCTTCGAAGGCCATCTCCGCCCGCAACGATTGGTGGCGGGGTCGTCGCCGACCCGCATCCCATCAGGCGACATCGCCGTAGGGACGTGAAGGTTATCCAGCGGCTTGATGCACTTCTGGCAGACCGGCCGGAGGAAACCCTCGCGGCCATTATTGGCCAAAAGGGGCCGATGCCTCGAGAAGATGCCGTGGGGGAGGCGGGCATCCCGGTCGAGGAGGCCGAGCAGGCGATCACCTCACTTCTCGAAACTGGAAGGATCGTTGAGATCGGAACATCGGGCGTCTACCTTGCAGATGTGGCAACATGGAAGAGTATTCAAGAGACGCTGATCGGGATCATGAAGGATTTCCATGCCCGATTTCCATTGCGGCCCGGCATTCCGTTGGAAGAGCTGCGCAGCCGCGCCCGCCTGCCTGGCCGTGTTGCTGAGGCCGCGATTGCCAGCCTCGAAGCCGAGGGGGTGCTCTTGCGGCAGGGAAGGAATGCGGCCTTGAAGGAGCACACCAGAGCGCTGTCCAAAGATGAGGAAGCGCGGGCGCACAGCCTGCTGGCCGATTTTCGCGCCCAGGCCTACTCGCCGCCCTCACGCAAGGAGAGTGAAGCGAGGGTGGGCGAGGAAGTGCTGGCTTATTTAATTGATACGGGAGAGCTGATCGCGGTTGGAGAGGATGTGCTCTTTGCGCGAGATGTGTATGAGGAAATGGTGGAAGCGATCAAAGCAAGAATAGGGGAGCAAGGAAGCCTCACAGTCGGGCAGGTCCGAGACCAGTTCTCGACAACCCGAAAATATGCGCTGGCACTCATGGAGCATCTTGATCAAATTGGCATCACGGTGCGGGAGGGCGACGCGCGGCGCCTTGGTCCCAGGGCAGGCCGCTAGAAAGCGCGCACACGCCACTCGCCGTTTGTCATGACACCCACGGGGCTTAGGCCGGCAAGTTCCCGCGGATCCATTTCAAATGGATCCGTGCCAAGCACAATCAAATCGGCATACGAGCCGGGAGAGATCCTGCCTGCTGGCCGATCCATATGCGCGGCATCCGCAGGTCGCCATGTATAGCACGCCAGGGCCTCCGATAGATCGAGCCGCTCCTCAGGAACCCAACCCTCTGGGGGTGTTCCGTCGAGACGGCGGCGCGAGATAGCCGCGTAGAGTCCAAGGAAGGGGTTCGGGGGTTCGACCGGAGCATCGGAGCCAAAGACGATGCTCGCGCCGGTTCGGCGGATCGATTGCCAGGCGTAGGCCCAGCGTGTGCGTGGCCCCCAATGCTCTTCGGCCATGGTCATATCCGAGATGGCGTGGATGGGCTGCATGGAAGCCACAAGGCGAAGTTCGGCAACCCTTTGGATGTCATCCGGGTGAAGAATCTGAAGGTGCTCCATCCGATGGGGAAGGGGCCGCGTCGTCTTTTCCACCTCCCAGGTGCGGAGTGCCTCAAATGCATCCAGGACCTCGCGGTTGGCGCGGTCGCCGATTGCGTGCACGGCCAGCGCGATGCCCTGCTCCGCCGCTTCGATGCCGATGCGCAGAATTTCATCTCTACCGAGGAGCAGGCTGCCATAATTATCCGGATCGGTGGAATAGGGCTCCAGCATGGAGGCTGTGCGGGGACCCAGGGCGCCATCGGCGAAAAGTTTGATATTGCCAAGGCGGAGGAAGTCGTCCCCGAATCCAGTCCGCAATCCCAAGGCGAGGGCCTTCTTCATTTCGTCGTGTGGCAAATGCTTCAAGACCCGGAGTGGCAAATCGCCTTGTTCGCGAAGTATCTGCAACGCCTGGAAGCAGCGAGGGCCGTCGAAGTCATGAACACCGGTGATGCCGGCGGCCACAAGCTCATTCAGGGCTGTGCGGAGCCAAGCTGCGAGTGTTTGAGGCGAAGGCGGTTCGATTCTGGATGATACGAGCCTCATGGCGCCTTCGAAGAGCAGGCCGTTGGGCGCGCCATCCTCCCGGCGGCCGAGATATCCATCCGGGGGATCGGGGGACTCTGCAACAATGCCCGCTGCTTCCAGGGCGCGGCTATTCACCCAGGCGGCATGGAGTGATTTGGCCGTGAGATAGACTGGATTATCGGGGGCAACCCGATCCAGATCGGCTGCCGTTCCATAGCGATCCCACTTGTTCTGATTCCAGCCATGCCCCAGGATCCACTCGCCGGGAGATGCGTGTGCTGCCGCTGCGCGCACTCGCGCCAGGCAGTCCTGCAAAGAAGGCAGTTCCAGATCCAGCTGGTGCAGGCTCTGGGCATACTTCTCAAGATGAATGTGAGCATCCCATAGACCTGGCAAGACCGTTCGGCCCTCAAGGTCGATGCGATCGGGGGCGTACTCAAGCCATGACTGCGGCGGATCGGCGGCCGATACCCCCGCGACGAGGCCGTCGCGTATAAGCAGGGACCCAAAGAGCGATGTTTCGGGTGCCAGAGAGTAGATACGCGCATTCTGAAGAACGAGGGGAGTGTGAGTTTCTGGGTTAATGGTAGCTATCCTCCATGATGGATTGAACGGCCCGGTAGGCCGTGGCCAGATCGATACCCTGGCGGGAACCCTCATAGACCCGGTCGCTGCCCGAGATCACGCCGCCGGCGGCATACAAATTGGCGAAGAGCGGTTCGCCAGCAGGATCCAACGGCTGCATGCGCGTGTTGACGCGCAGCCCGGCCATCGCATAGGCTTGCGGCGAGAAAGGCGAGAGCTCTGTCCACGCGGAGCGCTCGGGTTGCACCTCGATGGGATAGCCGAAGACGGTCTCGCGCATTCGGTTCGGATGCAAGGCCACAAGTCCTCCATGAATTACGCCTCCGGTCGCAAGCAAGAGCGCCCCGGAAGAGAGCATGCGAGGACCTCCGGCGGATTGAAGCTGAATGCCTATTACCCGGGCCTGGCCGGAGGGGCCCTCCACGCGGCCGATGGCAGGCGCGCCCTCAATGATGCGGACGCCATGCTGCTTGGCGCGTTGACGGAGAGCCCGCTCGAGCCGCAATCCTGGCAAGGACGGTGGAAGCGTAGGAATTTCCAACACGGCGCGGCCAAAGTGCTCCTGGATAAGATTGAACAGGTCAGAATGCATGCTCAGGCCGAGGATCGCAGGCAGGATCAATGTGTCGAGCCCTCGAGCCAAAGGCTTCCAAAGCCGCAAGGTCTCATTTCGCCACAGCGGGTCGTCAAAACGAGCCGCCAAATCAATCGCATAGAGCTCGCGGGATGAGCGGGGGAGAGGCAGCGGTAGCACGCGTACGCGGTAGTCTTCTTTTGCACGTAGGGCCTGTGCAAGCATTTGGGGCGCGAAGTCGCGAAAGCCTTCGATCGCACCAACCCCGACCGATCTGCCATGGATCTGTCCGAGTGAAGGCGG
This sequence comes from uncultured Anaerolineaceae bacterium, assembly GCA_964591485.1. GTDB lineage: Bacteria > Chloroflexota > Anaerolineae > Anaerolineales > E44-bin32 > E44-bin32. Next base: position 37,507 of record CAZQDE010000002.1, on the reverse strand, counting down.
GGCCAGGTTGACCCATGCGGACCGGCCAGATGCCTGAAGAATTGGTAGTGATTGGCCTAGGCGGCCGCGATAATGAAGGTCGCCAGCCCGCATCCAGCTAGCGAAGGCCTTGACCGACTGCTTCAAGGCCTCCTTGCCTGCGAGCTGGTAGGGGTGAGACGCTGGCAGGCGGTCGAGGGCGCGAAGTGGTTGGGCGCGATTGAGCACGGCGATGCACCCGTGGGACAGGCTCAGGCCGCCACGCCCTCGGGCGACGAGGCACACAGACGCTCCGAGGTCAGCCGCCATGTTGGCCGCGAAAAGGCCCGCCAGCCCAGCGCCGATGATAATCAGATCCGTCATGAGAACCTGCCTGGAGGCTGCGAGAAGCCGAGCAATTCGGCATACAGTCGGCGGGTAAGTTCCATCTGCTCCAGTGTGTCACCCCAGGCAACAGGCCGGAGGCCTTTCCACCGCTCGTGAAGAAAGGCCGCTAGATCCTGGGAGGGTTGTGGGAGCACTTGTGCCATGATCTCCGCCGTCCGAAAGGCGCAGAAGCCCGCCTGGCAGGGTCCCATTCCAATGCGCAGATCGCGGCGGAGATCGTCCAATGTTTGCGGCGAATCCGCAGCCAGCGTTCTGCGAATATCCTCGCGCGGAACGAACTCGCACTCGCAGATGAGATCGCTGGCGATATCGCCTCGCTCGCGGTGCGCCAGCTGTCGGTGCCGCATGGGAAGCGCGAAGAATCGACGATCGGCTTGCTCCAGAGGTGTAGTCGCTGTGCTGCATTCCACAGATCGACCCAAGCGCATGCACACAACGTCAAGGCACTCTTGGGCCATCAGTCGGAAGGTCGTGAGCTTTCCGCCTATGACCGAAATGATCCCGCTGGGTCCGTTCTGAGCTTCATGATCGATGATGGCATGAGCGCGACCGATGTTTCTGGTTTCTGGCGCATCCTCATCCGCAGAAGGCGCAAGTAGCGGGCGGATCCCCGCCCAGGCTCGAAGGATCCGGGCATGGGTGGATCCTGGCAAGAGCATCTCAGCCTCGGATAGCAGCGCATCGACCTCTTGATCTTGGATTTGCATGTCGCGTGGATGGGAGACCGGGATGTCTGTCGTTCCAAGCACCGCGACCGAGCCGATCGGCACGATGATATCCCCATCGGATGGGGGCCGGCAACGGTTGAGAACAGAATGGACCGGGCGGGAAGCCATCGCCACCATCGTGCCTTTGCCCAGCGCGAGAGGCAGGTGAATCCCAGCGAGATTAGCGATCTGACCTGCCCATGGACCTCCGGCGTTGATAGCGAGATCGAAAGCGATGCGAAGTACGCTGGCCGACCTGAGGTCTTCGATTTCGGCCGCTACGAGGGCCCCGCCGTGCCGGATAAATCCAACCAGCCGGTGGTGTAAGAGCACCTGCCCACCCGCTTCAAGGATGGATCCGCTCAGCATGTGCAGCAAGTCAAAAGAATCCAAAGAGGCGTCATGTACCCGGAAGGCACGCGAGATACGTGGACTCAGGCGTGGCTCGCGCCGCAAAAGCTCCGCGACCCCGACCTCCTCGGCCTGCAAGCCCGCCTGCTTGCAGGCCTCCAGCCAGCGGTCCGGATAATGCAGGGGATCGGCGGGTGTGGCCAGGAAGTATCCACCTGTATCCTCAATCGCTGGGGAGGCGATGCGGCGCAGGATAGCATTCTCCTGCGCGCATTCGTGTGCCAAAGATGGGCCTGTGATGGCATAGCGGGCACCGGAATGTAGAAGCCCGTGGTAGCGGCCAGAGGTGCCCTGGCCCAGATCGCTCTGCTCGATGAGAACAACTTTAAAGCCGCGCAGGCAGGCATCCCATGCGATGCCCAGTCCGGTGGCGCCTCCGCCGATAACGAGGAGTTCTGTCGAGAGACGTGGCATGGCTTCGGGGGTCAGCTCTTGGCATCCGGCTCATCAAGCGGCCGTACGAATTCTAGCAGGGTCTTGGATTGCTCATACCCGAGCGCGACATAGAAGGCGTGCGCGGGAGTCTCGGTGACGTTGATGCGCATCACCAGCCGGCCACGCCCTGACTGACGCGCCCAGGATTCGGCCGCGGATACGAGGCGGCGGCCGATCCCTTTGCGCCTATGCTCGGGGTGCACGATGATGGTGATGATCTCGGCGCTTTCATCAAAGAGCAACTCATGCGCCACACGAAGATGCGCATAGCCAACCAGCTTATCCCCTTCCACCGCGAGCAGTAGCCGATCCCCATGTGCCATCTCCCCAATCCGCTTTCTTAGATCGCCCGGTTGCGATAGAAAACCCGAAGTCTGCAAGAGATCTTCAAGCTGCTGAATATACACCTCGGGCGGGTGGCGGGTGCGAATGATTTGCAACTCCATGCTAAGCCTTCGGTGCATCTATGCGGCTGCCAACAAAGCCCTTTGCGCCTCGGACGAAATCCTCGGCCGGCATGGGACGTTTGCCTGCGGGTTGAACAATCTCGATCTGCAGGCCGCCTGGATTGGCGCCGATAACCGGGCGACCCTGCTCAAGGAATACCTCGCCTGGTGCAGCCGAACTGTGCGCCAGGATTCGCGCTTTGCGGACGATAAGGCGTTTGCCGGCCCATTCCAGGTAGGAACCCGGCCATGGTTCGAAGGCACGCACCTGACGGGCGAGCTGATCGGCTGGCTTGTTGAAGTCCAGAGCGCCATCGGATTTGTGGAGCACAGGGGCATAGGTGGCCTTGGTGTCATCTTGCGGGATGGGACGGCAGCGGCCCTCGAGGTACTCCGGGAGAACCTCGAGGAGGAGTTTAGCGCCTAAATGGGCCAAGCGCCCTTCCAGTTCACCGCCGGTTTCCGCCGGCCCTATGGCCATTGAAGCTTGTGCCAGGATCGGGCCTGTGTCCATCCCGAGGTCCATGAGCATGATCGTGACTCCCGTCTGGGCATCGCCTGCCAAGATCGCGGCCTGGATTGGAGAAGCCCCCCGCCAGCGGGGCAATAGGGATGCATGGACGTTGATGCAGCCATGTGGGGGAAGTGAAAGGATTGCCTCGGGCAGTATCTGGCCATAGGCCGCAACGACAATCAGGTCCGGGCTGAATTCATGTATCGATTGGATGGCCTCCGGATCTCGTAGCCGCGGCGGCTGCAAGACAGGGATTCCCAGCGTTTGGCAACGCTCCTTGACAGCCGATGCACGAGGCCTGCGGCCACGCCCGGCGGGACGGTCCGGCTGGGTCACGGCGGCCACAAGGTCGTACTCCTCCGCGATCGCATTGAGGCTGGGAATGGCAAAGGCTGGCGAGCCCATGAAAACCACGCGCATGCTCCCATCCTAACATACGTGGAATGCGCAGGAAAGCGGGGGGATTGCGGTCTGGAGTAGAATGGATGAGATTTGCAGATCGCTGCAAGCGTGGAAGGAGCCATGCATGCGCGAAAAGCGCTGGATCCTACCGGAGAAGCCACCGGATTGGGTTGAGGCTGCCCTGGCGGACTACCCACCGATCCACCGGCAGATCCTTTTCCGCAGGGGCATAACAAGCGCAACGCAGGCGGAGCGCTTCCTTGCAGGAAGTGAACCCGAGGTGAGCGATCCTATGCTACTGAATGGCATGGATCGGGCCGTGCGACGGCTTGCAGAGGGTATTCAAAGCCGCGAACGGATTGTGATCTATGGCGATTACGACGCCGACGGTGTGACGGCCAGCGCATTGCTTGTGGAGGGCATAGAGAAGCTTGGGGCCTCCGTCAAGGTGTACTTTCCGAATCGGATCGATGAGGGATATGGCCTCAATAGGGAGGCCATGAAGCTTCTTGCAGGGCAAGGGGCGCAGTTGATCGTAAGTGTGGATTGCGGGATGCGCGCCCTCGACGAGGTCGAGCTAGCGAACCGGCTAGGTTTGGATGTGATCATCACAGATCACCACCATCCAGGGGCTAGCCTGCCTCCGGCCTATGCGATCGTCAATCCGCTTCAGCCGGGAGATGCATACCCTTTCAAATCATTGGCCGGCGTGGGCCTGGCGTACAAGCTGCTTATGGCCTTGATGGATCATTTGGGGCAAGCTCCCGCGGACGGCGGGCTTGACCTGGTCGCCCTGGGGACTGTGGCGGACCTTGCAACGCTCGAGGGGGAGAACCGATATCTCGTCCGACAAGGACTGCGTGCGATCAATGCTACCCGAAGGCCAGGGCTGCTCGCGTTGATGGAAACCTCGGGTCACAAGCCAGGCCATGTGGACGCAGCCGCCATCGGTTTTGGATTGGGGCCGCGAATCAACGCCGCTGGAAGAATCGAAAGCGCCTATCGGGCGCTCGAGTTGCTGCTGGCGCATGATATGGCCTCTGCACAGCCACTGGCGGAAGCGCTTGATGCGGCTAATCGCAAGCGGCAGGCGCTGACGCAATTGGTTGTAGAGCGTGCGGAGTCAAAGTGGCAAGATCGGGAACCCCCGAACGTGCTGCTCTCTGCTGATCCGGAATTCCACGAAGGCGTCGTTGGGCTGGCGGCCGCGAGGCTGGCTGAGCGCTTTCACCGGCCGGCAATCGTTGGGCGCATGGGGGAGCGATCCACGCGGGCATCGGCGCGGAGTATCGAGGGCTTCCACATCACGGAGGCACTCGAAGAATGCGGCCATCTCTTGCTCCGGTTCGGTGGGCATGCTGCCGCGGCGGGCATGGAGATCCCCAACGAGAACTTGCCGATGCTGGAGGAAAAACTTGAGCTCCTGTTCGAAGAGCGCGCCGATCCAAGCAAGCTGGATCCTGAACTGCAAATCGATGCAGTCGTATCTTTCGAAGATCTCGTTGGGGGCCTCTTGGAATTCCAAGATAATCTGGCCCCATTCGGGATGGGCAATCCCATGCCCGCGTTATGCACGCCCGAGGTCGAAGTGATGTCGAAGCGAACGGTGGGAGCCGGGGGAAAGCATCTCAAGCTGATGCTGAAGCAGGGAGGCCGGCCCTTCGATGCGATTGCTTTCCGCATGGGCGATCGCACCGGGGGATTGCCAGGCCGGATTGATGTGGTCTATCACCTCGAGCGTAATCATTACCTAGGATACGAGACGCTGCAGTTGAACGTGCAGGATCTACGGCCCGCCGCGAGTTTGGAAGCCTAATCAACAAAGCGATACTTGATCAGCGTCCAAACGGCCTCAAAGGCATCCTTGAGGCCGATTTTCTTGCCTTCGGAGTATTCGCGAGGATTGAACGAAATTGGCACTTCAAAGATGCGCATCTTGCGCTTCAGGAGCTTTGCCGTTACTTCTGGCTCGAAATTGAAGCGGCTCGAACGCAGCGGAATGGATTGGATGATCTCGCGCCGGAAAACCTTATAGCCCGTCTCCATATCGGTAAGAATGGAATTATAGAGCAGGTTGGTCATGAAGGTAAGCATCTTGTTGGCAACCATATGCCAGAACATCGTCACTCGGTGCGGGGCCCCAAGAAAGCGGGAGCCATAGACCACGTCGGCTTTGCCCTCTTCGATCGGACGCAGGAGGACGGGGTAATCTCGCGGGTCGTATTCAAGGTCGGCGTCCTGGATGATCAGCAGATCGCCGCCGGCCTCTTGGATACCAGTGCGGACGGCGGCGCCTTTGCCCTGATTGTGGTCATGCAAGATGAGCCGGATTCGAGGGTCGGCGGCCGCAAGTCCCTCGAGCACCTCGCGGGTACCATCGGTTGAACCATCATCAACGATGATGATTTCATCGGCCAGCCCGACTGCCTGAACGCGCTCGAGGATCTCCGATATCGTTGCGGCTTCATTGTAGACGGGCATGATGACGGAAAGTTTCATGGGCGGCATTGTACCGTGTAGGGGGCGTGGGCACAACTACCTATTTGCCTCGGCATCGCGCGGTGTATATAATCGGTTGGCCCCGGAGGGTATCCCTTCCTGAGGGCCATTTCATGCGGATTCATATGGAGGACAGGTATGTCCCTGCCACGCAGTCCGGTTCGATCGATCGGTATCGATGACCGCCCATCCACTGCCAACCTGCGCTTCGTTCCGCCTCCCATCAGCAGGATCGCTGATACAGGGCTTTCGCAGCTCTGGCTGCAAGATCTGGCGCTGAAGATTTTGTATTTCAGCGGCTACATGACCGGCTTCAAGGTGGCCGAAGCCATGTCATTGCCTTTTGCTGGCCTGGTGGATCAGATTCTGGAAGCCTTGAAGCGAGAGAAGTTCGTAGAGGTAAAGACCCAGGTAGGCTTCGGAGAAGGCTCCTACCAGTATGCGATCACCGGCGCGGGCATTGCCCGGGCCAGGGAGGCCTTGGAGCGCAGCCAGTATGCTGGCCCCGCGCCAGTTCCGATCGCTGTCTATAACGATGCCATTCGCCGGCAGAGCCGTGGCCGGCCGACGGTGCATGAGGGCATGATGCGCCAGGCGCTCACCGACTTGGTGCTCTCGGAGAAGACTTTTAATCAGATTGGTCCGGCGGTTAACTCAGGCACCTCGATCTTTCTCTACGGTCCACCCGGAAACGGGAAGACATCCATTGCAAGGGCCATCGGGAGCATCCTGCTCGAAGAGGATATGTACATCCCCTATGCCATAGACATCGACGGGCAGGTTGTTAAGCTCTACGACTCCGTAAATCATGCATTGTCCCCCGAAGAGGAGACGAACCAGGAAGGCACCGGTTCGCTCAAGACCGGCGCCAAACGCGATCCGCGGTGGGTACGCATCCGGCGGCCCTTTGTTGTGGTTGGCGGTGAGCTGACCATGGCGGGATTGGACCTGGTCTTTGATGACGTCAATAAGTTCTATGAGGCCCCGTTCCAGGTGAAAGCCAATGGAGGGGTGTTCTTGATTGACGACTTCGGACGCCAGCAGGTTCGGCCGCGCGACTTGCTCAATCGGTGGATCGTCCCGCTGGAGAACCGCATCGACTACCTCACCCTGCACACTGGGCGCAAGGTCGAAGTGCCCTTTGATGTGCTGGTGGTATTCTCGACTAACCTTCCGCCGAAGGATCTGGTGGACGAAGCTTTCCTGCGGCGCCTGCGCCACAAGATCGAGGTCGAGGATCCATCCTACGAGGCCTACCGGGAGATCTTTAAACGGGTGGCTGAACAGAAGGGGGTGGAGTACTCCGATAATGGGCTGGCCTATCTGTTACAGGAATGGTACATCAAGCGCAGCCGCAAGCTCAGGGCCTCCCATCCGCGGGATATTTGCGATCAGATCTTGGACATCTCGCGCTACCTCAGCGTCGAGCCACGCATGACCAAGGAGCTGATCAACAGGGCTGCCGAGGCCTACTTCGTCGAAATCTAAATCCATGTCTCAACGATCCTGGAAGACGGATGCCCTGCTGATGATTGCTCACCGCGGGGCATCTGCCTATGCCCCCGAGAATACGATGGCGGCCTTCAGGTTGGCCGAGGCAATGGGAGCGGATGGCATCGAATTTGATGTCAAGCTGACCGCCGATGGAGTGCCCATTGTCATGCATGATGCAACCCTTGACCGAACCACGGATGGGTCGGGAGAGGTGGCGAGGCGCACACTTAATGAAATCCGGAAGCTGGATGCGGGGAGCTTCTTCGAGGATAGCTTTGCGGGCGAGAAGGTGCCTACGCTCGCGGAAGTTCTCGAAACCCTGGGCCCCGACATGTTGCTCAACATCGAACTGACAAATTACGCATCGCCGCGAGACATCTTGCCCGAGCGCAGTTTGCGCATCGTTGAAGAAGCGGGAGCAATGGGGCGTGTGCTGTTTTCTTCTTTCAATCCAATCGCGCTTTGGCGCTTGCGAGGCCGCGTACCGAATCATCAACTTGGTTTGCTTGTTGGCCGGGCAACACCTGGCATGGCGCGTTGGCTAATGCGCTGTCTCGTGCCCCATGGAGCCCTCCATCCACAAGTTGAGCTAGTGATGCCGGCAACCGTTTCGGCGAGCCATCGCCGTGGCAAGCGCGTGCATGTATGGACGGTCAACGCCTCGGAGGTGATGGAGCAGTTGCTCTTATGGAACGTGGATGGCCTGATCACGGACCGGCCGGATGTGGCACGAGAAGTGATCGAGCGAGGGAAATATCAGGATGGAAGAGTGGACGCTGGATGAGTTGATCTGTGCATGGATCGCCCGCCAAGTAGAAGATGGTGAGGTGCTCGCGCAGGGCCTGGCAACGCCTCTTGTTGCCGCCGGGTACTTGCTTGCATGGCATACGCATGCACCGAATTGTATGTTCGCCTCCGCCATTGGCCAGACGGTCTGCAGGGAAGGCGCGCCGCTTGGATTGGCGCGCATCGAGTGGCTATGGCTCGAGAAGGCCATGGCATCCTTTGGATTCGTGCAAGTGGCGGCGGACTTGCTGCCTCGCATCCGTCCCAAAGAATTCTTCCGGCCGGGACAGGTGGATGCCCATGGAAATTTCAATAACATCGCCTTCGGAAAGGAGCACGCAAGTCCCCGGATGCGATTGCCCGGTACGGGCGGAATTCCGGATGTCACACCCGTGATGGACCACATATACCTATACGTCCCCCGGCATTCGAGAGTAACCTTCGTGGAACGGCTCGATTTCCTCTCGGGCCTGGGGCATCACCCGGATCGCCGCTGGGGACGGGGTCCCAGATATCTAATCTCGGATCTTGGAGTCTTTGATTTTGAGATAGGCCGGATGCGGCTGGTGAGCGTTCATCCCGGAGTCTCGGTTGAGCTCATCTGTCGAAAAACCGGCTTTGAGATCGGGGTTGCCGAAAGGCTGGAAACGACTGCACCTCCTACCGCGGAGGAAGTTCGGCTTCTGCGCGAAGTCATTGACCCTCTAGGCATCCGGAGGCTCGAATTGATGAGCGGGCCGAAGCGGCGCGAGGCCTTGCGGGAAATCCTTCGACGCGAGAAAAGGCTGGCAGATGCAATAGCGAGCGAAGGCTAGGCACCTTGTGGCCGCGTCGCCGCAAAAGTATACTTCATCGCATGCGTAGGTTGGCTCTCCTTCTCGTTGTCATCTCCCTGGGGATTCCGCTGCGGGCTCAAGCCGGCGGATGGTGCGCGCCAAATCAGGAAAGCGCGGAGGAGATCCTGGAGAGAATGTCGCCCAGGGAACGCGTGGCGCAGTTGTTCATGGTCACATTCGATGGAAGCTCCCTGGGTCAAGATGACGCAATATATAAGCTTGTTGCCGACTGGGGCATATCGGGAGTCATTCTCCAGCGAGATAAGGATAATCTAGTTGAAGCCCCAGGGACGATCGAGGCGCTAAGAGGCTTAACAGCGGACCTGCAGCGCATACGTTACGAGGCCTCCGCCCTCAGTGCACAAGAGCTTGAAGGTGGCAGTGCATCTCAAGGGGAAGGAGAGTACATCCCGCTGTTCATAGCGATGGAACATGAGGGAGGCCACGCGCTGCAAGGAGAGATACTCGAAGGCGTATCCCCGATCCCCGCTCAGATGTCGCTGGGCGCAACATGGAACGCCCAATTCGCAGAGATGGCGGGACAGGCCTTGGGCGCAGAGCTCGAAGCGCTCGGCATCAATTTGCTCATCGGCCCGTCGCTGGATGTGCTCGAGGACCCCCAAATAACACGCCCCGGGGATCTAGGCGTGCGAAGCTTCGGTGGAGATCCCTTCTGGGTTGGAGTGATGGGAGAAGCCTTCATCTCTGGCGTGCATCAAGGATCCGGCGGGCGGATGGCAGTCATCGGGACGCACTTCCCCGGACTGGGTAGCAGCGACCGACCGGCACAGGAAGAGGTCGCAACCGTCCGGAAATCGCTTGAACAGCTAAAGCAGATCGAGCTCGCTCCTTTCTTTGCGGTAACACAATCACCACCTGGCGAGGCACCCTCTGCTTTGGACGGCGTCCTTACTGCGCATATTCGGTATCAAGGCTTTACCGGGAATATTCGGGCCACAACGCGTCCGGTCAGTCTCGACCCGCAGGCATTTAATCAGCTTATGTCGCTGGAGCCCTTGAAGCAATGGCGCGAGGGCGGCGGGATCGCCATGAGTGATTCGCTGGGAGCAAAGGCCATCCGCCGGTTTCGAGATCCACGAGAGCAGCTCTTCCCTGGGCATCTCGTCGCCAGGGATGCTTTCCTCGCGGGCAATGACCTTCTCTGGATGGAAGACTTTCGCGACCCGCGCGAAGAAGACGAGTACGCAACAATCTTGGCCACGCTTCAATTCTTCACCTCCAAATATGAGGAGGACGCATCCTTCGCAGCCCGGGTGGATGAATCCGTCCTGCGTATCTTGCAATTGAAGCTGCGCCTATATGGAGGCGAATTCAGCTATCGGTCTGTGCAGGATGCACTCAACGGGATCGAGACCGTAGGCTCCAGAAATGAACTCGGCGCTGAAGTGGCCGCCCGCGGCGCCACATTGATCAGCCCAACTTTTGAGGAGATCGAGGATAGGGTGGGGGGCAAACCCAGCCTTGGCGAGCGTATCGTATTCTTTACCGACATGCGCTATGAACGCCAATGCTCCGAATGCAGGGCAAAGCCGATCATGGCGAAGAACGCGCTTGAAAGCGCGATCCTGCGGCTATATGGACCTGGAGCGGCAGGAGAGGTGGGAGGCTGGAACCTGAGATCGTACAGCACGGCGGACCTCGCCAACTACTTGGGCGATGCGCCCAGAAGCCCCCCCGAAGTGCCGCTTGCCTCCGTAGAAGAGATCGATGATGCGCTACGGGCGGCGGATTGGTTAGTGTTCTCGATCCTGGACACTCGCGAGGAGGCCTACGGGGCGAACGCGCTGAAGTTTCTTCTGGACCAGCGGCCGGATCTTGCGCGATCGAAGAAACTGGTCGTATTTGCGCATGATGTCCCCTATATCCTGGACGCGACCGATATAAGCAAGCTGGACGTCTTCTACGCGCTTTTTGACGCGGATCCACCCTTTATAGAGGCGGCCGCAAAGCTATTGTTTGGGGAGATGACGCCTGAGGGCTCCTCGCCCGTGAGCGTTCCTGGCATTGGGTATGACCTGATCGATGTACTCTCTCCAGACCCAAATCAAGTCATCGAGCTATTCTTAAAGCTGCCTGATGGCGCCGAGGGGGAGGAGACGCCGCCTGGTTTCACGATAGGCGATGTGGCCCAGGTAGAAACGGGCATAATTCTGGATGCAAACGGCCATCCGGTGCCGGATAAAACGCCTGTTGAGTTCATTGTGACCTTACAAATTGAGGGCATCCCTACCTACACTATCGTCTCAGATACGTCTGGCGGAATCGCGCGCGCCATGGTGCCGCTGGACAGGAGCGGCTTGTTGTCCATAACCGCGCAGAGCGGTAAGGCTCGCAATTCTCAAACGCTGCAGCTCAATGTGCAGCAGGACGTCTTTGCGCAGGCGACCATAATCTCACCGACACTGGCCCCGACGGACACTCCCCCGCCCACGAGCACACCCTTTATCGAGGCGACCGCCACGCCATCAGATGGCGAAGGGCCCCAGGCGTCGCAGCCGAGCACAAGGCAGGACGTCGGTATCGGAGATCTCCTCATAGCGCTGTTGGCGGTCGCGGCCGCAGGCGGTTCAGGTTTTGCGGTCTCGGTCTGGACGAATTGCCAGGGGATGCTGCGCTGGCGCTGGGTCTTCATTCCGGTGATATTTGCCCTGGTGGGATATAACTATCTGGCCTGGGGGTTCCCGGGAACAGCGAGCATCCTTCGAAGCTTGGGGTCAGCGGGTGCCTTTATAGTACCCCTGCTTGCCGGGGGAGGTGGGTTGGCCGCGACTCAGATGCTATGCCGGGTTGGATGGAATACTAGATTAAGGATCCGATCAGAGCCGTCAGAAGCAGAGCGCCAGTAACGCCAAGCAGAACGCGATCGAGGCTGTGGCTAAGGTCGAGGGCCGGCATGCTGCGCATCGCAGGGGCGGCGGTGGCTAAGGCTGTCAGCGGATGGGCGAAGAGCGCCTCTCGGAACGCCCTGATTGAAGGCGGTCGCTCGTCTGGGTGGAGGGACATGGCCCAGAGCACAGCATGCTCTACAACAACAGGAACGCGCGGATTGAGCTCGCGCAGGGAAGGAAGCGACCCGGGCTGGAGGAAGCGCTGCTTGGCCTCGATCGGAGGTGTGTTGGTTAGCAGGTGGTAGAGAGTTGCTCCGAAGGCGTAAATGTCGCTGCGTGCATCGGTGTGACCGGCGTCGCCACCGTATTGCTCGAGGGGAGTATACAGCGCGGTTCCTCGGCCCTGGATAACGGTGATCGTCATCTCGTCCGGGAGGCTTTGCTTAACTAATCCAAAGTCTACCAGCTTGAGCAGGCCTTGGGGCGTTAGCTTGAGATTGCTGGGCTTGATATCACGGTGTATAACGGGAGGGTCTTGCTCGTGCAAGTACTCGAGCGCTTCCGCAAGCTGGCGCGCCCAGGTAAGGACATCTTGGACAGGAAGGAAATTTCCTTTGCGGCGGGCGCGGTCCATCAGCGTCTTCAAATCATCGCCCGGAACGAAGTCCATTACCAGGTAGTCGGACGCGCCCTCGGCGAAGTAATCTGACACCTTGGGAAGATTAGGATGATCGAGCCGGGCGAGCACCGAGGCCTCGCGATGGAACTGCTCTCGAGCCTGGGAGACGAGGTCTTCTGGAAGGTCGGGATCTTGGTGAACTTGCTTTATGGCGCACTGGCGACCGCGCAGGCGGTTGTCCTCCGCCAGATAGATCGAGCCCATGCCACCACGGCCGATGGTTTGGCGGATAACGTAGCGGTCCCGCAGAACATGTCCGGGCTGAAGCGGTGCTGGCACAGAATCCCTCTTCTCCAAGGGGGCATGGGCGCTGGAGGCACGCCCTCGGCGTGGGCGATGCCCCTGTGATCGTCCAGAGCGCTGCTCCAATATTTGAATTATACTCCTGTTGGCCAAAGTGGGTTAGGGCAGGGCAGGCCGATGCATGAGCGTGCAGAAGAAACACCTTTCCTGATAGCCCCTACAGGGGAGCTTCGCGGAGAGCGATGGCCTCTCCACAAAGAGGAATTCATCATAGGTCGTGGGCCTGAGTGTGATCTGGTTGTCCCCAACCGGCAGGTCTCCCGGCATCATGCAATCATCCGCAGACATGGCCCCAGTTACTTCTTGGAGGATCTGGGGAGCAAGAATGGCACCTATTTGAATGGCAACCCGGTGGAAACGCCGGCGCAACTGCAGGATGGTGATGAGATTCAGATCGCGCTGGCGATTAGGCTGAGCTTCATCGGATCGGAGGCGACTCTGCCGCTCGCGCTTGGAGAGGCGCCCCGGCTTGGTCTTGGACGATTGCGAATGGAATTTCAAGCGCATCGCGTTTGGCTGGGCGAAGCGGAGCTAGACCCGCCGCTATCCCCGCCGCAATTTCGTTTGCTCGAACTGCTCTATCGGAACATGGATCGAGTTGTGTCGCGGGATGAGATCGCTGAGTATGTCTGGCCTGGAACCCACGGCATTGGCGTGTCGGATCAGGCCATCGACGCCTTGGTGCGGCGCCTGCGGGATCGTCTAGCCGAAGCGGATCCGGGCCAGAATTACATTGTAACCATTCGCGGGCATGGCTTCCGGCTGGAAAACCCGATCTAGTATGGCCACATCACCGAAAATGGTACGGGCCACCTTCTTTGGAGGCAGCCCGTATGTGTATTGGTGGAGATGGCGGGAATCGAACCCGCGTCCGAAAGCTTCGGTCTACAAGCATCTACAAGCTTAGTCGATCGTTGTGTCTCGCCATCCGAGGCACGAGCGACAGAGCCTTCGGATGGCCAGCTGCTGAGACCCAAAGGCCCCTCTTAGGCTGAGGTCGCAACTTCCCTCAACCGCAGCCCGTCCATTCTGACGCCATGACCTACGCCGGTCGGGCGCTGCGCAGGGTGGCGGGTCCTTTTGTCAAGGACCGCAGGCTATCGATGGCTGCTAGGCAGCAACCGGCAGCGCTGCAAAGTCTGTGCTTTTGGCACTTTTTGGTTCCGCTGATTTTACGAGGTCGGCGGCTCTCGGCTTGCAGCTTGCGACTATCCACCTCCGTCGAAACCTTTCATCCCCAGTTTTGCTATTATATCATATCACGCTACGGCTCATGCGCATAGCCAAAATTATGTTTCTCTCTTTTTCTTTTTATCTCTCGGAATAGCACAGGCTATGCGCAATTGACCTGCTACCATTTCGCGTCGGGGAAGGTCACAACGCCTCCGCGCTCGCCCACGACTTTGTACATAGTAACTTGGGTGAAGGGCTGGCCAAGAATTCCATCGTGGATCGCCCAGCTTCGGCCGCGGATGGAGCCATGGAACTCAGGCCTTCGGAATGGGGTGGAGCCGTCCAGTCGCTCATAGAGATCTCCGCCAGGACAAAAACCGGCATGGATCCGCTCCATCAGCCTGCGGCCGACCTGATACCGGAAACCATAGCGTTCGAAAATGATGGCGTTGTGATAGTAGAGCGGTTCCGTAAAATACACGCTGTGTCCCAGCGAGCGCACGAATTCCTCGAAGGCATCGATCGAATGCTGGAGCATGCGCAGACCCCGCCGCACCTGTCCGGGCGCCAGCCCCGCCTCCATCGCCGCCTGCTCGGCCTCGAGGTTTCTTTGGAAGGTTCCAAACTCGGTAGCCCTGCCGTCTGGCATGCGATCCACATCAAATCTCGGCGATTCAGGGTCATTTACAATGTAGAGCAGGACATGCACCTGGCCATTGATCGTATCCGTCAAGTGTGCGTAGAGCAGGGGGTCCTGCGCGCCATACACATGCCGCAGGTCCACTACTACGTCCGTGGCAGCGGGCCTGCAACGCAATTCCAACAGCGGTCTTCCGAGCGTATCTTTGAAATCCGGCGCAATTCCAAACCTATCGAGGAGTGGCCGCGGAATGAATCGGCTGTAGATGCGCAGCTTGTCTTCCTCAGGCATCTGGTTGATGGCTGCGATAGAATACACGATTAGGACCGGCCCTTTCGCGCAAGAGCTCTATCGATGTCGCGCTGGGCGGCTTTCTCCGCCAGCTCGCGCCGCTTGTCATACTTGCGCTTTCCCCGAGCGAGAGCGATCTCGAGCTTTGCGCGTCCCCGCCTGAGGTACATCCGGGTGGGAATGATCGTATAGCCGCGCTGCCGCACCCGGTCATATAGCCGCTGGATCTCACGCTTGTGAAGCAGTAGCTTTCGGCGCCGGCGCGGTTCGTGATTGAATGTGCTGGCGGCCTGGTAGGGGGCAATGTGCGCATTCACCAGCCATGCTTGCTCCCCATCGACTTCCACATGCGCCTCTTTCAAGCTAACCTGTCCAGATCGGATCGATTTAATTTCCGTGCCGCGCAACGCGATCCCCGCCTCGAGCCGATCCTCGAGGTGGTAGTCATGCGCGGCCTTGCGGTTCCTGGCAACGACCTTCACGCCCTCGTCGCTCATGCTACCTCCGGGTACCTCGGGCTGTTGGGATACGGCAAGATCCCATATCCCGATTGTAGCATGCCGGGAGGGGGGTACATATATCATGCTTGCGCCTCCACGATAGGCTTGCAATAATCATAGTGTTCCGTGCCAGCCAGGAATTCCACCGAGCAACGCGAGGAAAATGGTCGCCGAGACGAAGGATACGGACACCAAGGGGGATGTCGAGCGCGTGACTCTCATGGTCGTGGAGGACGACCCCGCCATGTTGGTCGCCTTCAGGGACGTCCTTGAAGGCGCGGGGTTCAGCGTGATCACGGCCCACAATGGTCAAGCTGCACTGGAGAAGCTGGACCAGGCTCGCCCCGACATGATTCTAAGTGACATCTCCATGCCAGTCATGGATGGCTACCAGCTTTTTGAAGCCGTCCGGAAGCGCCCTGGCGGCTCGCTGATCCCGTTCATTTTCCTCACCGCCAGGGGCACGCGTGAGGACATATTTGCCGGAAAATCTTTGGGCGCAGATGATTACATCACAAAGCCGGTCACGACACACGAATTGCTTTCAGCAGTGCGAGCCCGGCTACAGCGTTCCAGCGAGCAGATGCTCGCACAGCTCAAATCAGCCTATCGGGATAGCCTCTTCGTGCTGGCCAACGCCATCGAAGCGCGGGATGCATACACGCATGCTCACATGCACCGGCTGAGCGCCTATGCAAAGGCCTTGGCCACGGAGCTGGGATGGACCGCAGAGGAGCTTGAAGTGCTTGAGTTTGGGGCTATCCTGCATGATATCGGCAAGATATACATCCCGGAATCTGTCTTACTCAAGAACGGAAGTCTCAGCCAAGAAGAACAAGAGCACATGCGGCGCCATCCTGAGGTCGGCGCACGCATGATCCGGGATATTCCTTACCTAGCTGCAGCCGTTCCTATGGTGCTCTACCATCATGAGCGCTGGGACGGCAAAGGCTATCCCGAAGGCCTTTCGGAGGAAGATATTCCCGTGGGGGCACGCGTGCTTGCAGTAGCGGATGCCTTCGATGCAATGACAACCAACCGCCCATACCGAGAGGCGCTCTCGGGCGAATCCGCCTATCAGGAAATCCTTCGTGGCGCGGGCAAGCAATTCGACCCTGGGGTCGTCGAAGCGCTCAAGCGCTGCTGGGAAACCGGGAAGATTCAGGAAATCCTGCGCAGCAATCACCAGCCGCCTGCAACCTCGGATAAGTAGCCACGGCGCGTATCAGCTCCTCCTCTTTGAACGTATAATCTATGCCGTTGAAAGCACAAGAATCAGCTTGCTTTCCTGATGGGGAGGGGCGCGATTGGACAGAAACCGGCTTCGGGATACCCTCCTGCGCTGGAATAACGCCACCCGTGGCGTCCTGGAGGTTCTCATCCAATCCATCCGGCGCTATGGGGCTGCGCGCGGCGCCGAAACGGCCGCCAGCTTAGCCTACTATACTCTCTTCTCGCTCTTCCCATTTTTG
This sequence comes from uncultured Anaerolineaceae bacterium, assembly GCA_964591485.1. Classification (GTDB taxonomy): domain Bacteria; phylum Chloroflexota; class Anaerolineae; order Anaerolineales; family E44-bin32; genus E44-bin32. Next base: position 20,704 of record CAZQDE010000002.1, on the reverse strand, counting down.
CTCTCACTCATCGCGGCGGGCAGCTTCTTCCTGGATCGAGAGGAAATCTATCAGGAGATTGAGCGGTTCATCGTTGCCGCCTTTCCCGCCTCACAAGACTTGATCGAGCAAAACCTGCGCACCGTAGCCGCCTTGCGCGGCCCCATAGGGGCGCTGGGCCTTTTAGGCTTGCTGTGGTCGGCCACAGGCGTCTTCTCCAGCCTTACACACTCCATCAATAGGGCCTGGCCGGGTTCGCGGCCGCGTCCATTCCTGCGCAAACGGCTCTTGGGCCTCGGCATCGCCGCCGCCGTGGCCGCGCTATTGCTGCTTTCGGCGCTCGCCACGACAGCCGCCAGCCTGCTGGCACCGCTTGGCCTACCATCCTCGGCTCCATTAGGCCTCGATTGGCGGCCTTTTCAGTTTCTCCTAGCCCGGGCGGCCTCTTGGTTCATCAAGGTGCTCATCTTCGCGCTGCTCTATGCCTGGGCGCCCAATCGCAGAGTGCCGTGGCAAGCTTTCACTTGGGCTGCGGTCGTCGCCGCAACTGGCTGGGAGCTTGCGACAGCCGGCTTCACATGGTACCTGACCAGCGGATTGCCCCGCTACGAATTGATCTATGGCTCGCTCGGGGCCATTATCGTGCTCATGCTGTGGATCTATATCAGCATGAGCATCGTCCTTTATGGAGCACATCTAGGCGCAGCCATCGTCGAATACCAGGAACAGGGGCGAAACCGTATTCTCTCGGCCCTTTTCGAATAGCCGATCCGATAGCTTCGATCCTTCCGAATTCGCCAAATAGCACATACGTTCCATGTTGCGCCGCGAGCCATTTAATGAAGGCTCCATGCATTCTTGCCGCAAGTGCACAGATGGGATACCCCGGTAGGGCAGGGCCATCCACGCCTTCGACTGGACACCGCACGCTGGCGGACGCGACGCTCCTAATTGTCCATATTCGAGTGATGCTTCACCGTTTTTCTTCGAATTGTCGCCCGAGAAAGGGGCGGGGCAGCAATGTGCATTGACAGAAGTCTGTCGGCATGATAAGGTTATGATAAGTGTCATTATAGCAAGCCTGATCTTTGCAACCCGTCAACCCAAGTTGCCACCCAGGAGTATCAGGCGTGATAAGTGAAATCAACTTGAGAGATGCCGCCGAGCAATATCTGAATTCCATCGCCAGATCCCGCAGCGCCAATACCGCCCGCACCTACGCAAACGCCTTGAACGCATTTATGGATACGGTTGCCCACCTGGAAAATGCACCTGAAGAACTTGCCGCAGCGCAGGTTCGCGAGGATTGGGTCGCACGCTTCGCACAAGACCTCAAGCGCTACGCGCCGGCGACCGAAAGGCTCTATCTGAGCGCCATTTCAGGCTTCTATGAGTATCTGGCGGCCGAGCAGATCGCAAACGTCAACCTCCCGCGCCTGCGCCTGCTCATACGGCAGCGCGCCCGCCGCCCTGGCCAGCGCCTGCCACAATTTCCGCGTGAGCAAATCGACCGCATCCTCGACTACGCCGCCCGGCTGGCGTCCCGCCCTGCGGAGAATCCAGAAGAGCGACTGCGCAACCTGCGCGATCGAGCCTTCCTGCTCACACTCGCCGACACAGGGTTGCGAGTGCACGAGGCCTGCGGTCTGCGGCGCGGAGACGTTGATTGGAACGAGGGTCGAGCTCTGCTGATTGGCAAAGGCGACCGCGAAGCCGTGGTACGCTTCTCATCCCGGGCTTTGCGCGCCTTGAAGGATTACCTTCGAGCCCGCGCTGAACTCGACGGTTCTACGGGCCGCCCATTGGCTTCTCTGCCGCTTTTTGCTCGACACGATCGCGGCGCCGGCAGACGCACCCGTCCCATCTCGACCACAACCGGACGCGCCATCGTCCACACCCATGTAAAGCAGGCCCTGGGTCCAGATGCACTGGGCAGCATCACCCCGCATTCCTTCCGGCATTACTTTGTGACTACAGTCCTGCGGGGATCCGGAGGCAACCTAAAGCTGGCTCAGGAGCTCGCCCGACATCGCAACATCTCGGTGACACAGCGCTACGCGCACCTCAGCGATGATGAGCTTGATCGTGAATACTACGAAATCTTCGAGCGCCGCGAATCTTAGCCCGCCGACTCGAGGACGACCTGGTCCACGATTCGCGCTCCGGGACGGACCTCTGCGTTCGGCATCACTACTGAGCGGACAATCTGGGCCCCTGCGCCGATCCGTGCTCGCCTGCAGACGTAAGCCATTGGTCCGATCTGGCTCCCATCCCCTAGACGTGCCTCAATTTCAACGCCGACAGGCGCCTGGAAGATCACCTCCCGGCCAATGATGGCCTCGGCTGAGACCCAAGGCCCACTACGCCTGAGCAGCCGCAAATGCACATCCAGGTACTCGGCCACGGTGTTGACGGTCATCCTCGTATTCCACATGAACGCCCGAACCCTTCCCCCGCCGTCAATCATCCGTTGTATGCCCGCAGGAATCTCGTATTCGCCCCGTGGCGAGGGATCTAAGGCGCCCATATGTTCTAGTATCGAGCGACGGAATGCATAGAGAGGAAGGGCCGCCAACCTGGAGGCGGCCTCATCGGGCTTGGGCTTTTCTACAACTTGCCGCACCTCGCCTTGATCATCCAAAGAGACAGCCGCGCTCTCCTGAATCAAGTTGCGGTCCATCCGCATGATGCTTAACAGCGCATCGCAATTGTCCATTTCCATTGCGGCTTCCGCGAAGCGCCGCAGTTCGTCCGCCTCCACCATGTGGTCGCACGCCGACACGAGAAACAGATCGCCCACATAATCTGCGGCAACCTGGAGCGCATTGGCCGTCCCTAGAGGCTCTTTCTGATGCAAGAGCCGGATCGCGGGACCTTTGCCATCAAGAGAGCTCAAGTAGGCCCCCAATGCGTCATCGCCCGGGCTGCCAACGACGATGACCTCAGGGGAAGCGAGCATAGAGAAGGTTCTTAGAATCCTTCCGATCATAGGCTCACCCATGATGGGGAGCATTGGCTTCGAATATCGTTCCGCCAGCCGGCCAAGCCGATGGCCGCGTCCAGCGGCTAGGATAACTACTTGCATAGGTCCCGATTCATTTCCCTTGGTAGATTTGCTTTTCGTCCCTTGTCCACGCATCTGTGAATTGGACGATGATGAGCCAATCCCCGTCTACCATCGCCAGATGTATGAGTTGCGTGCACGCCGGCGCGAGAAGCAAGTGGAAGCCCTCCTTGCCGCCAGGTTCCAGGGCGGCGCCCGCTCGCGCAGGCTCAGTCGCCATCAGCAGCGCCTTCCTCCTTCGCCGATTGCTGATGCTGCCCATCTGGGGCACTGCCCGAGACTTTGGGGTCTTCTAGATCGCCAAAGGCATCACCTGGAACGCCTTCGCCAAGCGCATCAGGCCCGCGCTGGCTTGGACTCCGCTTAGCAGCCTCCCCGGTCTCCCCACCTCCGCTTTCCAACTCAGGAAGATACGAGCGGAATTCATGCACAAATCGCCTTGGCAGCTTCCCCCGCACTTCGACATACTTCTTGTGGTAATCAACCTGCTCCGCCAAACCGTGCTCATGAAAGAGGCTGAGAAGTCGCCCTTCACCATAGGGAAGGCACAATTCCAAGGGGACCATCTGCTCGAATAGCTCCTGTTCGACAACTCGCAGCAGGTTGTCCAATCCCTCGCCGGTCTTGGCTGAAATCGGCACGGCGCGGTCGAAATGGTCGATAAGATCGATCAAGCCATAGCGGCGCGAGAGCAAATCGATCTTATTCAGCGCGGTGACTCGCGGGATATCCTGCGCTCCGATCTCCTCCAGGGTATCCCGGACTGCCTGTGCGTGGAGCTCGGCACTGATATGAGAGAGATCCACCACATGCAGAATAAGATCAGCCTCCTGGATCTCCTCCAGCGTGGCCCGGAAGGCCGCAATCAGCGTGGTGGGCAGCTTCTGGATGAATCCCACGGTGTCGGTGAGCAAGGTGGCCTTTCCACCGGGCAACTCAACTCGACGCGTGGTCGGATCCAGCGTGGCAAAGAGCTCATCAGCGACGTATACATTTGCCTCGGAGAGGGCGTTGAGCAAGGTCGATTTGCCAGCATTTGTATATCCCACGATGGCGACGGTGGGTATGTCAGCCCGGCGCCTGCGAGCCCGGTACCGCCCGCGGTGGGCTCGCACCTTCTCGAGCTCACTCCGAAGCCTGGAAATGCGCTGCCGAATGACGCGCCGATCGACCTCGAGCTGTGTTTCGCCAGGGCCTCGCAGGCCAACCCCGCCCGCTCGGCCGGCTCTGCCACCGCCCCCGCCGGCCTGTCGAGCCAGGTGTGTCCAGGCCCTGGTCAGGCGTGGGAGCCGATATTCATACTGAGCCAGCTCAACCTGCAGGGCGCCCTCGCGGGTCTGAGCATGCTGAGCGAAGATATCCAGGATCAGCGCAGTTCGATCCAATATGCGCACATTCTCTCCAAAGATGCGCTCGAGCTCGCGCTGGTGACGGGGACTCAACTCCTCGTCGAAGATAACCACATCGGCGACGAGCTCGTCGACCTGTTCCTTGATCTCTTGCACCTTTCCCGTCCCCAGGAACGTCTTGGGATTGGGGCGAGGGAGTGACTGCCAAGCCGAACCGACGACATCCAGACCGGCTGTCTTGGCCAGGAGTTCCAGCTCGGCAAGCGATTCCTTCATGGGCAGTGCGCCCTGACCGGGGAGATCAACCCCAACGAGGAAAGCGCGCTCGCGCGGTGGCTCAGTTGGCAAGGAAGATCGAGTCATCGAGAAGGGCCCGTCTCTTTCGGACCGAATAGCTTGGCAGCCAGATCATCTGGCGGGCGGTCACGCATCGGTATCATGAAGTGGAAGGTGCTACCGGGGCAGGCTTTCTCATCATGGCCTGGAGATTCTACCCAAATTGCGCCGCCGTGCGCTTCCAGAATGCCTCTTGCCAGATGGAGCCCAAGGCCCGCCCCATGCTTGCTCGAGGGCAAGCGGGTGCGACCATCATAGCGCCCCTGCTCGGAGATATACGCGAATGCGTCAAAGATCCGTTGCTGATCCTCGGGCGCGATCCCTACACCCGTATCCGCGATGGTCATTTCAATGAACCCCGGAACGGTCCTCCCGTCAACGATGATGGAGCCACCATCTGGTGCATATTGGATCGCATTCCGCAGCACATGACCCAGCGCCTGCGCGATCCGCTCGCGGTCGGCGAAGATTTCGACTTGCGATCCCTCAAATTGCCGGGTATCAACGGTGAGCTGCTTCTCCTGTATCGCGCCGCGTAGTGATCGCTCGACCGTGGCCAGCACATCGGCAATGCGAACCGGTTCATAGTGAAGCGCCAGCATCTGGTTATCCACCAGCGAAATATCGATCAGGTTGTCAATCATCCGCCGCATGCGACGGGCTCCGGTCAGGATCCCTTGCAGCAGAAGGCTATAATCTTGCCCTCCAGGATCCATCTCCTCTCGAAGCATCTCGGCATAGCCCTCGACGAGCGTCAAGGGTGTTCTCAGCTCATGCGCGGCAAGATGGATGAAAGTAGATCGCGAACGGTCTAGACGTTGAAGCTCGCGGCGGTATGTCTTCTCCTCCTCTGTGAGCCGGTTCATCCGGGCGGATGTATCAGCCCCAGCAGCGTAGCGGATGGCTTCCGAGAAATGGGGTCTCGCAGCCTCGATGAGCTGAGCGGTATCCTCAGGCGCCAGATGCTCGCGGGCCACATCGAGAACGCTTTGCCACAGCCCGTCAACCACTGTCACGAGTGGCTCCGCCTGATCAAGTCTTTGGTCATCAAGCAGCTCGCTCTCACCGCGTTCCAGCCAACTATCGATAAGGCGTTCCATGGCGGAGCCTTCACCCGTGAGCATGCACTCAGAAAGTACATCAAAGAAGCGCTCGCAATCTTCCTCCTTGATCGGCCAAGGCGAAAAAGCCTGCTGGCGCGATAGTTCTCCGGCGTGAGTTAGCCAGGAACTTCTCAGCTTAAGCAGCATCTCGAAGGGCAACATCACCTACTCCGCAGCGCCATGCAAAACCCGCGCAGCGAAGGCGCGCGCCGGTTTGGACGGAGCTCTAGGGGGCATCAGGCGGAAGGCTTTCAAGCCAGGCCTCCAGCGTCCGACCGACCTGCTCAAGGCTCTCGGCCGAGACCCTTTCGAGATCATCCTGGGAGGTATGCCAGTATGGGTAATCAAAGTCGATGATGTCAACTGCCGGGATCCCCTTCTGCAAGAATGGAGTGTGATCATCAAGGATGAAGTGGCGCACCTCTGGGATGAAGCCAGGAAAGCCGAGAGCCATGCCTGTCTCCCATATATCCGAGCGCAAGTCAGGACTCGAATTTCCTTCAAAGTAGAGCTCCAATTCATGATCCCCCACCATATCGATAATGACGGCCGCCTGAACCGGGAACGCGAGCGATTCTAAAAAGAATCGCGAACCCAGTGCCCAGTCCCATCCTTCCAGCCCGCCGCTGTCTTCTGCATCGAAGAATACCAGCCAGACAGGCACATCGATTCTATCCAGATCCAAAACCCGTGCCAGCTCTAGCAGGACCGCCACGCCCGATGCACCGTCGTTTGCTCCAGGCACGGGCTGTTCCGGGTCTATCGGGTCCCGCTCGGCTATCGGGCGGGTATCGAAATGCGCTCCCAGGATCAGGGGCGTTCCCACGGCGTCATCCGCATGCGTGGCGATCAGGTTTGTCAGCGCGACGCCCTCGTGCTCGAAAGACTGCCGCTCCACCTGCCAGCCAGCCTCCACGAGGCGGCCTTGCAACCATTCGATCGTTTTTGCATGCCCTGGGCTCCCCGGGATGCGAGGGCCGAACCGAACCTGCCTTTCCAGATCTTCGAACGCCCTGTCCGCCTGAAAGGTGCCACGCGAAATATCACCGTGAATGGGCGCGCAGCCGCATACCGCAATCGCCGCGCATGCCCATAGAATGCGTATAGCCTTCGGCTTGTCAAAGATTGGCATGAGAGATTTCCTGAGTCCTTATGTTGGCTATACGCATTAGCTCGCCCTGTTGCTCCAAGGCCTGCTCTAGATCCGCCCCTGCCCGCTCAGCATATGCTCGCGCACGCTCCCGCCGGCGTTTCGGTGGGCTCGCCAGAGGCTCTAGAATGCCAAAGTTAGCCTTCATGGGCTGGAAGAGTTCAGAAGCCGCATGAGCGACGTAGTCGCAAAGTGCCCCAAGCATCGTGGATCTCGGCAGGTGCAGCGGGGGCTCACCGCCTGCAAGGCGAGCGGCGTTCAGGCCTGCCAGAAGCCCTGTGGCTATGTTGCCGAGATACCCTTCGACACCCGTAATTTGCCCTGCAAGGAGCAGATCGTCGCGGCGGCGGTGCTGCAAAGTTGGCAGCAATTGCGTTGGACTGTGTATGAACGTGTTTCGATGCATCTGGCCATAGCGGACAAAGCGGGCATGCGCCAACCCCGGGATCATCCGGAAAACGCGTCGCTGCGCTTCATAGGTGAGGTTCGTCTGAAAGCCAACCAGGTTATAAAGTGTTGCCGAATGATTATCCTGTCGCAGTTGGACGACCGCATAGGGACGGCGCCCGGTCCGCGGATCGACAAGGCCTACTGGACGCATCGGCCCGAAGGCCAGTGCTTCGCGACCCCGTTCGGCTAGGATCTCGATGGGCAGGCACCCCTCGAAGAACCGATGTGGCCCTGCCTTGACCCCTTCTCGGATGGCTGCCTCGAAAGACCTGAGCGGAATGCGCTCCGCCGCTAGTAATGCCTCCATGAAGGCCTTATATTCCTCGTGGCTCATGGGGCAATTCAGGTAATCGCCTTCCTCGGCTTCGCCCCTTCCATAGCGGGAGGCCCTGAAGGCAATCGACATATCGATGCTTTCCGCCTCGACGATGGGCGATAGCGCATCAAAGAAGAACAGCCGCTCCTCCCCCATCCAGGATTCCAGCTCCCGTGCGAATTCCTCGGAGGTCAGCGGTCCAGTTGCCAGGATCGTCAGGCCTTCCGGGAGGCGATGGACCTCCTCCCTGCGCAGCTCGATCCTCGGGTGCGAAAGCAATGTCTCGGTGACATTGCGGCCAAAGGCGTCACGATCGACCGCTAAAGCGCCCCCTGCGGGCACAGCCGTCTCTTCTGCGCATCTCAACAAGAGCGAGCCCAAGACGCGCAATTCCTGCATCAGCACGCCCGAGGCTCTATCCGGCAGCTTGGATCCCAATGAGTTCGAGCACACCAGCTCGGCCAGATATGCCGTTTGATGTGCGCCAGTGGGAACGATGGGCCGCATCTCGTATAAGGTGACCAGCAGCCCTCGCTGGGCGGCCTGCCAAGCGGCCTCGCTCCCGGCCAACCCACCCCCAACGATGGTCACTTGACCGTTCATCCCAGTCATTGTATCATGGGCTCATTGGCATGGAACTTGCAACCTATGCAGGGCCCGGGTTCCCATCCAGAGAGCGAGGCAAGCCATGCTGCAAATTCAAGACCAATCCCTGAGACCCCTCACCACGGCCCACCTGGCCCAGACGATGAGCCTGCTGGTGCTGTCCAACCAAGAGCTCCGCGATCGAGTGCTGGCCGAGCTATCTTCCAATCCTGCTCTCGAGCTCCTAGATGAGCGCGTCTGCCCCGAATGTCATCGGCCGCTCCGCAGCGCCAGCCCTTGCCCGGTCTGCAGCCGAAAACGCGCTTCCGAAGATGGGCCCATTGTATTCCTTTCGCCCCGCGAAAGCTTACGGCCGCGCAGTGGCGCCCGCTTCCAAGAAGAACCCATGGAGACGGAGCCCGCGGCCCCCGAAGACCTGGCGATTCACATCTTGCGCCAGCTTGCCTCTGACTTAGCCCCGGAGGACCGCCCTCTGGCCATCTACATTCTCGCCAGCTTGGACGAGGACGGCTTCCTGAGGGATCACCCCGCCCTGATTGCAAAGGCGACTCGCTCTAGCCTGGATCGTGTCCAGCGGGTCATTGCGCTCATCTCCACCGCGGATCCTGTCGGTCTGGCGACGCTAGGTCCGCGCCAGGCTCTGCTAGCGCAGCTCGACCAGATCCAGCATGAGCAACCTATTGCGACGCTCGCACGCCGCATGCTGGAACAGACCTTCGAAGAGCTTGGCCGACGTGAGTTCGACAAGATCGCCCACCTACTCGGGGTGCGCCCGCGGCAAGTGCATGACGCCGCGGCCTTCATCCACGCCAACCTCAACCCCTACCCCGCGCGTGCCTACTGGGGCTCGGGCCGCCAGGCCGCTCCCGGAGATCCCAACGTCTATCATCAGCCAGACATCATGATCTCACACAACCCCGTCGATGAGGGCGGCCCACTCATGGTCGAGATATTTTCCCCGATTTCGGGCTGGTTGCGGGTAAACCCGCTATTCCGTAAGGCGATGGTGACCGCCGGAGAGAGTACGTCGGAAGAGTGGTCCGAGCACTTGGAGAAGGCCAGCCTGTTTGTCAAGTGCATCCAGCAGCGCAATAACACGATGCGCAAGCTGATGCAGCTGATGGTCTCCCAGCAGCGCGACTTCATCCTCAAAGGCCCTCGCCATTTGAAACCCATGACACGGGCGCAGGTCGCCGAGGCCATCGGCGTGCACGAGTCAACCGTCTCCCGAGCCGTGGCCAACAAGTCTGTAGCCCTGCCGGATGGGCGCATTATCCCGCTGGCGAAGTTCTTCGACCGCAGCCTCTCGGTGCGCGATCGCATCAAAGAGATCGTCCGCAACGAGCAGAAGCCCCTGACCGACGATGAGATCGCCTCGCAACTTCGCAAGGAAGGCGTTAAAATCGCCCGCAGAACGGTTGCCAAGTATCGTGCTATGGAGGGCATCCTGCCGGCTCGCCTGCGCGCCGCCAGGCAGCTTTCCCAAGCTGCGTAGGGTCTGATCATTGGCCAAGGATACGTCTCCCACCAACCCCCTTGCAAGGATCTTCAAGTCTGACCCCCACCGGGAGCTCTTCCACACCCTGGCCGACAGCCTCGATCAAGCTCTGCTCGTGATTTCAGGCAGCGAAGCGAGAGTACTGACCTGCAATCACGCCTTTCTACTGCTCTCAGGTTACGCGCGTCGCGACCTAGATGACCTCACTCCCGCCGATATCTTTGTCAACGAACCCGGTCGCCAGGCACTTCAGCGGCTCGAGAAATGCTGGGAGGATCCAGAGATCTCCCTACAGGCTGTCCCCTTGCGCACTCAAGCCGGCCGGGTCATCCAGGTGGATCTCAAGGCCCGACCTGTCCCACCGCCGCGCACGGCCATCATGGTCTTCCTGCAATCTACGGAGGAGCGGCAAGCAAGTGAAGGCCGCGAGCTGCTCGCCCCCAGGCGGCTATACACGCTGGCCGAGATGGCGCGTTCCATTCTCGCCGAAGGCGGCGCTTCCCTTCCAGCCCTGATTGGCTTTTCCAAAGAATTCCTGCGCGCCTCGCATGTGGCGCTCTATCGGCTCGGTGCAATGGCACCGGATTTTCTTATCGAAGGCGCCATGCCGAGCGAGTTTCCAGAGAAACTGCCCGCCGCCTCCCTTACTGGCCTCGCTAGACTGACCCAGTGGTCGCTTGGCCAGCGACCCGCCCATGAACTGCAGCGCGCCGCCCGGGCCGCCGAGCTGGAGGCACTGCAGACCGCGCTGGTCGGCGATGAGAAGGCCTGGATCGGAGTCCTGGTCGCGGCCTGGGACAACCATGAGGCCTTGCCCGAAGAGGCCCCCTCTCTGCTGGAAATCCTGGCAACGCTCTTCCATTTGGCCCTGCACATGGGGAGCTTGCGCTCCGCATTCGCCGAGAGTGAACAGGCTCGCGAGGCCATAGAAGAAGAACTCGCCGCCCATATTGAGGCCATCACAGACACCTTGCTTACCGTGGATGAGCGGCTCGTTGTCCAGCGATCGAACGCCTCCATCAGCCGGTTGCTTGGATATCAGGCTAACGAGATCATCGGGCTTCCCATCCAGGATGTCCTGGTTGGGCCTGAGGATGTGACCGCTTCCTTGTTGGACGCGCTCGGCCACAGACGCGAGGCTGAGCGCTCGCGGTTGATCCTGCATCACCGCGATGGCACACCCCTCCCAGTGCACTTGCGGGCCCTGCCGATCCAGACCAACTTGGGCACTCATCTCCTGGTCATCCTTCGAGACCAATCTGAGCAGCAGGCCATCGAGGACCAGACGGAGATTCTTGCCCAGCGCGCCCTTCTGGGCGAGGTCACGGCTATCTTCGCTCACGAAGTTAGGAACCCAATCAACAACATTTCCACAGGCGTGCAGCTCATCGCCTCGCGATTGGGCCAGGATCACCCGCAGCATGAAGCTTTGGAGCGGATCCGCTCAGAGTGTGCCCGGCTGGATCAACTGATGAGCGATGTGCTCTTTTTCGCCCGGCCGCTGGAATTGAAGATGGAGGAGCTCGATCTGGCGGAGCTCATGGATCGTATTCTTGGAAGGTGGATGCCTCGATTCCACCAGTCCGGGGTGCGCTGCCATACGACCTATGACCCGGATACGCCCAAAGCCTCAGCCGATCCCCGGACACTCGAGCGTGTGATCGTTAATCTGATCAGCAACGCCTTGGAGGCCATGAGCGAGGGAGGCACGCTCTCCGTCGCACTGGCGCCCGCACGCGATACGCTCGACCCCATGATCGAGCTTAAAGTCGCCGATACCGGTCCAGGCATTCCGCCAGACACGATTGAGCGCATCTTCGACCCCTTCTTCACCACTAAGAAGGACGGTACCGGTTTAGGACTGGCAATCTCGCGCCGCATCCTGACCGCCCATAAGGGCAATATTCACGTAGAGAGCTTTCCGGATGCCGGAACGGTTTTCACGATTCAACTGCCCGCTGCAGCCATCTAGCTGGAGGATGTTCTCCCGATGACTTCAACCGTTCTGATCGTTGACGACGAAGATACGGCACGAAGCTTCATCAGCGAAGCTCTTGGGGACGCCGGCTACGAGGCTCTTGAAGCTGGCACGTTGGCAGAGGCAAATGAGATCGTGGACACTGGAGCCGCAGATATCATCTTGCTCGATATCCAGCTCCCCGACGGATCCGGATTATCGCTCCTCGATCGCTTGGCGCTCGAGAACCCCCGGCCGCCGGTGATCCTCATTACCGCCTTCGGCGAGGTCGATACCGCTGTGGAGGCCATGAAGAAAGGCGCGCAGGATTTCCTCCAGAAACCTCTCGATCTCGAACGGCTCCTTCAGGCTGTCGAGCGCTCCTCCGAGGTGGTGTCCTTGCGGCGAGAGCTGAACCTGCTCCGGCGGTCAAGCACCGGCGATACGGAGATGGTTATCGGTGAGACCCCTATCATGGCCCAAGTCATGCGCGAAGCCGAACGCGCCGCCGCGGCCTCAGTATCGGTGCTGATCACGGGAGAAACAGGCACCGGCAAGGAGGTCCTGGCCCGAACGATCCATAACCTTGGCCCTCGGGCCGATAAGCCCTTCATCCCCATCAATTGCGCCGCCCTCCCGGAGACCATGATCGAGTCCGAGCTCTTCGGGCATGAGGCCGGTGCCTTTACGGGAGCCCAGAAGAAGAAACCGGGGCTGATCGAGATCGCCGACGGCGGCATCCTTTTCCTGGATGAGATCTCCTCCACGCGGCCCGAAATGCAGGCAAAGCTTCTGCGGGTGCTGGATGAGCATAAATTCCGGCGCGTCGGCGGCGTGAAAGAAATCGCCGTCGATGTGCAGATCCTTGCTGCCTCCAACCGTGACTTGCCTTCGATGATCACCGAGGGCTCCTTCCGCGAGGATCTCTACTACCGCCTCAAAGTGGTGGACCTCCACCTCCCCCCCCTCAGAGACCGCATCGTAGATATCCCCGCCCTGGCGGGCAACTTCATCCGTCAGATCAACTTGCGCGTTGGCGGCACGATTGAAGGGATCACGCCTCGGGCCATTGAAGCCCTTAAGGCTCATAGCTGGCCTGGAAACATCCGCGAGCTCCGCCATGTGATTGAACGCGCCATCCTCTTCTGCGACGAGGAGATGATTGATTTGGCGCACCTCCCGCCTGATATTCAGGCCCTTGCCACACAGTAACCTCTTGGCATAGTCCTTGCATCTCTTGCCTCCAGACACTCGCGCTGGAGGCAATGATGATTCCGCTTACGTTTCAAGACGTCCAAATCCTGATCGCCGGTTCCGTCTTTGTGCTGGGATTCCTGCTGGTCCTAATCGGCGCCATCGTGCTTGTCAGCCGCGGCCACTCGCGTGAGATACGTGCCCTGGCCGCCCACACCGCCCGCCTCGGCCAAAAAGGATTGTCGCAGGAAATTACCGGGCTGGTCAACAGCGCCACTGAGCTGGTTGCCTCCCTGAACCAGCTCGTCCGCAGCGCCAATGGGGTCGGGATTCTGCTCCTCGCCCTCGGGCTGGGCCTGATGTTCGCTGGCTATTGGATCATCCAGCAGCTGCCCTGGACTGTCTAAGCCGTTACTCTCTTGACCCAAAGGAACGCGCGCATGCTGAAGGATGCTGAGATTCTTTCCCGCCTGATCGACTTGCTTGGAGCCGAGACTGCCAAAAAGGCTTTTTATCGGCTTCAATGGGTGCCAGAGGCCTGGCAGGCCCTTCGCAACCCCGAATTCTTGGAATCCGCCGAGGAAGACGCGCACGAGCACGCATTCCATCCCGGTGTCCTGGCCGACCTCGCGCTTGCACAAGAGGGGCTACTGGCCATCAATCCCGCCGATCCCAGCCTGCAAGCCGAGATCGAGCGCGTCTTACGGGCAATCGGCAGCGGGACGGAGCCAGCAACTCGGACCCTTCTGGATGTGGGCCTCCTGGCTCGCCATCTGCTTCGGCTGGAGAATTCTGAGGATTCCTTAAGGTCCTGGGCCGAGGCGCCTGGCGCCGGATATCTACGCTGGGCCTCGCCATTGGCCTGCGCCTGGCACCATCTTCAGCATCCGCGTCACCTCTTCCAAATCCTGATCCGCTGTGGGAGCCCCGAAGCCGCCTATTTGGCCCTGCGCAGCCTTGAGCTCTTTGTCAGCGAAGCCGACCGCGACGGCTTCCTCGAAAGCATGACCATCGAGGAGCGTCTGTTCGCCTTTGCCCTCGGCGAGATCCCAGGGACCCCCCCAGATCTCATGGTCCTCCGCCAAGAAGGCCAGCAGCCTTCCGCCTATGATGCCCGGGCGGACCTTGCACTCCGGGAGGCCTTGGCTTCAGCGCAGAAAGGAGAATTCGCGGCCGCGCGGAAAGGCCTGACACTTGGCTGGGAGATTCGAAACCGCCAGGGTGCCCTCATCTCGGACGCGCTGGCTGAAATGGCGCATCGCCAGGGGGATTCCCTGCTCGAGCTCGAGGCTCGCCGCCAATCCCTCGAGGCGCACGCCACGCCTGCGCGGCGTGTAGCACTGGCGGCGTGCCTATTTTCTGCCGGGCGCCCAGAGGATGCATTGGAGATCGTGCGGCCGATGGATGATCCTGCAGGCCTCATTCTTGGTGGTTTGATTCATCTGCGGCTGGGGGACCGCGCCTCTGCCGCGTCTTCCCTGCGATGCGGCTACCAGGCCATGATCCAGGGCAACATCCCGCTCCCCACCTGGCTCCCCAGACTTGCCGACGGATTGCGTCAGATCGGCGCTTGCCGAGCTGCCACACGTGCCCTCGGCTGTTACTTGACCTACGTCCCGGACCGAGCCTCCGAAAGACTGCATCTCGCCCGACTGATGTTCGAGCTTGAAGAATACGCTGAGGCCGCATCTCAGGCCGAGCTGATCCTGGTAATGGATGATTCCAATCTCGAGGCCAGACAGCTGCTCGCCGAGAGCCTGCAATCCATCGGAGACGCCGCCGGCGCCATGGCCCATTGGAAGGCCATCGCCGATCAGCGCCCCAAGGCCAAACTGGCCATGGGCGAGTGCGCATTGCAGGCCAAGCGCCCGGAGATCGCCAGAGAAGCAGCCGAATTCGCTCTGGCCGAGAATCCGGAGGATACGCATGCCATGCTCCTGATGGGCAAAGCCCTTTTCGCCTCCGGTGAGGTGATCCGGGCCAGAGACATGCTTGAAAAGGCGGTCGAATTGGCGCCAGAAGACCCTCGGGCATGGATCAGCCTAGCGGAGAGCCAGGCAGAACTTGGCGAATCCGACGCGGCTGGATTGACGCTGGAACGAGGCCTGATGGTGCTGCCCAGGGAAGCCGCGCTGCATATGGCTCGCGCCCGATGGTTGCGGGCCAAAGGCATGCTCAGCCAGGCACTCGAACATACCACCAAAGCCATCGAAATCTCGCCCGAGAAGACCACTTGGCTACTCGAGCATGCCGATCTACTGCGAATATTGGGACACACCGAGGAAGCGCAATTGGCCGCTAAGAAGGCGCTTGCCCGTGAGCCCGAAAGCTGGCAGGCGCAAGTCCTACTCGCACGTGTCTACGAAGCCGACGGAAAGGTTGAAGCTGCTGCGGAGGCTCTGCGCTATGGGCCACAGGATGCTCCTCCAGAAGCTTGCTACCATGCCGGCCGGATCCTGGCGAAGGCTGCCGCCGACGCTGAGCAGGCCAGGCAGGCCCTGCAGTACCTGGACCAGGCCCGCGAGCGCGATTTCCAGTCCGGCGATTTGCCATTCTGGCGGGCCCAGGCGCTTTCAAAGGCTGGTGAGTTCCAGGCCGCGGCCGTCGTCTATCAGGATTTCCTCGACAGCCTCGAAGACGGCGACGATCCCAAGATCTTAGAGGCGGTCTCAGGCTTGGCCGAGGCCGCGTTGGAATGCGGGCAGCCGGCTCTGGCGATCTCCCGGCTTGAACATGCGCGGCAGGCCTTCCCCACCTCGCTTAGCCTCCTGCTGCTGCTCAGTCGCGCCTACCGCGCCGATGGCGATCAAGCCCACGCGCACGCCATTGCGAAGCAAGCGGCCGAAATGAACCCGACCTCCCCCTTGGCCCTACGGGTCTACCGGGAAGCCGCCGAGGATGCCGGTCAAATTGAGGAAGCGCTTTACGCGCAAACCAAGCTGGCAGCCCTCCAGCCGGAAGATGCCATGGGTTGGATCGAACTCGCGCGCATCCGCTGGACCGCAGGCCAAGCCCAGCCGGCTCGCCAGGACCTCGCAAAGGCGATTCGCCTTGCAGATGCGAACCCAATGGCCTACGCCGAAGCTGGAGAAGTCGCCGGCCGTCAAGGTCTTTCGCGCCTCAAGCTGAGGCTATTGCGAAGGGCCGCGGAACTAGCGCCTACCGATCAGGTCATTCAGGCCAAGCTTGCCATCGCCGCCGAGAGAAATGGCGATCTGAACACGGCGCAGCGGGCATGGCTTACAAGCGCCAAGTTGTCTCCGGCCAACGCAGAAACTCTTGCCCAAGCGGCTGAATCTCTGTGGCGATTGAACCGACGCAGCGCGGCCATCAGCCTCTGGCAACAAGCTTCGGCGTTAGCGCCAGAGGATGCCTCCTACAAAGCTGCCCTGGGCAAAGCCTTTATAGCCGTCGGCCAGCGCAAGCTTGGTTTCCAGCAGTATCTGGAGGCCTTCGAAGCCGCCCCAAGCCTGGAACTGCAAATCGAAATCGCACGCGCAATGGCTCAAAACGGGCTCCCAGAAGAGGGCCTAGCTTTGCTTCAAAAGGAACCTGCGCGCAGCAGCATGGATGACGCCAAGCTCGAAGCCGCGGCCGAATGCTGCCTGAGAATGGGCGATGCGAAAGGAGCCCAGGATATCGCCGAATATGCCGAAAGTCTCTCGAGCCTGACCCGGCCGCTTCAGGCCATCAAGGCCTTGGCGGCGGCGCAGCGCGGCGAAGGAGATGTGGCTTCGGAAGCCTTTGCCGCATTGGCGACTTCGCAACCCATCGAAGATGCTCAGGCATGGACATGGCAGCTCGAAGCCGCGCTGGGGCTGGGCCGATGGCAGAACGTTTCTGAGATGCTGCGCGATCCCGCCCCCGCCGAATGGATGCTCGAGACAGCGCTCGCACGGATCAAAGCTGGATTGCGATTGATCGAGATGCGCTGGCTCTTGCATGAGATGGCCAAATCCAATGCTCATTCCCCCGCTCCAGAGGACGAGGGCCCAGCTTGGGAGCGTCTGGATAACTGGATCGAGGCCTGCCCGGCGCTAGGCGCGATGCCTCGAGATGTGCAAGCTCTCAGGCTATGGAGGCAGCTCGTATCAGGCGACGTCCGCCCGGAAGAAGCAGACTTTGGCGAGACGGCCTCCCTCTCAGAGGCCCCTATCCGGCTCTCCAAGGCCATTGCCCTGATCAGGGCCAATCGACCCACGAAGGCAATGCAAGAATTGACTGACAGCCCGCTCGGTGCCTCTGAGCCTGGCTTTGATCGACTGGTTCTGGCCCTTGCGGCCTGGCATGCCGGGGACGAGGAGGCTGCCAGGGATTCACTTGAGCTGGCCGGAAGGCATGTCTTCCTGCGGCCTGTGGCGGAGTATCTAAGAGCTAGATTTGCATTGTCCAAGAATGACCGAGGCCAGGCCATCGATGCGCTCAACGCGGCCGTATCCCTATGGGCCGACGAAGCGGATTGGCGCTTCGAACTCGCGGGCTTGTACCTTGCAGAGCATAAGCCAGACGCCGCCCTGCCCCATCTGCAGGCAGCCAACGAACTTGAACCTACCGATCCACGATATCTCGCGGCACTGGCCCGGCAATATCGCGCCATGGGGCAAGTCAGAGAGGCGAAATCGGTCTACCTGCGCCTACTCGAGGATTCACCCTCCTCCCCCGCTATCTGGAAGGAGGCCGCCGAAGTTGCATTGGCCCTAGGCGAGGCTTCCCAGGCCGAAGTCTGGTTTGAACGCGCTAACGCATTGGCGCCCTCGGACGCGGCGGCCATGATCGGCGCTGCAAGAGCCGCAGCCATGCAAGGCAAGTCTCGAGTGGCTCTGAAACGGGCTCAATCGGCGTTCCAACTGGCCCCCCAGGACACAAAGGTGCTCACCGGCTTAGGCGAGATCCTTGCAGGTGAAGGGAAGCTCGAGAAGGCCATCCAGGTATACGACCGGGCCCTGCAAAGCTCAGATCAAGATCCGAAGGTGCGGTTGGCCAGAAGTCGTCTGCTCGTGCTAACAGGCCAGCAGATGGAGGCGATCGCTGACCTCGAGCAATTGCTCGAAGAATATCCCGACCTGCATCAGGGGTGGAGCCTGCTCGCCGAGGCAAAGGAAAGGAACGGCGATCTACCTGGCGCGCTTGGCGCATCCCAACGGGCTGTACGCATCGCCCCTCGAACGTGCGTCTATCAGGTGCAGCTTGGCCGTATCAGCCGCCTTTCTGGTCAACTCGACCAAGCCCTGGATGTGCTCTCCAGGGCACAGGGGGCCTTCCCGGACGACGCCGACATTGCTCGAGAGCTTGGGATGGTGCATGAGGCTCGAAGAGAACCCAATGAGGCCCTGGAGGCCTACCAGAGAGCGATAGCCATCAACCCGGAAGATGCCGAGGCGCTCTTCCGCGCCAGCATGCTTCTGAAGCAGCAAAAGGCTTATGAGGCGGCAGCCGAATTCTTGGAGCGCGCCGCCAAGCTCGACGCAACCAACGCGGAAACCCATCAGCAGCTCGCGGCTGTGCGGGCGCTGCAACTCGTACACGGTGGTATCGAAGCGCAGGCGGTGGCGACATGACCCTAACCGATCGCGACACTTACATCAAACTCCTTCGAACCGCTCTGATTGCTCATCGGGCAGATTTTGCCCGGCAAATCGCCATGGATTGGCTTGCCGTCTGGCCAGGCGACCTGGATGTGCAAGTCATGCTGGCCCGGGCGGAGATGGAGATCGGCGCTCTGGATTCGGCCACCCAGCGGCTGAAGGACATTGTCATCCTCGATCCAGAAGCCACACCGGCTTACCAAATGCTCGCCAGCGCGCTTCGTTCTCAAGGACAAGCCCTTCCCGCCTCCATCTACGATGCCTGCGCGCTCGCGCTCAAGGGGCTGGCACTCGACCCGCGTCGGCACCCGGCATGGGCAATCCGCATGGGCGAGATCCGAAAGGCCTTGGCACAAGGGCGCCCTCAGGACGCTGCACATATGGCTCAGGAGGTCCTCGCCGCTGATCATGAAATGCCACTGCCTGCCTGGATCGTCGTCCAAGCTACGATGGCAGCGGGCGACGAAGATTCCGCCATAGCATATGCACGATACGGTCACCAGAAGTGGCCCTCGAGTCTGCCCTTTCTAATTCTTTTGGGGGACCACTGGGTCCGCCAGGGCGACCCGGTTCGCGGCCTAAGCCTGCTCCATCAAGCCGCGCGCGCCGACACGCAAGGGCGGATCACAGCCCGAATTCTCGGCGACCGGCATGCCTATCACGATCTCTGGCCAAAGGCCTACGAGGCCGCCCTCTCCAGACCGATCCCGGCCGATGTGGCGGCCGTGCTGGGCGAGAATCGGCTGATGGGTGCAGATGGCAGAATTGCCGAGGCGGGTCCGCCCGCGGCTGCCAGAGATTCCAATCCGAGGGCGCGCGCGCCGAGGGCCCGTCGGAAGACTGATGCCACAGCCCATTCGCCGACAGGTTTCCCCGAGCCCCAGCCTTGGGAAGCCTTCCAGGGCCCGGATCCAGGCAAAGGCGAGATCGACTCGGCAGACATGGGCGCAGATCAGCAGGTGATTTCCGAGGTACAGCGCGAGTTCGCCCGGTTGGCAGCGCGGCTGAATGCCAGGCGCCGGTTGCGCGAAGAAGACGGCCGGTCCCCGGCCTATATCCTGCTCTCAAGCCATACACGCCTGCAGCAGGTGCTAGGGGTGGAAGCCTTCCAGGCAATAGACCAATCCATGCTGGCGCTGCTAGAGACGGTGCGAAAGCGACCCGGATGGTCTGCCTATCGCCTCTATGTGGATGATCCTGACACCCTGCAGCCGTTCGGGCTCTCCCCCACCGATCCCGGCAATGCCTGGCAGATCAAGCTTCGCTTGGCCGATTTGGATCAAGCGCTTGAGAAGCGCGGCGAGATGATCGGCGCCGTTCTGATCGTCGGCGGGCATGACATCGTACCTTTCCACCTGCTCCCCAACCCTACCGACGATGACGATGAGCATGTCCCTTCCGACAATCCTTACGCCACCTCGGATGAGAACTACTTCATGCCGGAATGGCCCGTCGGAAGGTTGCCCTTCGACAAGGATGCGGAGAGCCTCGTAAAAGCGCTCCAGCGTGCCGCTAGTGACCATCGCGCCGCCCAGCGATCCTTGAGCCTAGGCCTGCGGCTCCGCCTTTGGCTTCGGCGCAAGATGGGACGAGTTCTTGCCGGCGAGTGTCGCACGCTGGGCTACACCGCCAGCATATGGAGGCGCGCCTCCATAGCCGTATATAAAGCCATCGGCGACCCGCGCTCGATGATCAGCTCTCCCCCTGTGGAGGCCGAACGACTCCCCAGTCATGCGGTGAAGGCAGCGCGTCTCTCTTATTACAACCTGCACGGCCTGGAGGGATCGCCCGAATGGTACGGACAGCGCGACCCTCTTCACGACCAGAGCGTGACGACCGAATTCCCCGTCGCCTTGCGGCCACAAGATGTCGTGAATGGTGGGCGGGCGCCGAAAGTTGTGTTCACTGAGGCGTGCTATGGCGCTAATAGCATCGGCAAGACCGCGGAGACGGCCCTAAGCTTGAAGTTCCTCGCCTCAGGGAGCCGGGCCGTCATCGGCTCCACCAAGATCTCCTACGGTTCTGTGACCCCGCCGCTCATCGCCGCGGACCTGCTGGGTCGTCTCTTCTGGCAGTACCTGAATCAGCATCTGCCAGTGGGCGAGGCGCTCCGCAGG
>CAZQDE010000001.1:0-122984 GCA_964591485.1 uncultured Anaerolineaceae bacterium | reverse complement strand
TCCCGGAGTGGAACCTGGGCATCGTTGCCGAGTTACCTCAGGCCGATATCTTCGCAGAAGCCAATAGTCTGACACCATTTACCATTCTCTTGCTGGTCTCGGTTGTCCTAGTCGTCGGCCTTGTGGTCCCACTCGCCACGCGTCGCGCCGTCCGGCCGCTTGCCGTCCTGCGGGACCTGGCTGAGCGCTTTGCTGCCGGGGATTTGGACGCCCGCGTAGAGATCCAGCGCGGGGACGAAATCGGCGTGCTTTCTCAAGCCTTCAACCACATGGCCAAGGAATTGTCGGATCTCTACCGCTCCTTGGAAAGGCGTGTGCAAGAACGCACGAAGCAAATTCGCACTGCGTCGGAAGTCGCTCGGGATGCCGTCGCGATCCGCGATGTGGAATCCCTGCTTGAGCAGACGGTCCATTTGATCTCCTCCAGATTTGGCTACTACCATGCTGGGGTCTTTCTGGTCGACGCCGACCGCGAGTATGCCGTCCTGCGGGCCGCATCCTCCGAGGGCGGAAAGCGCATGATTGCCCGCGGCCATAAACTACCAGTCGGCAAAGTCGGCATCGTTGGATACGTAACCGGCACAGGGAATCCCCGCATTGCCCTCGACGTTGGCGGGGATCAGGTGCACTTCGCGAACCCAGATCTCCCGGAAACCCGCTCCGAGCTGGCCCTGCCACTCTGGTCTGGTGATCAGATCATCGGTGCCCTGGACGTTCAGAGCAAGGAGCCAAATGCATTCGAGGAGGAGGATGTCATCGTCCTGCAAACGATGGCGGACCAGTTGGCGGTCGCGATCGAAAACGCCCGCCTGATCGAGGAGCTCACGGACCTCTCCTCGCTGAACCGCAAGGTTATCGAAGTCTTCAGCGCTCTAAGCCAATTCAGCGAATACGACACCTTGTTGGCCGAGGCCACTGCGATCGTACGCGAGCGCTTTGGCTTCAGGCGTGTGGCGCTGGGTTTGCTGGAGGGCGAGGAGATCATCATCCGCAGCGCTGCAGCCGAATCGGGCGAGCAAGCCGCTCCCTTAGGCATCCCCCTGCCGCTTGGGCGAGGTCCTCTGAGCCGCGCCGTCGAAACCCGGCAGCCTGTGGTCGTGCGCGAGGGCGGACCTCCGCCCAGGAAGCATCGGGCGGAAAGCGTCACCATTGCCGTCCCGCTGATCCAGCGCGACGAGGCGATCGGCGCACTGGCCGTTGAGATGTTCGCGCCCGAAGGCGTCCGCGACCGAGACCTGGAGATTCTCGAGCTGGTCGCCGGCCAGGTGACCGCGTCACTCGAGAACACCCGCCTGCTTGAGGAGACCCGCACCAGCCTCGAGCAATTGGACAGCCTCTACCGCCGCCAGACAGCCGACTCCTGGCAAGCCCTGCTCGAATTGCTGCAGGCCGATCGCGCCGTGACTTCCGCGGAGTACGCCGGACCGCGGTACCCAGACGCCGTTACGGATGGCGGCGATCCGCTTGAAGTGCCTATCGAGATCCACGGCGAAACCATCGGACTCCTGGAGGTGCTGGGGGAAAAGCCCGGCGAGTGGACCGAGGATGAACGCGAGATCGTGCGAGCAGTTGCCGATGAAGTGGCCGCTGCGCTCGAGCAGACCCGCCTACTGGAGGAGCTGCAGCGACGAGCAGCTCAACTTCAGACGGCCGCCGAGGTTGCCCGAGACGCAACCGGCTTGCTCGATATTGATACTTTGCTGCGTAGAACTGTCCGGCTCATTCAGGAGCGATTTGGCTACCACCATATCGCCGTCTTCCTAACCGACGAGCAGGAGCAATACGCCGAAATCGCAGAAGCCACCGGCCCGGCAGGCGAGCAGATGAAGGCCGAGGGACACCGTCTGAAGGTGGGTTCGGAGTCCATCATCGGATACGTGACCCTGCGGGGCGAACACTACCTCGCAAATCAAGTCGATCAGGACCCGCTCTTCAAGCCCCACCCCGCCTTGCCGGACATGCAAACGGAACTGGCGATCCCGCTCCGGGTGGGTGAGAGAATTATCGGCGCCCTGGATGTCCAGCATGCCTTGCCCGGCGCCTTCAGCGGCGACCACATCGCCGTGCTGCAAATCCTGGCCGACCAGCTGGCTGTGGCCATCCAGAACGCCCGGCTGTTCGAGGAGACTTTGCAGCGGGCCCGACGAGAGCAAATGGTGCTGGAGCTCACAGGGGAGGTCCGGAAGCGCGAAGATGTGGAAGGCATGTTGAAGACCGCTGTTCGCGAGATGCGAAAGGCCATGGGCGCCAAGCGAAGCCGCATCCGTCTATACCCGCAGCCCCTGGATGCCGACGAAGATATCAAGAACGGGCCCCCTTCATCCGAACACGTCACGGCAGGAGACCAGCCCCTTGCTGGAGAGGGTGAATGACACTGACCATCGCGGTTGCCAACGCTAAAGGCGGAGTCGCCAAAACCACAACCTCTCTCTCCCTCGGCGCAGCGCTTATCGAGCAGGGTCAAGAGGTACTGCTCGTTGACATGGATCCCCACGCCAACCTGACCATCTCGCTCGGCATCCGGCCTGAAGGCCTGGAGACAACTCTTGCGGATGTTCTCCTGCGGGATCGACCACTTCAGGCCGTGCGCCGCCCTACCTCTGTGGATGGCCTGGCACTGGTCCCTTCCAACCATGAACTCAGTATCGCAGAAGGCCATCTGATGGTCCGCGAGCATTACCTGCTCCTGATGCGCGAGGCCATCCGGGGATCGAACAAGCATGACGTCATCATCCTGGATTGCCCCCCGACGCTCGGGATCCTCACACAGAATGCGCTCACGGCCGCAGACCTGCTCGTTATTCCCACGCAGCCCGAGTATTACTCAGCCCATGCGCTGCGGGATATGCTCAACCTGATCCTGACCATCCGCAACCGCCACAATCCCAGATTGCGCTATCGCATCCTGCTCACAATGCTTGATAATCGCAACCGCATCCACCGCAGCTTGGCCAAACAGATCCGAACAGCATTTCGGGAGGCGGCCTTCGAGTCGGAGATCGAGGTGGATACACGGCTGCGCGAGAGCCCGATTTTCGGCCTTCCGATCCAGCAATACGCGCCCCAGAGCCGCGCCGCAGAGCAATACCGGCAGCTGGCGTCAGAATTGAGGCAATACACGAATGAGTTCCATCGAAGCCATTCGACGGCGGCTTGAACATCTCTTCGACGGCATCGCACAAACGCCGCCGCGATCCGGGACACTTCCTTCCGAGATGCTTGGGCGCCCTGACATGGGGACGCCTCAGGGATGGATCTGGGAGCTTGATTCGCAAGGCTATTTTTCATGGTGCAGCCCCGAAGTCGAGCGCGTGCTGGGAATTCCTCCAGGGCAATTGATCGGCCAGCCCCTCTCGGCCATTGGCCTGGATCAGGAGTCCGCCGAGAAAGTGGCCGAGGCCATTCGCTCACAAGCGCCGCTTCCGCACCTGATGGCCCGGGCAACCAATCGCGATGGCAAGGCCCTGCGCCTCTTCATCCGCGCGCTGCCCAAGATGGATACACAAGGCCGCCTGGATGGCTACCGCGGCGTCGCACAGGTTCAGGAAACGGGACGCGCCCCAACGGGCAGGTTGGCCATTGCCCTGCCGCTTCCTCCTGATAGGCTGGATGCCTTCGCATCACCTGATTTGGCCCCCTCATGGGGCGAGATTCTGGGCTTCGAGGATGATGGTGAGAGTGTACATCCCCTCTCACCCTCTCAAGCGCCGGAAACAGGTCCCCTTCCTGACAGCGAGCGCCTGGTGGTGCCTCTCCGCGGCCAGGATGCGGTCCTGGGCACGATTGAGCTCGAAGGCAAGGACGGGGGCCCTTGGACCGAGGAGGACCGCGCCCTCGCAGAAGCCCTGGCGCACGAGTTCGCCTTGGCGCTCCAAGACGCGAGATCCCATCAGCTAACCCAGCAAGCGCTGGAAGAGATGCGCGAGGCTGACCGCTTGAAGAGCCAGTTCCTGGCGAACATGAGCCACGAATTGCGCACCCCCTTGAACTCGATCATCGGCTTCTCAAAGGTCATCCTGAAGGGCATCGACGGCCCCGTCACGGAGAAGCAACGCGAGGATTTAACGGCCATCTACAACGCCGGGCAGCACCTGCTTGGGCTGATCAACGACATCCTCGACCTCTCTAAGATCGAGGCCGGAAAGATGGAGCTGGCCTTTTCCGAGGTTGATCTGCGGGAGATCATCCAAGGCGTGATGTCAACCGCGGCGGGATTGGTGAAGGACCGCCCCATAGAACTCATCACCGATGTTCCCGACGATCTGCCGAGGGTGCAGGCCGATAACATCCGAATTCGCCAGGTTCTCCTCAACCTTATTTCGAATGCAGCCAAATTCACCGAAGAAGGCCACATCGGTATCTCGGCACGTACGATCCGCAGAGCAGGCCAGGAGGAGATTGTTGTCGCCGTCTTCGATACCGGCCCTGGCATCAAACCCGAAGATCAGGAACGCATCTTCGAGCCTTTCTCCCAGGTGGATGCCTCGCCAACCCGCAAGACTGGAGGCACCGGGCTGGGCCTCTCGATTTGCCGTCATCTTGTTGAATTGCATGGCGGCGTGATCTGGGTCGAGAGCGTGCCCGGTGAAGGCAGCACCTTCGCATTCACGCTTCCCCTGCAGCATGAAGGGGCTCAGGCAGAGGATCTTGCCACATTGGTCCTGGGGGTCACATCCAGGCAAGCTTTCAGCGACACCCTTGGCTCGGCCCTGGAATCGGCGGGCTACCGCTACCATGCGCTTACGCGCCCGGAGCACCTCGCCGACGCCGCTCATGCCCTCAGCCCCCAGATTGTGGTCCTCGATCTCTCCCTGCCGGCAGAGGCGATTTTGAGGAGCGTCGCCGAATTGCGCGGTGACCCCGCTCTTGCCCCTACCCGTGTCGTCCTGAGCGCATTCAACCCGCACGAGGCTTGGGGAGCCTACCTGCCCCTGGAAGACCTTCTCCCGCTTGCCTGGAAGCCAGATGCCCTCTGGGAGCGTATCTCTCAAGCAATCCCATCCGCCCGCCAGTCCGGCCGCATTCTCCTCGCCGATCCGCTTGGGCAAGCCACAAAAGTATTCGAGGAAATCCCGCCATACGCTGCGGCCCTGGAACTGACCAGCGTTGGCGACTACTCGGAGGCCTCCAAGCTCCTTGAAAATCATTCTCCGGATGGCATTCTGATCCTTCTTTCGACCGAAACGGAGGACCGGCAAACCGCGCTCTCCAAGTTGCTGCAGGATATCCGCGAGGCCGATCTCCCTGCGATTGGCATCCTTCCAGAGAAGAATCATCGCATCGAGTTGGGATCCGATGCCATGCTGAAGCCCTTAGGTATGCACGCGGAACAGTTCATAAGGGGGCTCGTATCATTCATCGCCCGAGCATCTTGACCCTATCTAACCCCGGCTGTCGCCCACCAAAGTTCCGCCTTTCCAGCCGGTGGCGTCTTGACCTAGCGCAACCGAGGAGGATCGTCTGATTGTGAGCCGAGTGGAAAGCTGGATCGAATGCCTGGACTGCGGCGAGCAGGTTGTCTACGAGCCGCTCTCGTTGGCTTGCCCGGCTTGCGGCAGCCCCTGGCGAGAGGCACGCTACGATCTCCGCTCGCTCCGGGAGACCTGGCAGCGCGAGCTCCCCTCTCGCGAGCCGTCCCTCTGGCGCTATGGAGAACTGCTGCCCATCCGACTGGATGAAAAGCTGGTCATGTTGGGCGAGGGGATGACACCCCTGCTGGATGCCAGCCAACTCGGCGAGATGCTGCGCCTCCCGCATCTGATGATCAAGGATGAACGTCAAGGCCCCACGCAGTCCTTCAAAGACCGCCAGGCCTCGGTGAGCGTCAATGCGCTGCGCCTTTTCGGATTGCAAGAAGCAGTGGTTTGCTCCACGGGCAACGTGGCCATGGCCTATTCGGCCTTCTGCGCCAGAGCCGGCATCAAGCTCTGGGCCTTCCTCACAAGCCTGGTGCCGCCCGAGAAGATGCATGAAGTCGCCGTGTATGGCACCGAAGTCATCAAGGTCGCGGGCACCTACGATCAGGCGAAGCAGCTCGCGGCGGCCTTCGCAGAGAGCCGGGGGTTATACCTCGACCGCGGGGCGCGCAGCATCGCCGCACTGGAATCGATGAAGACCATCGCCTTCGAGATTTGCGAGCAATTGGCCGGCATGCGCGCTGCAGACAGCCTGCCTTGGCCGACTCCTGATTGGTACATTCAGGCTGTCAGCGGGGGGATCGGTCCTCTGGGTGTGCTGAAAGGTTTTTCCGAACTTCGTGCCGCGGGCCTGATCGAGAAGATACCCAAGATCGCCTGCGTCCAGGCGGATGGCTGCGCCCCGATGGCCCGCGCCTGGGCTTCCGGCTGCCGTGAAGCCGCCCCGGTTCGACATCCCGAAACCTATATCACTACCCTCACTACAGGAGATCCTGGCCGCACATATAGCCTCCTTTTCGACCGGCTCACGGCCGGGCCTGGGGGCATCATGCTTAGCGTCAGCGATGATGAAGCCTTCCATGCCCTCAATCTCGCCGCCAAGCTCGAAGGACTCTCCATCGAGCCCGCTGCGGCGGTGGCATTTGCCGGTCTGTTCAAGATGGCGCGGGAGGGTATTGTTTCCAGGGACGAGCTCATTGTGGTTAATTGCTCTGGCCATGCTATTCCTGTCGAGCGCCAGATGCTCCCGGCGGGCTGGGCCACCGAGCTTAACCTCGAGGACTCCGCCCTCCCGGCCCGGCCCAGAGAAGGCCTCTCGGCCGCGTTACGGTTGCTCGATCGTCACCGCATGCGCCAGGTCTTGGTTATCGATGATCAAGCCGATGCCCGCCGGCTGATTCGTCGGCTGCTTGAGGCGCATGGCGCCTATGAAGTCTACGAGGCCTCCGGCGTATCCCAGGCCCTGAAAGTGCTAGGGCAGCGGCCGGTGGATCTGATCATCCTGGACTTGATGATGCCGGAGACGGATGGCTTCGACCTGGTTGAGCGCCTGAAAAAGGACGATGCCTTTCGGGAGGTTCCCATCATCGTCGTCACAGCCAAGGAGCTGACCCGCAAAGAATGGCAACGTCTCTCGGGCAAGATCAATCGCCTGATGGTCAAGGGCGATTTCCTGGATGACGAGCTTATGCGCGAAATCGACCATGTCCTGAGCTAAGG
The DNA here is from genome assembly GCA_964591485.1 of uncultured Anaerolineaceae bacterium. GTDB lineage: Bacteria > Chloroflexota > Anaerolineae > Anaerolineales > E44-bin32 > E44-bin32. The sequence continues at coordinate 115,848 of CAZQDE010000001.1, read as the reverse complement.
CATGACCCGACGCCTCCTCAACCTCGATCAGCGCGGTGTGGCATTTGCCCTCTCATCGGCCCTCTTCTTGGGCGCATCCCCCGTTTTCGGGAAACAGGCCATCTTGCTTGGCATGGCCCCGCTCGCCGTCGTCGCCTTCAGGACTGCCGGAGCATTCTTGCTGCTCTTGCTCGTCGTGGCGATCTTCCGCCCGCGTGATCTTTACATCTATCCGGTGGGCTTTGCGGGCACAACCATCGCCGGCGTATTGAATGGCGTGGGATCGCTCTTCTACTACGCTGCGTTGGGGCGCATCGGAGCCGGCCTGGGGCAGTTCCTCTTTGCCCTCTACCCCCTCTTCGTCGCCGGGCTGATCTATCTGGATGGCCAGCAACCCAGCCGCTTGACATTGCTTCGGCTGGTCATGAGCGTCCCGGGCGTATTGCTGCTGACGCGCGCCGGACCCACCCAGGCGGATGGACTCGGTGTCATCTTCATGCTGATCGCCTCTTTGCTGTATGCCCTGCACATTCCCATCAATCAGCGGGTGCTCTTCGAGGCGCCTGCTCCCACGGTGACGCTCTATACCTTGCTGGCCATGACCGGGGTTGCGGTCCCTGCATATCTGCTGTTCTCGCGGCCCCTTGAAGGCCTACAGACGCCTGCCCTGACACCGCTTATCGCGCTCACCTGCGTCACTTTCTTCTCACGGCTCGCCCTCTTCGCCGGGGTCAAGATGATCGGCGGCGTACAGACGTCGATTATCGGGCTGGGCGAACTACTCGTCACGGTGGCGTTGGCCTACCTTCTGCTGGACGAGACCCTCTCCCTCGGGCAATGGGCAGGCGCGCTAGTGTTGACCGCCACTCTGCTGCTCGCACTCGCCGAACCCGCGCCGCAACACCGGCCTCGCCTTAGAGGATGGCTTTACTGGCTGCGCACCCCCACGCCTGGAGCCGCTCCGATCCCTGACCCTGAAGAAGAACCTGGCATGGCCGCTGGCTCGACCTCTCATCAAGACCCGCCCTGACCTGTGCTATACTCCCCCCATCCCACAATCCTGGCTCATGAGAATGAGGAGATCAGCATGCGTCATTTTCTCTCACTCGCGGACTTCACCGGTGAAGAGCTGCAAGAGATATTGGAACTTGCGATCGAGTTGAAGGAGGCCTTGAAGGCCGGCGGCAACCGCCCGCTCCTGAAAGACAAGGTCCTTGCGATGGTCTTCCAGAAGCCCAGCCTCCGCACCCGCGTCTCGTTCGATATGGCCATGCGCCACCTGGGAGGGGACGCCCTCTACCTGTCTCCCGCAGAGATAGGACTGGGGAAGCGCGAAGCGATCGCAGACGTGAGCCGCGTTCTCTCGCGATACGTTGACGCCATCATGGCGCGCGTCTTCGACCATGAGCACATCCTCGAATTGGCGCGTTACTCCCGCGTGCCTGTGATTAATGGCCTGAGCGATTTCAATCATCCCTGTCAGGCCATGGCGGATGTCCTCACTATTCTTGAGACCTATGGTGATCTGCGGGGACTGAACGTGGCATTCATCGGCGATGGCAACAACGTGGCCGTTTCCCTGATGTACGCCTGTGCGCTTCTAGGCATGAATTTCACCATCGCCACCCCCATCGACTATGAAATCCCCAAGGAAGCCGCAAAGGAGGCCCGCCGCCTGGCGAAAGGCAGTGGCAGCAACATCACCTTCCTCCACGATCCGCATGAGGCGGTGCGTGAGGCTCATGTCATTTACACCGATACATGGGCCAGCATGGGCCAGGAAACCGAGACTGAGGAGCGCCGCAAGGTCTTCCAGCCCTATCAGGTCAACGCCGCTCTCGTTGCCGAGGCCACGGAGGATGTGATCGTGATGCATTGCCTTCCGGCACACCGGGGCGAGGAGATCACCGATGAGGTGGCCGATGGTCCCCACTCGGTGCTCTTTGACCAGGCCGAGAACCGCCTTCACGCCCAGAAGGCAATCCTCGTCAGGCTATTGACCTAGCCGGTCTATACATCTCTGCAGGAGCAGCGCGATGGACATCGGCATCCCCAAAGAGCGAAGGCCCTTCGAATACCGTGTAGGTCTCCCCCCTGCCGGCGTGAATCTATTCACCAAACAGGGGCACACCGTCTATATGGAGACCGGCGCGGGCGAAGGTGCAGGCTTCACTGATTATGACTACACGCAGGCCGGCGCGCTCGTCGTCTACAGCACGGAGGAAGTCTTCGGACGGGCCGATTTGGTGCTCAAGTTCGCCCGGCCACTCTTGGACGAGATTGAGCACATGCGACCAGGGACAGCCCTGGCCGGCTTCCTCCACCTAGCCGCAGCCCGGGAGGAGAAGATCACGCGACTTCTCGAGAAGAAGATCACCGCCCTCGCCTATGAACAAATCGAGGAGCCCGACGGCTACAAGCCGGTCCTAGCGCCCCTGAGCCAAATTGGCGGGCGCATGTGCGTCCAGGTAGCAGCCCGCCTGATGCAGAATGATCACGGTGGCCGCGGTATCCTCCTGGGCGGCGTGGCGGGTGTGCCCCCGGCGGAGATCGTCATCATCGGCGCAGGCGTGGTCGGCAGCACCGCAGCCGATTCCTTCTCTCGTCTGGGTGCCCACGTCACCTTGCTCGATATCAACCCCCGCCGACTGCAAGCGGTCCAGGAGCGACTCCCGAATCATGTCATCACCATGCTGGCCACTCCCTACAACATCGGGCGGGCGAGCGCCTACGCAGATGTCCTGATCGGTGCCGTGCTGGTGCCCGGGGCACGCGCACCCATCGTCGTGACGCGCGACATGGTCCAGGGGATGAAGCCTCGCTCCGTCATCATCGACATGAGTATCGATCAGGGCGGCTGTATCGAGACTTCCCGCCCTACCAATCACGGCAGTCCCACCTTCGAGGAGGAAGGCATCATTCACTACTGTGTACCGAATATGTCCGGGGTCTTAGGGCGAACGGCCACGCACGCGCTCTACCTCGGCGCTTATCGCTACCTCGAGGCCATTTCTACGCGCGGCCTAGCTGAGGCCATCCGCGAGCACCCGGCCATCGAGCGCGGCCTGAACACCGCCGATGGCGCAACAGTCCACCTGGACCGCCTCGGCGGCCTCCGGAGGCCGGAGCCATGAGCTGGTTGAAGAAATACGAGTCCCGCCTGACGACCGCCGAGCAAGCCGTCCAGGCCATTGAATCCGGCAATCGCATCTTTCTCACCGGCAACTGCTCTGTCCCCCAAAAGCTCCTTTCGGCGCTGGTCGATCGGGCACCAAAACTTCAGGATATCGAGATTGTGCAGGTGCTCACAGTGGGACCGGCCCCGCACGCCGACCCCGTCATGGAAGGTCATCTCCGAATCAACACGCTTTTCATCTCCCCTAATGTGCGCCAAGCGGTGCATGAGGGCCGGGCAGATTTCACGCCTGTGTTCCTCTCTGAGGTCCCTCTGCTCTTCAAGGAAGGGCATCTTCCACTCGACGTCGTCCTGACGCAGGTAAGCCCCCCGGATGAGCATGGCTTCTGCAGCCTGGGGATCGAGGCCGGTTTGGTGAAGACCCCCGCACAGGTGGCAAGAATAGTCATCGCCGAAATCAACGAGCAGATGCCCCGGACCCTCGGGGATTCTTTTATCCACTTCTCGAAGATTGACTTTGCCGTCCCGGTCAATTATCCCCTGGCCGAATTGCCCATGGGCGAGACAAACGAAATAAGCATGCGCATTGGCCGGTATATCGCCGACCTCATCGAGGATGGCTCGACGATGCAAATGGGAATAGGTGCCATACCAGATGCGGTCCTCCATTTCTTGGTAGATAAGCGCGATCTGGGGGTGCACACTGAGCTCTTTTCGGATGGCGTGATGGAGCTCATCCAGAAGGGCGTCATCACCAACGAGAGGAAGACCCTCCACACGGGCAAGATCGTCGCCGGGTTCATTCTGGGCTCCAAGAAGCTCTACGACTTCGTCGATGATAATCCCATCGTGGAGCTGCATCCCACCGAATATGTGAATGATCCCTTTGTGATTGCACAGAACGAGCGCATGATCTCGATCAACTCGGCCATCGAAGTCGATCTCACGGGCCAGGTCTGTGCCGATAGTATCGGCCCCAAGCTCTACTCCGGCGTGGGCGGCCAGCTCGATTTTGTATACGGAGCAGCTCGCAGCAGGGGTGGCAAGCCGATCATCGCACTGCCCTCTACGGCTCGGCCCGGCGGCGGCGCGCCCATTAGTCGTATCGTTTCCACCCTCAAGCCGGGAGCCGGCGTGGTGACGACGCGGAATCACGTCCACTTCGTGGCCACCGAATACGGCGTCGCCCACCTTTACGGCAAGACGATCCGCCAACGCGCACGTGCCCTGATCGAGATCGCCCACCCCGACTTCCGGGAGCAATTGGAGCGAGAAGCCTGGGAATTGAAATACCTATGAACATACGCAGAGCCAAGATCATCGCCACCGTAGGACCGGCCTGCCAGGAGAGGTTGGATGCACTCATCCAAGCCGGCGCTGACATGCTTCGACTGAACTTCTCCCACGGTGACCACAACAGTCATGCTGAGGTGATTGCCCGGGTCCGGGCCCTCGAACAGGAGGCTGGCCGCCCCATCGGGATCTTGCAGGATCTGCAAGGCCCTAAACTGCGGACCGGTAGGCTCAAAGGCGATAAGCCTGTTATGTTGGAAGCGGGTCAGCGGCTCATCCTGACAACCGAGGCCGTCGAGGGGACAAAGACCCGCATCGGCATAAACTATGCCCCCCTCCCTGAGGAGGTTCGGCCAGGCGACCGCATCCTACTGGACGATGGCCAGCTTGAGCTGCGGGTGCTTGAAGTGCATACGCCGGAGATCCACACGGAGGTGGTCATTGGCGGTCAACTGGGAAGCCGCAAGGGCCTGAACCTGCCAGGTGTGCAGCTCTCAGCGCCCTCGCTCACGGAGAAAGACCGGCGGGACCTGGCCTTTGGCATCTCCCAGGGTGTCGACGCCGTGGCGCTTTCGTTCGTACGGCGCGGCGAAGACGTTCACAGGTTGCGCGATGCAATCCATGCGAACCTCAACGGTGCACGCCCTCCCCTGGTTATCGCCAAGCTTGAACGCCCAGAAGCCATTGAAAACCTGGTGGATATTCTCGAGCTTAGCGATGGTGTGATGGTCGCCCGGGGCGATTTGGGCGTGGAGGTCTCGCCTGAAAAGGTGCCTTCCATTCAGAAGCAAATTATCCGGACGGCCTGTGCCCATCAGCGCTTCGCAATCACGGCCACTCAGATGCTCGAATCGATGATCAACAGCCCTCGCCCCACACGAGCAGAGGCCTCTGACGTGGCCAATGCCGTATTCGATGGCAGCGATGCACTCATGCTATCCGGCGAAACGGCCATGGGGACGTACCCCATCGCGGCCGTGCGCACAATGGAACGCATCATCCTGGATGCCGAGGCCCACATGCCGGAATGGGGGCGCGGCGAGGACCAAAGGCCCGCGACCACGGACGATGATGCAATTGCAACCACGCACGCGGCGCGCGCCCTGGCCCATGACCGCAATGTGGCAGCTATCGCGGTCTTCACTCGCTCTGGGCGTACGGCCCGACTGATGTCCTTCACCCGGCCGAGAGTCCCGATCCTGGCCTTCAGCCCGGAGGAGCGTACCTACCGCCAGCTCTCGCTGGCTTGGGGTGTCGTACCCTATCTGATTCCCACAGCTCAGTCGGTGGAGGAGATGATCGAGCACGTGCGCCGGGCCTGCTTGGCTTCAGGGCTCGTGAGATCTGGCCAGCAGGTTGTCATGATTGCCAGTCTGCCGGTCGGTGCGATGGGCCCGCCAAACTTCACACTATTGCAGACCATCTAGCATCCAACCCAAACGGCCCTCGGAAGCTCGAGGGCCGTTCGCTCGCACAGGCCTGGTCTTATTCTGTAAGAAGCGGGCGAAGAATTTCCGCCAATTGGTGGGCAATCTGCTCTGGCGGACCATCTAGGCGTTCTTGTCGCCGCTCACGCGATTCGGCTTCACGCAGGCCGACAACGACTGTAGGCGAGCCCCGAAGACCGATATAGGCCGGGTCCGCATCTATGCTGGCCCGATCCCAGACGACCACCTCGGCCTGCTCCATCGCCCAAGGCTTGCGCCGGAAATCCATGAAACGAGGTTCGTTGGCGGCGGTCTTGATGGAAACCACCGCGGGCAGGTGGACGCGCTGAATTGTGTAGCCCCCGCCGATTTCCCGGCGGGCGCGGAGTGCGCGCAAGCCCTTCTCGAATTCCAGGCTGTTGATCAACGTGACCTGCGGAAGATCAAGCCATGCCGCAATCCCAGCCGGAACCTGTCCGGTGGCGCCATCTGCCGATTCCTCCCCGCAAAGGATCAGGTCCACATCTCCAAGCTTCTCGATGCCTCTTGCGAGCGTGTAGGTCGTGGCCAGGGTATCTGCGCCTGCAAAGGCCCGGTCGCTGAGCAAATGGAGATCATCTGCGCCCATCGCCAGCGCCATTCGCAGGATCGGCTCGAAGAAGGGAGGGCCCATCGAAAGGACAGTGACGTGCGCGCCGCGCGCATCCTTTAGCCGGAGGGCGACCTCCAACGCATTCATATCCGGCGGGTTGATCTCTGAGCGCGCTCCCTCCCGCTTGAGCAGCAGCGTTTCGGGATCCACCTGGATCTCCTCCGCTTTGGGCACGACTTTCATACATACGACTATGTGCGGCTCACGCATGCGCGCCCTCTCGCTCCTGTTTCAACTCGCGAATCAGCGCCCGGATAATCTGATGGGCATCACCGACAGCGCCGTAATCTGCATATTCGAAGATCGGAGCCTGCGGATCGCTATTGATCGCGAGGATGGTTCCAGCCTCCTGTATGCCCACGATGAAGTGAAAGGCTCCGCTGATGCCACAGGCAATCGCCACCTTCGGGCGGCAGACGACACCCGTCTGCCCCACTTGGCGCTCTCGTTCAATGAAGCCTTCGTCTACCGGCGGTCTGGTCGCGCCGACTTCGCCGCCAAGCAGGTCCGCAAGCTCTCGAAGCATGCCAAAATCACCCTCCACGCCGCGACCGCCGCAAAGCAGAACTTCCGCCTGGGTTAGGTCCACACTTTCCCCGAGATGCTCCTCGAGCACTTCGACGCAGCGCTGGCTTTCCTCGAGCTCCACATATACCCGCACCACCTCCCCCTGGCGGTCTTCGGCCGGTAGCCCAGGCCTGAACACCCCCGGGCGCACCGTGGATATCTGAGGGCGTGCCTCGGGGATTTCGAGCAAGGCGATCACACCGCCGCCAAAGCCTGTGACCTCGCTGATGAGCGCGCCGCGTTCTGCATCAAGGCTTAGGTTGGTGCAATCCGCATTCAAACCCGTTCGCAACCTGACCGCCAGGCGCCCGGCCAAATCGCGTCCGTCGGGCGTGGCGCCGCAAAGCAGCACGCAGGGCCGATGCTCCAAGATGACATGCTCCACCGCTGCAGTGCAGAGGCCAGCATCGAAGCGATCCAGCCAGGGGTGGTCCAGCCAGTAGATCCGATCGGCGCCGTGTGCGATGGCCTCTTCTGCGGGCGCCCTGCCCTGCCCGGGGAGCAAACCAGCCAGGCACCAGCCAGCTTGATCGGCCAATTCCCGTCCCTTCGCGAGCAATTCGCGCGAGATGCCTTCGAGCTGGCCATTCTTGCGCTCCAGATATACCCAAATTTCTGGCCGGGCCTCATCTCTGCCGTACACAGGCTCTGGCACGCGTTTCTCGTCCTTCCCTCAGCCGGCGCCTAGATTCTCCGCAAGCAGCTCGGCCACATCGATGACATCCATTGCTTCTCCGCGCCGCGCGCCGAGACTGTCCTCAAGACAAGCGATGCACGTCGGACATGCCGTGACGATTCTTTCGGCGCCAATGCGTGCGGCCTCCTTGACCCTCAGCTCGGCGAAACGCTCCTCCGGCGGCGTCTCCATCCACATGCGTCCCCCGCCGCCCCCGCAGCAAAGCGCCTCTTCCCGGCTTTCGGCCATTTCCAGCAACCGGCCTGCCACCGCCTGAATGAGTGCCCTCGGCGGGTCGTAGATTCCATTCCCCCGGCCCAGCAGGCAGGGATCATGGAATGTGAGCCTTTGATCGCTCCTACGCCCCACCTCCAGGCGGCCTTCTTCCAGCAGATTTGCCAGAAATTCTGTGTAATGCTGAACCTCAAAGCCCGCCTCGATCCGCGGGTATTCGTGCTTGAAGACATCCAGGCAATGAGGGCACAACGTCACCATGCGCTCTACGTCCCGCGCCGCGAACAAGCTGGCGTTCATGGCGGCGATCTCTTCGAAATAGGGGCGGTGCCCCAATCGCAGCACGGTCTCGCCGCAGCATGGCTCCTCGTTGCCCAGTATCCCAAATGGCACACCCCCAGCGCGTAGCACTCTTGCCAAGGCCCGGGCTACGCGCTGAGCTCTGCGGTCGTAACTGCTCGTGCAGCCGATAAAGAGCAGAACTTCATGACGGCCGGCATCAAATGCCTCGAGCTCCAATCCCTCTGCCCAGGCGGCTCGTTGCGATGGTGGCTGTGAGAGCGGGTTCCCATTCCAGACCAAAGACCAGAGCACCGAAGGCAAGCCAGGAAGAACCTCTCGCCGTTCCCATAGCATCTGCCGCAGAGCCCGTATGACGGCGGGGACGTGGACTCCGCGCGGACAGTAGGCCTCGCATTGTCGACAGTCGGTGCAGAGCCATGGGAGTTCGTCCTCTTCAAGGATGCCCAGCTGCAATTTGCGGATAAGCCCCCGGATCGAGAAAGGCTCATGATGCACACGAGACCAGGGGCAGACTGCCGTGCATACGCCGCATTGGAAGCACGGCGCAGCCTCACCACTCGTTAATTCCAGCAGGCGCTCTGCCGCCGCTTCATCCAGCTCAATAGGTGCCCTTCCAGCATCTTCAGGGGCTTCACCCATCGGCTTCCCTCTCGATTTGTCCTTCTCGAGCTTGCCGCGCGTAGGCGCGCACCACCTGGTCCATCTCGGCTATCTTCTCAGCGAACTCCTTGCCCTCCGCAGCCGAGATCCATCGCAACTGGAGGCGCTCTGGCGAGATTCCCTTCCGCTCGTACTTTCGCTGCCAATGCTGGAAGCGTTTCATCGTAAGACGGTTGGCGTAGTTGTAATGGCAATCTGAGCCCGTTTCGGTCAGGCGGCAGCCAGTGACCAGCACGGCACCCGCGCCACGCTCGAAGCAGCGCGCCACGAAATCCTCTTCAAACCGCCCGGAGCACATGGTCCGGATTACACGCGCTGAGGGCGGATACTGGCGCTTCTCGATGCCGGCCAGATCGGCACCCGCATAGGAGCACCAATTGCAGGTGAATACGATGCACTTTTCCTCCGGCCGCTCGGCCAAGGCCGCATCGATCTGTGCCAGGATCTGGGATTTGGTGAAGTAGGGCATCTCAATTGCGTCGAAATTGCACTCAGCGGCGCAAGTGCCGCAGCCCATGCAGGCCGCCTCGTGGATGACGATTCGCCCCTCCTTCACGGGTCCGATCTGCTCGATGGCTCCGTAGGGGCACACCTTCACGCAACGCATACAGGCTATGCAGCGCTCCTCATCCACGCGGGCCGTGAGTGGCTCCTTCTCAATCGAGCCGCGCGCTATCAAAGCACCGGCCTTCCCGGCAGCGGCCAGCGCTTGGGCAATCGTCTCCCGCACATCTTTTGCACCTTGCGCCGCGCCGGCAAGATAGATCCCCTGGCTGGCTGTCTCTGCCGGGCCCAGCTTCGGATGCAGCTCCATCAAGAATCCGTCCTCGCTCCGCGCAAGCTTGAGCTGTTGCGACAGGTTCTCGTCCGCCGGCCGCAGGCCGGCCACCAACACCAGCAGGTCCGTCGGGATTCGCAATTCCTCGCCAAGAAAGATATCCCGAAATTGCACCGCGCCCCGCTCGAAAGAGATAGCATCCTGCGGAGGCAAGTCGCTATCGTACCGGAAGAATTGCACGCCGGCGCGCATGGCCGTGTCGTAGAGCTCCTCCGCCTGGCGCGTGTAGGTGCGAATATCTTTAGAAATCACCCGCACCTTCCTGCCAGCCCGCCGCAACCGAAGCGCCTGTGCGATCATCGAAGTGCAGCAGTATCTAGAGCAGCCCATCTGCCCCTGACGCGAGCCGACGCAGGAGACGAACGTGATGCGTTCAGCCTCCGGAAAACCCTCTTTCATCAGGCGTTCGAGATCCAGATTTGTCACGACGGCCGGGTCTTCGCCATAACCGAATTCGGTGGGCCGATATGGCTCCGTCCCTGTGGCCATAACGATGGCCCCGGCCTCGACTGTCTCGCCACTCGTCAATCGAGCGCTGAAGCTGCCAACGACTCCGCTGATGGTTTCGATCTCGGTGCCCAAGTGAATGTGCACGCCGGCACGCTCGATGTCTTTTTGCTTGGCCACCAGCAATGCTTCGGCAGAGATATCCGTCGGCGCCAGGCGGTCCAACTTTCGCAGCAAGCCCCCGAGCTCTTGCTGGCGTTCAACTAAGTGTGTCTCGAACCCTTGCCTGGCCAAAGCAGACGCAGCGTACATCCCACCGACCCCACCGCCCACAACCAGTACGCTCTGCTTTACCGGCAAATGGCGCACTTCAAGAGGCTCAAGCTGGCGGGCCTTCTCCACTCCCATAGCGACCATCTCGATGGCCTTCACGGTAGCGGCTTCGGGATCCGCCTTGTGCACCCACGAATCCATATTGCGGATGTTCGCCATTTCGAGCAAATAGGGGTTCAAACCCGCCCGTGCGAGCACGCCGCGGAAGATCGACTCGTGGGTCTTTGGCGAACAAGCGGCGATAACTACCCGGTTGATTCCCTCGGCACGGATGGCCTCCTCGATCTCCTTCTGCGTGTTGCCCGCGCATGAGAACATCTGGTCGGAAGCATAGACAACGTAGGGCATCCGGCGGGCAGCCTCAACCACCCTGCGAACATCCACCACGCCGGCGATATTGCTGCCGCAATGGCAAACGAACACGCCCACCCTTGGCGTCTCGATATTCTCAAGAGGCTCGATTTCTGGCGCCTCGGCCCATTCCCTTTCTTCCACAAAGCCGAGTGCCAGCGCTGCAGCGCCGCTGCCCTCGGCCACGCTGTCAGGGATGTCCTTGGGGCCGCTGACGCAGCCCGCAGCATAGATGCCCGGCCGGGTCGTTGTTACCAGCCCACCTTCCATCTCGGTTGCCAGCACGAAGCCATCCTGATCCAGTTCGATCCCCAATCGCTCCGCCAGCTCAGGCAAGCCCTCCGACGGGGCAACGGCATTGGCGAGGACAACCATGTCGAAGTCCTCTTCTGCTAGGATGGCCCTTTCTACGTCCTCATATACGACATGCAAAGACTTGCGGCCATTAGCTCGAATGCGCGCAGGGCGCCCCCGCACGAATCGGGCCCCACCCGAACGGGTCCGTTCCCAGAAACCATCGAAGCCTTTGCCGTAGGCGCGGATATCCATGTACATCACGGTCACATCGGGCACGCCATGGTCGAGGGCTTGATAGGCATGCTTGAGCGAGTACATGCAACAGAAGCGCGAGCAATATCGGTAATAGCGGTGATCCCGTGATCCCACGCAGAGCACCAGCAGCAGCCGCCGGGGATGGGATCCATCCGAGGGACGCAAGATCTCCCCACCCGTCGGGCCTGCCGAGTTGACCAGACGCTCAAATTCGAGGGCGGTAAGGATATCCGGATGGCTGCCATACCCCAGCTCACGCATCTCGCGGGGATCGAAGCTATCGTAGCCCACCGCCAGGATGATGGAAGCCACCTCCACGGCGATTGAGCGCTCTGGCCGCAGGAGGAAGTCGATTGCGCCCGGTCCGCAGGCCTGTTGGCAGCGATCGCATGGCAGATAGTTGGGCGGGTCGTTGAGACAATGCACGGGATCTATGACGTAGGCTCCCGGAACAGCCTGCGGTATGGGGGTGTAGATCGCCTTGCGGGCGGCCATGCCCGAGTCATATTCGTTGGGAACAACGACCGGGCATGCGAGCGTGCACTCTCCGCAGCGGGTGCAGGCATCCGTGACGTAGCGCGCCTTCTGCCGGATCTTGACCTTAAAGCGCCCCGGCCTTCCCTCGACGCGCTCGACCTCAGCCAGCGAGAGTATCTGGATATTCGGATGCAGGTCGACTTCAGACATCTTGGGCGCTTCGATGCAGATCGAGCAATCCAGCGTTGGGAAGTTCTTATCCAGGACCGCCATCACACCGCCGATGGTGGGCGCACGTTCCACCAGCAGCACGTGCGCCCCGGCATCCGCCAGGTCGAGCGCGGCCTGGATTCCCGCGATCCCTCCGCCGATCACCAGCACGCTGTCGCTCATCCCGCTCGCTCCGATGGCCTGGCGCTGGCGAAACCAGCTTCAACGGCCTCAAGATTCAGAGGAAGAGTGCGGGGCCGCACCGTCGTGCGGATGGCCTCTTCAAGCGCTTCCCGCTCCACCAGTCCTGTGGTCCCACAGAAATAGCCGAGCATGACAACGTTCGCTACGATTCGGTGACCCAATCCCTCTGCGATTTCTGTGGCCGGAATCCCCTGCGCCTGATCCCCGGCATCCGGCTGCACCAAGCCAGTGTCGATGATCACCGTGGCATCAGGCACGGTCTCTTCGCGGAAGCGCGTGTACCCTTCCTGGGACAAGGCGATCAGCACATCCGCGCGCTGGATGAAAGGATAAGCGATCTCCCGGTCGGCGACGACGATATTGGCAGATGAAGCGCCGCCCCGCGCTTCCGGCCCATAGGCCTGCGTCATCACCGCCTCCAGACCCTGATACAGCGAATAGGCCTTCCCCAGGAGATATCCAGCCAGGACCACCCCCTGGCCGCCGAAGCCCGCGATGCGAATCTCCCGCCTCATTGCTCCCCCTCCAAACGGACGGGGGTGTAGGGCGGAGCATCCCGGTCCACGAACCGCCCTACATAGATCGGCCGGTCTCCGGTGAGATCGATGCCGAGATCCTCCAGCGGCACGCCATCCCCAAGCTGGCAGCGCTCGCGGTAGAACTTCATCTCCTCAATGCCTTGCTCGAAATCATTGGACTTCCCGAAGCCGATAGGACATGGGGAGAGCACCTCGATGAAGGAGAATCCCGGTTTTTGAAAGGCATACAGGATATCATCGATGACCTGGCGGACATGCAACGTCGTCCAGCGCGAGACGAAGTTGGCGCCTGCGGCCGCCAGCAAGTAGACCAGATTGAAGGGCAGCTCTGGGCACCCGTAGGGCGAGGTTGTTGTGCGCGCCATATAGGGTGTCGTCGGCCCAAGTTGGCCGCCCGTCATCCCGTAATTGAAGTTATTGGCGCAGATAACCGTGATATCGACGTTGCGGCGGGCGCCGTGAATCAGATGATTCCCGCCAATGGCCGCCAGGTCGCCGTCCCCGCTGAAGACCAAGACTTCAAGCTCCGGATTGGCCAGCTTCAGGCCCACGGCGAAGGGGATCGCCCGGCCGTGGGTGGTGTGGTATGAGTCGATGTTCATATAGCCAGCCACCCGGCCCGAACAGCCGATTCCCGATACAACCACGTGCTTCTCGGCCGGAACTTCCGAGCGCAGCAGGGCGTGAGCATAGCAGCGCATGGCGATGCCGATCCCGCACCCCGGGCACCAGATATGTGGCATTCGATCAGCACGGATGATGTCGTCCAGCGGGTGCTTCTCGACCAGCCTAGCCTGCGCCATGGCCCGCGGCCTCCTCGATAGCTTTCAGGATAGGTTCCGGCGGCAGCATTGCCCCGCCCGCATGCTGGACCCCAATCACAGGTTGCGTTACATGCCGCTCCACCTCGGTGATGAGCTGGCCCAGATTCATCTCCGCCATCACGAAGGCATCCACGGTTCCCGCGAGCTGTCTTAGCTCCTCGACCGGAAAGGGCCAAACCGAGACCAACCGCAAGAAGCCTGCCGGGATACCCTTGGCGCGCGCTTCGCGCACCGCTCTGCGAGCCGATCGAGCGGTGCTGCCGAACGCCAGCACGACGATGCGGGCATCATCGAGGTGATAGCCCTCTGTGCGGATGATCTCAGCCGCATGGAGGTCGATCTTGTTCACCAGCCGCCGGACCAGCCGGTCGTGCGCCTCGGCCGACATATCCGGGTAACCCCGCTCATCGTGCGTCAACCCGGTGAAATGTACGCGGTAGCCCTCCCCGGCGTGGACCATGGGTGGGATTAGATCTTCTCCCGCGAGAAAGGGCTTGAAGCCAGCTTTGCTCTTGCCGTTTGGGCGCTTGCGCTCCCAACGGGGGATGGAATCCGGGTCCGGGATCGTGACCCGTTCCACCATATGCCCCACCACCTCGTCCGCCATAAGCAAGACCGGAACCCGATAGCGGTCAGCCACATTGAAGCCCAGCACCGTGAGATCGAAGAATTCCTGCGGGGACCAAGGCGCATACGCGACGGCGCGAACATCGCCGTGCGTGCCCCAGCGAGCCTGCATGATATCAGATTGGCCCGGCAGTGTAGGAAGGCCTGTTGAAGGCGAACCGCGCTGAACATTCACGATCAGACAGGGAAGTTCCATCATGATGCCCAAGCCGAGATTCTCCATCATCAGGCTGAAGCCCGGCCCTGAGGTGGCTGTCATGGCACGCGCGCCCGCGGCGGATGCACCCAGGATGGCAGCGATGCTGCCAAGTTCATCCTCCATCTGGATGAATACACCGCCGACTTCCGGCAGCCGGCGGGCGAGACGCTCGGCGATCTCGGTCGATGGCGTTATGGGATAGCCGCCAAAGAAGAGGCAACCCGCGGCAATCGCCCCCTCAGCGCAGGCGTGGTCTCCGTTCATGAAATGCTGGCCGGTCAGCACGCCCGCGGCTGTCATCCATCGGCCTCCAGCGTGAAGATGGCAAACTCCGGGCATACCATGGTGCAGAATTCACAGTGCACGCAATCCCCCTCATGCCCTTCGCGGATCTGGGGGTAATGGTAGCCCTTGCTGTTGGTTTGGGGTGAGGGTTCGAGCACGTTCCTGGGGCAGAGTTCGACGCAAAGGTTGCAGCCCTTGCACCGCTCGGGGATCAGGTAGACCTGCCCCCGCGGACGCGCCATCTTTTCCAAATCCAGCGGCGTCCGGGCGAAGACTCTCATGCTGAGGACTCGCTCTCCTGCAGGCCCGATCGGCCAGGACCATAACATGCATTCCAAGGGAAGCACAGGGGCTCCTGCCCTTCCCCAGATATAACCGCAGCGTAGGACGTACCTTCCTGGGGCACAAGTATCAAGTGTCAGCCCTTTCTTGGCCTAACGTCAATCGTTGTACCCCTCAAAGCCCGGGGCAGCAAGCTGGCTCTCTCGGCTTTCATGCCGTCCTGCCATGCCCACTGTCCCCATAGATTGCCTTGTGCCATGGAGATTTGTATAATGCCGCATACGCCCGAATTTTCTAACGACGGGCATAGCGCAGGGGTTTTCATGGGCGAGCGCATCCACGAACCTTCCTTTTGGACCGCTGCCGCCCGAAAGTCTGCTCAATCTCTTCCTACTTTCCCCCACATAGGTCAAATAAGGCCTCGAGGCCGGTCGTTCGTGCCCCGTGGCCTCAAGCACCCGCCTGACAGGAGCATCAATGGCACGTCTGCATGAATATCAAGGCAAGGCCCTGCTCCGCGAGTACAAGATCGCTATTCCGGAAGGCGAGCTGGCCCGCTCACCCAAAGAAGCCGCCCAAATCGCCGAACGGCTCGGCAGGCCCGTAGTCGTCAAAGCCCAGGTTTGGACCACAGGCAGAGCCGATTTGGGCCTGATCCGATTTGCCGACTCTCCTCAGGAAGCCCAGGCCGCAACCGCCGCCATCCTTGGGCGGGTGGTCAAGGGCCTGGAAGTCGAAGCCGTATTGGTGGAGGAGCGTCTTTCGATCGACCGCGAGTTCTACGCCGGCATCATCGTGGACGACCACGCCCAGGCCCCGGCGGTGATCTTCAGCGCTATTGGCGGAACCGGGATCGAGATCATCGCCAGAGAACATCCGGAGGCTGTCGCCCGCTCGCCCATCGACATCCTCACCGGCCTGCCCGATTACCGCGCCCGTGACCTCGTGCGTCGTGTCGGCATCCACGGCAAGCTTCAGCTTCAGCTGGGCACCTTGCTGGCGCGGCTCTATCAAGTTGCAAGGCGCTGCGAAGCACGAGCGGCCGAGATCAACCCCATTGCATTCACCAGCGAAGGACGCCTGATCGCCGCCGACTGCCGCATCACCGTCGATGATTACGCCGTCTACCGCCATCCCGAGCTGCGCATCGAGGTGGCCCGCGAGTACGACCGGCCACCTACTCGGCTCGAACGCATTGCCTGGCAGGTCGAATCGGGGGATTACCGGGGCACCTTTTACTTCATCCAAATGGACCAGGGGTTCGAGCGAGGCCAGGGATACGTCGGATTCCACGGCGCGGGCGGCGGGGGATCGATGATGAGCATGGACGCCGTGCTCCATCGTGGCTTTAAGCTCGCCAATTTCGTCGATACAAGTGGCAATCCACCCGCCTCCAAGGTATACCGTGCCGCCCGCATTATCCTCGCCCAAGGCCCGATCGATGGCTATTTCGCCTCCGGCTCCGGGGTTGCCTCCCAGGAGCAATTCCACAGCGCCCGTGGACTGGCCAAGGCTTTTATCGAGGCCCCCTTGACCGTGCCCGCGGTGATCCGGCTTGGGGGCAATGCAGAAGAGCAGGCAATTGACATTCTGCGGCGAGCCCAGCCTTATATCCCGGCACCGGTGGAGGCTTATGGCAAGGATGATACGCCCGAGTTCTGTGCCGAACGGTTGGAGACGCTCGTGCGCAGTCATAAGCCACCCGCCGCGGCTCCCCCGGGCTATCGCCCTCCCCCGCCCGAAAAGCCCTACAGCTTTCAGACCCTGACAGGGGGCACGGTCACCTTCGACCACGCTGCCTGCCTCGCCTGCGAAAATCAAGTCTGCATCCAAACCTGCGCGGCGGGCATCCTGCAGCTGCAGGATGAGGTCCCGGTGCTCAACATCACGACCGAGGAAGCTCGCAAGGGTGGTTGCACCGAATGCCTGGCATGCCAGATCGAATGCTTTCTGGAGGGCAACCGCGGAGGCTATGTCCACCTGCCCATCCCAGGGCTCGACGATACCGGCGGAGTCGAGGAGTAGCCATGGCTATCCTGATTGACGAGCGGCAACGTGTGTTGGTCCAGGGAATCACTGGGCGTGAGGGGAGCGCGCGGGCCAAGCTCATGAAAGACTACGGGACAAACCTTGTCGCAGGCGTGACGCCCGGCAAGGGCGGGCAAGAGGTCCTGGGCGTTCCAGTCTTCGATACGGTTCGCGAAGCCTGGGAGGCGATTGGGCCAATCGATATTAGCGTCCTTTTTATCCCGGCACCTTTGGTGAAACACGCCGCGCTGGAGGCGATCGAGGCCGGGATCCGTCTGCTCGTCATCGTCCCTGACCGCGTGCCGATCTATGATGTGCTCGAAATCGCCCACGCCGCCCGCCATCACGGCGCGCGATTCGTTGGACCCAATACGCTCGGCGTACTCTCGCCGGGCAAGGGCGTGCTGGGAATGATCGGAGGGCGGGCCGCGGCGGCTCGATCCTGGTTCATCCAGGGTCCGGTCGGGATCAGCTCACGTTCGGGTGGCATCACGTCCTCGATGGCCTACTATCTTGCCCGCGAGGGGATCGGCGCAACGACACTTGTCCACGTGGGCGGGGATGTCGTCGTCGGCTTGCCCCACCCTGAGATCGTCCGCATGTTCCAGGCCGACGATGACACCAAGGCCATCGTGCTCTTTGGGGAGATCGGGGGAACCCAGGAGGAGCGGGTTGCGGAGCTTGTGGCATCCGGAGAGGTCACCAAACCCATTATCGCCTTCATCGGCGGCAAAGCAGCCAAGAGCGGGACGCGTTTCAGCCATGCCGGCGCGATCGTGGAGGGCGGCCGCGGCACCCATGAGGGCAAAGTCCGTTGCCTGCGGGAGGCTGGCGTCACCGTCGTCGAATCCTTCGGTGACCTGCCACAAGTGACCCGGCAAGTTCTTGAGGAGCATGGGATTACACTATGAGCGAACTGCATTGGACCACACAAATCACCCAGGTACAGCCGAATGAAATCCGGCTGCGTGGTTATCGAGTCGACGCCCTCATGGGGAAGATCGGCTTCGCCCAGGCCATCTACCTGGCCTTGAAGGGCGAGCTCCCTGACGAGGCCCAAACCCGGCTGATCGAGGCTATCTTCGTCTCCTCCATCGACCACGGTGCTTCGCCCCCCTCTACGCTTGCAGCGCGGACGGCTGCCTCCACAGGTGCGCCCTTGAATGCCGCCGTTGCAGCCGGAATTCTTTCGATCAACCGCCATCATGGCGGTGCCATCGAAGATTGCATGCGCCTTCTCCTGGAAGGGCGTGAACGGTTACGGGCCCCCTCGGCCACTCCGCAGATCGTGGCCGAGAGCCTCGTGGCTGAGTACCGTGCCGAAAGACGCCGCATACCCGGGCTTGGCCACCGCCTTCACACCGATGACCCCAGAACGACAAAGCTGTTTTCCATGGCCAGGCAGGCAGGCCTGGCGGGCGAAGGCGTGGCCCTGATGGAAGCCCTCCAGCAAGCCATGGCCCAGGCGGGCAAGGCCCTTCCCATCAACGTGGATGGCGCTATCGCCGCCCTGCTCGTGGACCTGGGCTTCCCTCCTGAGCTTGCCAACGCCTTCTTCTTCATGGCCAGGACGCCAGGCCTTGTGGCGCACGCATACGAGGAGATGACCCAGCAACGGCCCATGCGGCGCATCCACCCTACGGATCACGCCTATGCCGGACCCGCGCCTCGCGAATTGGACCACTGATCCATGGCCTGGAAGGAGCTGTGCCCATGAAGGATAAGATTCTGGCGATGCTTCCGGAGGCGAAGGAAATCCAAAATGATGCCTTGCGCGAGAAGGTTCTCGCCGTATGGCAGGAAGCGATGATGGAAGGGGGCTGGACCATCGAAGCGCTGGAGAGCATGCCCTACACGCTGCTGGAGGAAACCGACATCAGCTTCCCCCAGCATGTGCGCGTGGTTTGCAGACTGTGCATGGCCATGCTGGACGTACTTCAAGAGAGCTATGGCACACGCTACACCATAGACAGCGACGCCCTCATCGCCGGGGCGCTCCTTGCAGACGTCGGCAAGCTGCTCGAAATCCGCCAGGACGCGCAGGGCAGGTATACCTGGGCCCCGATGTATGCACATTTGCGGCATCCCTTCACAGGCGTGGCGCTCGCATATAAGCATGAGCTTCCCCCAAAGGTGCTGCACGTGATTGCAACCCATTCCTGGGAAGGCGACCGCTTCAAGCGCCAGCCCGAGTCGATCCTCTTCCACCACGCCGACTTCACCGATTTCGATCTGACGCGCTATGCAGGGGAATAACAGCCTGCTGGAGCCTGCCATGGGAATGACCTTTGCCGAGAAAGTCCTCGCCCGGCATGCCGAGAAGAAGCAGGTTCAACCCGGGGAGATCGTCGAAATCCAGCCGGATGTTGCCCTCTCGCATGACAACACGGCGGCCATCATCGGGATCTTCCAAAAGATGGGGGCTGAGACGGTCTTCGATGCCTCCCGGCTGGTCATCGTCCTGGATCACGCCACGCCAGCTCCCACCACCAAGCACGCCGACAATCATCGCCGCATCCGTGCCTTCGTCCAGGAACAAGGGATCGGTAACTTCTACAAAATCGGACAGGGCATCTGCCATCAAATCATGGTCGAGGAGGGACATGCGCTTCCAGGCGAGGTAGTCGTCGGAGCCGACTCTCACACAACACATGCAGGGGTAATGGGCGCCTTCGCCGTAGGTATCGGTCGCACCGAGATGGCTTCAGTCTGGGCCATTGGGCGCATATGGCTGCGGGTCCCCGAAAGCCTCCGCGTCGAGGTCCAAGGAGAATTCCCGCCATATACGCAGGCGAAGGATTTGGCGCTCCGGGCCATCGGGAAGCTCGGTGCGGATGGCGCTCTCTACCAGTCTGTGGAATGGCATGGCACGACCGTGGCGGCGATGGACATCAGTCAGCGAGCCGTGCTAGCGAATATGATGGCCGAGATGGGCGCCAAGAACGCGGTGATCCCACCCGATGGGCTCACGCTTCAATACCTTGAAGGTCGCGCAAAACGTCCCTTTGATGTCGTCTCCCCGGATGAGGACGCCAACTATGCAGAGAGGCTCGAGATCGATGTCTCCCATTTGCGCCCGATGATCGCCTGCCCACACAGCGTGGATCATGTCCGGCCGGTCGAGGAGATCGCCGGCACGCCCATCCACCAGGCCTTCTTGGGGACCTGCACCAATGGACGGTTGGAGGATCTGGCCGTGGCCGCAGAAATCCTGGAAGGCCGCCGCCTCCACCCCCGCACCCGCATGATCGTCATCCCTGCCTCGGCAAGGATTTACCTGGAGGCCATGAAAGCCGGATACCTCGAAACCCTCATCCGCGCCGGAGCGGTCATTGGAACTCCCGGCTGTGGGCCCTGCATGGGCAACCACATGGGCGTGCCTGCGGAAGGCGAGGTCACAATCAGCACAGCGAATCGCAATTTTCGGGGCCGCATGGGCACGCAGGAAAGCGAAATCTACCTCGCAAGCCCAGCTGTCGTCGCCGCCTCCGCCATCGCGGGTGAAATCACGCATCCTGCGGAGGTTGTGGGAGGGTCATCATGAGGCCGATCCGCGGTCGAGTGTGGAGATATGGGGACGATGTCAATACCGACGTGATCTTCCCCGGCAAATATACGTACACCATCAACGACCCTCAGGAAATGGCCGCCCATGCCCTCGAGGATCTGGACCCAGGATTCGCGCAGTCTGTGCAACCGGGCGATATCATCGTCGCCGGGAAGAACTGGGGATGTGGTTCTTCCAGGGAGCAGGCGGTGACCTGCCTGAAAGAGAGCGGTGTGAGCGCCATCGTGGCGAAATCGTTCGGCCGAATCTATTTCCGGAATTGCATCAATGCCGCTCTGCCAGCACTTGTCTGCCCCGAGGCGGCGGAGGCGGCTCAGTCCGGAGACCTGATCGAGATCGACCTGGAGGCAGGCACGATTCAAATCCCAGGGGGCAGTTACCGCTTCCAGCCCTTCCCACAGGCCTTGATGGCCATCTTCGAGGCTGGAGGCCTGGTCCCCTATACGCGTTCCATCCTGACGGGCAAGCCGGGATCGAATTCGTGAGAGTCGTGAGGTCCACGGCCCTTTCATCGACACAGAGATGCCCGATCCCATGATCCCAAACCACGGCCATCAGCCTCCCTCTCCAGCGATCTTCCGAAGCTTGTGGATGTCATCTTTCTGGATCTCCTTCCCTTTCGGGATCCTGGCGTTTGTCTTGCCGGTCTATGGGAGGCAGCTTGGGGCAACCGCCTTTCAAATCGGGATGCTCTATTCGGCTCTATCACTCTTCCCTGTCTTGATCAGGCCCTTCCTGGGGCGCGCTCTTGACCGCTGGGGGCGCCGCCCCTTCCTTCTGGCAGGGTTGGCAGGGTATCTGGTCGCCATGATCCTCTTCGCCGCCGCCGATTCCATCGGCCTCCTTACCCTTGCGCGGCTGGTTCAAGGCCTGGGCCAGGCCCTTCTCTGGATCTCGGCGTACACTATCGTCGCCGACCTCGCAACCATTTCTGGACGAGGCCTCCGCTTTGGATCCATCGATGAGGCCGCGAGCCGCGGGGCCCTGATCGGCACCACTCTGGGATTCGCAGCGCTCCTTATCCTGGAAGGACGCATCCAGACGGACCGGCTATGGAGCCTGCTTTTCCTGGCCTACCTGGTCCCTAGCCTGATCGGATTTGCCTTCGGATGGAAGGGCGTTCCCGAGACCCGTCCAAACAAGCCCGCGGGTGTGCATTTGGAACGGCCTCTCTCCGGCCAGTTGCTAGCGCTGATGGGTATCGTCTTGGTAACAGGGGCCTCCTATAGCATGGTCTGGCCCATGTTGATGCTCTTGCTTCAAGATGTCCTCGGCGCAAACGTAGGCCTGCTGGCGATCGCCTATCTGCCGGCCGCGATCCTAAATAGCGTTGCACCTTCCCATCTGGGCCGTCTGGCCGACAGATTTGGACGGAAGCCCCTCATGATCGCTGGGTTGATGATCGCGGCCGCAGCATCCCTTGCCTTCCCTCATCTGCGCTCGCTGAGTGGCTTGGCGGCTTTGTGGACCCTCGAGAGCTTTGCCACCGCGTCAGCGACGCCTGCAGAGCGCGCCTTTGTAGCTGATATCGCAGGCGAAGATGCGCGCGGCACGAGCTATGGCCTTTACACCTTCGCGTATTTCCTGGGAGCTGTCGTAGGCCCACTTGCGGGAGGCTGGCTCTATGACAATTATGGCAGAGCCAGCCCCTTCTACCTGAATGCGATTGTGCTTTCGATGGGTGCGGCGATGGTGCTGCTCTTCTTGAGAGAAACGCGACCGAAGAAAGCCGAGCAGACGCTTTGATCATGGAGGAATGCTATGGCTAAATACCGCATCGCCTGGATGCCCGGTGACGGCGTGGGCGTGGATGTCATGGACGCCGCCCGCATGGTTCTGGATGCGCTCCGGCTGGACGCCGAGTATGTCCCTGCAGATATCGGCTGGAGGTTCTGGTGCACCGAGGGTGACCCCCTCCCAGAGAGAACAGTCAAGATCCTGGAGTCTTGCACATGCGGCCTATTTGGTGCCATCACCTCAAAGCCCAAGGAGGAAGCGGAGCGCGAGCTGGATCCCAGCCTGCAAGGCAAAGGGCTCACCTACCGCAGCCCCATCGTGCGCTTGCGCCAGATGTTCGATCTCTACACCAATCTGCGGCCCTGCAAGGCCTATCCCGGTAACCCTCTCAATTACCGGGATGATATCGACCTGGTCGTCTTCCGGGAGAACACCGAGGGGCTCTACAGCGGCGTGGAGTTTCACCCTCTGCCCGATGATGTCCGGGATGTAATCCGGGCTCGCAATCCTGCCATGGGGCGATTTGACCATGTCGCCGGCGAAGATCTCGCCGTCAGCCTGCGGGTGATCACGCGCTCCGGCGCGCGCCGCATCATCCACAAAGCCTTCGAATACGCCACCCAGTATGGCTACCCCACAGTTACGCTGGTCGAAAAGCCCAATGTGCTCCGAGAGACCAGTGGCCTTATGCGGCGCGTGGCGCGCGAAATCGCACAAGGCTTCCCCGAGATCGAACTGTGGGAGACGAACATCGACGCCCAGATGATGTGGCTGCTCAAGAATCCTGAAGATTACGGCGTGATGGTCACCAGCAATATGTTCGGAGATATTCTCTCCGATCTTGCAGCCCAACTCGTCGGTGGGCTCGGGTTCGCCTCCAGCGGAAACATTGGAGATTCGTTCGCCATCTTTGAGCCCACGCACGGTTCGGCCCCGAAATATGCGGGGCAATACAAGGTTAACCCGATCGCCATGCTCTTGGCGGTGAAGCTTATGCTGAATTGGCTCGGTGAGGACGATCTTGCCGTCCAGCTCGAGCGCGCCCTGGCGGCCGTGATCGCCGAAGGCCGTGTCCGCACATACGACATGGGCGGAAGCAACACCACCCTCCAGATGGCCGAAGCGGTGATCGCGAAGCTCTAGCGTACGTCCACGGAGGTGGGCCATGGCATCGATCAGTCAGCAAATGGCAGCCTTTGCGCACGATCTCTCCTGGCAGGCGATCCCTCCCGAAGCTCGCCGGGAGGCCAAGCGCTTCCTGCTGGATAGCCTCGGGTGCGCCCTTGCGGCCGTGGACTTGGAAGACATGCAGGCCATGGACCGCTTCATCGAGCGGCTCGGCGGCCATCCCGAGGCGACCACGATTGGGCGTGGATTGCGCACGAGCGCACCGTTGGCAGCGCTGATGAACGGCCTGCTGATCCGCGCGCTGGACTATAACGACATCTACTGGGTGCAGGATCCCAGCCACCCTTCCGATCTCATCGGCGCGGCATTGGCCGCCGCGGAGGCGAATCAGAAGTCATGCCGTGACGCGCTGATCGCCATCGTAATCGCCTACGAGCTCGAAATGCGCTGGTGCCATGCAGCCCATCCTGGAATCCGGGAGATCGGCTGGCATCACGCCTCCCTGACCCAGTTCGTGAGTCCCTTGGTGGCCGGACGGCTCTATGATCTGAACCCGGATCAACTCACTGCTGCCGTGGGCATTAGTGGCAGCAGCCACTTTACTCTTGGCGGCGTGGTAGCCGGGCATCTCACGAACATGAAAAACACCGCCGATCCGCTCGCCGCACAAGCCGGCGTGTATGCCGCGCTCATGGCTCGCGAAGGCATTACCGGGCCGGTG
Source organism: uncultured Anaerolineaceae bacterium (assembly GCA_964591485.1). GTDB lineage: Bacteria > Chloroflexota > Anaerolineae > Anaerolineales > E44-bin32 > E44-bin32. Next base: position 91,571 of record CAZQDE010000001.1, on the reverse strand, counting down.
GAGGTCATCGAAGGCAAGGAGGGCCTCTTTGAGGTTATCCGGGATGTAGAATGGGATCCAGAGGTACTGCTTGACGGATTAGGCGAGCGCTTCCTCATCACCGAATGCAGCTATAAGGCATTTCCAACCGAAGCCCTCACCCATCAGCCGATCACCGCCACGCTCAAGCTGCGACGCGATCACCGCATCGATCCTGGCGAGATCGCGGAGATCGTGGTGGAAACGACGACCCGCGGTGCCGATATTCTTTCTGATCCCAGCAAGTATCAGCCAGACACCAAAGAGACCGCCGACCATAGCCTGCCCTATGTCATCGCCGTTGCCGCCGTCGACGGCCATGTTTTGCCCGAATCCTTCGAGCAGGCGAAACTTTTCGATCCTGCAATCCGGGCTTTGCTGCCGAAGATCAAGGTGGTCGCCGATCCGGAGATCGATGCCCTTTTCCCAAAGGTTAAGCGTGCCCGCGTGCATATCAACCTCCGGGACGGCCGCAGATTCTCCACCGAGACGGACATAGCCAAAGGCGATCCCGCGGAACCTATGAGCGACGAAGAGCTCTTTGCGAAGTTTCGGGCGAACGCTCGCAACCGGCTCATGCCTGTACGCATCGACCGTATCATCGAAGCCACCATGAGCTTCGACGAATTCCCCGACCTTGCCGCGTTCATGCAACTACTCACATTCCAGCAGGATGAGCTATCCGATCCGGGACTGGGGCCCCGGGAGGATGAGAGCTAGCTCCATGCGGTCGTCCGCGTAGAGCCGGGCAGATGCAGGGGCCTCTTTGGGGCCCCTGCTGATTTCGATCCGAATTCATGACTTATCGAAGATCCCTGAAGGAGGTGGGCCCGGAGGCTCCTTATCCTCGTCTAAGGCGGCGACGGGAGGCGGCGAGGCCATAGGCCCTGCATCAGCGTCCTCAGCTTTCTCTGGCGCGGCCTTTTCTTCGAGCCCACCCTCGACTTCTCCCGAAATCGTGGGGCTCGCCGGCTTGCGACGGCCATACCACCAGAGAGCACCTCCGACGATCGTCAGCAGCAATCCTTGAAAGAGCGTCCGCCCGAGAACTTGCCCGAAGGCCGCGAGCAGGACCGGGCGGAGGATGGCCACGTCCGCCAAGGTCCAATCCGCGCCCAGCGACACCACTAAGCTCGAGCGCCCGGCCTGGAGAATCAAGGCCAGCGCCATGGTTCCCAGGCCAGCCAACGCCAGCGGCATTCCCCACCATCGCGCCCATTCACCCTGGCCTCGGATGGCAAAGGCCATGATCCAGCCCAGCAAGGAAACGGGGATCAGCCATCCCCAGCGCATGAGCGCCCTGGTGGTTCTTAAGTCTTGCTTCAAACTGGCCAAGGCGCCCGCTTGATCAGGCATGCGCTCCACAAGCGGAATCCGGTCTGGAAGGCGTTGCGTCTCATCCTGCAAGGCCAATGCGATCCAATCTACGACCTGCCCCCGGATGGGCTCCGGAGGTTCACAAAGACGCTCTATTTCGCCGGTTGTGATCAACTCGGTGCGCAGGCGCTCGGCCTCCTCAGGAGTGCAACTGGGCCAGGAGTCGACCACCGTATCGACGATCGCTTCGATCGCCCCGCCAAGCAATCGGTCCTTAACGGGGCCGATCTCAAGCGTCAGCGCTGGATGGGCCTCCTCGCCGTCGATCCACCCGTAAAATCCTTGGATCCCCTCCACGATCTGTCCGCCAAGCCATCCTCCGGGAAGCACCGAATCCATCAGTTCCTGGCGCTCTGCTTCAGACAGGAACTCTGCCACCCGGCCGAATAGACCTGCGTTCTCCGCGTCCAGCCCTCCACGGAACAGCGCCTCCAGAAGCGCCTTGTCGAGGATTCCTGGTGCGATGAGCCTGCTCTCAACCAGCGCCTCCATCCTGGCTGGCGAGAAGAGCACTGCGCCCATGCTGCGGCCGGTGATTGCCGGCGGCATAAGCAGCACGAACATCCCCGCCAGAATCCAGGCAGCGGTCCGAAAGCCCCATCCCAAGCAGCCCCGTGGTGAGTTCATCGACCCACTCCCTGAATGCACGCAATGCTGGCCAATATTATGCACTCTTTCGCTCGGAACGGGCAGCCAACGCCAAGCCACCTGCGATGAAGATCGCTCCCAGCCAGAATCCCGTGGTCAGTGACTCCCCCAGCAGCACGGCCCCCAAGGCCGCGCCTACGACAGGCTGGGCGAAGAATAGCAGCGAGACAACCCCGGCATCCAAGAGGGCCAGGGATTGATTCCAGAGGTACATCGCCAATGCCGTGGAAATCACACCGAGATATAGAACGCCGGCAACGATCCCCGGTGTGATCGGGCCCACAACTGCGCTGTGAAGCTCCAGCGCGCTGAGAGGCAGGCTAATGGGGAGTCCCCCGATGAAGGCCCACAGGCTGAGTGTTACCACATCCAGCCTCGCGCTGGTCTGCTTTACAAGCACGGAGTGAAGTCCCCAAGTGAGCGCAGCCATGAGCAATGCCAAGTTACCCAGAGCGGCCAGGCTTCCGAGCCATGCCTGCCTGGGGTCCACCACGATCATGACACCGAGGGTTGCCAAGATCAGTGCCAGCAAGCGCGAGGCCGTGATCCGCTCCTTTAGCAGCCATGCGCCAAAGATGAACATGAAAGCCGGCGAGGCCGAGGTGACTAGAGCGGCGTTTGCAGCCGTAGAAAGTTTGGTGCCCACGAATTGGAAGCTCAGGGAGAGGCCGTATCCAATACACCCGACCCATAGCGCTTCTCGCAGGAGGGGCCACGCCAAGCCCCTCAGCTTCTGGCGGAATAGCAAGATAGCCAGGAGGCACAACGCGCCGAGGAGGAGCCGCAAGCTCAGGAGCGTCAGAGGAGGGATGACCTCCAATACGACTTTGCTGACCACATACATCCCGCCCCAGATTGAGGCCGCCGCCAGCCCTGCCAGAAGTCCCCACGTGGACATCTGGAACCTCACCGGCTCATTTGCCCTGTGCGATCTGGGAGCGCGCGGGCAGAGCCCGCGGTTTCAACCAAGCCTAGGCCTCCTTGAGTGCGGCGAGAACTCGCTTGAGCCCCTCTTGGAGATAGTCCACTGGCAGGCCAAAGCTGATCCGCAGATGCTGATCGAGGCCGAAATGGTCGCCGGGCACAACATAGGCTTCGTGTTCCCGGATCAGCCGCTGGACAAGCTCTCTAGAATTGATCGGCCTCTCATACTTTACAAAGGCGATCGCGGCCGCTTGGGGAGACACGAACGACAGCAATTCGCTATTTTCCTGCACCCAACGCGAAAAATGCTCAAGGCCTCGCCGGATATATTTGCGAGTGCGGCTCAGGATTTTCGACCTGACAGCTGGCTGCAAGGCATACGTGGCAATCCGGTTGGCGAGCATCGTGGCACTGATCGTGATGTAATCCTGGCGAGCCCAGATTCGCTCAGCAGCATCCGGCGGCGCCACGACCCATCCGATTCGAAGGCCAGGGAGGCCGTAGGCCTTCGAGAGGCTGCCTATGGCGAAGACGCGCTCATATTCACCCCAGAGCGAGGGCGTTACGGGGCGCTCATCGCGTTCGGCTCCAGCATAGACTTCATCGGACAGGATCCATGCGCCGGCGTCCGCAGCGGCTTCGATCACCGCCTGCCTTTCCTCGGCAGTGAGAATGTGGCCGGAAGGATTGTTCGGGTTGCATACGGCGACGAGTTTCGTCTTTCCTGTGATAGCCTGCTTCAATGAGGAAGTATCAAGGGCCCAATCATCCTCTTCACGGAGCGAGAAGGTGCGCACATCCAATCCATAATTCTTCGCCACGCCATAGATCTGCATGTAATTCGGGAGCATGACCGCAATTTCTTCGCCGGGGTCCAGTTCGCTCATCAGCACCGTGAAGTTCGCCTGGGCTGCCCCGACGGTCACAACGACGTTCTCGGGACCTGCCCCGGGGTACATTGCCGCAATCGCTTCCCGAAGCTTTGGAAGGCCGTTTGTCTGTGGATAGTTCAACTCGGCGTGCATGAGCGCTTCCAGTGCCTGTTCCTCGCCTTCAAAAAGCTCCACGAGCGTCAGGGGTTTCACGCCGCTTTCGGAGAGATTGTAGCGGACTCTGTTCTCCCAGATGGACATCTCTCTTTCGAGTGCGAAGGGAAAGAAATCTTCTCTCATGCCTTATCTCCTGGTGTTAGTGCATCGTTCCTTACGCTTCGGTCTCGCCTTCGATCTGGATGCCCAGCCCCGCCTCGGATGCTTTTTGGTATGCCAGGCGCGCGATCATCGTATCCTGAACCCCCACCCCGGTCAGATCACAAAAGGTGATCTGGCTATCATCAAGCCGCCCTGGCCTTTCGCCGGATGTCAATTCCCCAAGTTCATAGATCTCGCTATCCTGTGAGAGAATCCCGGCCTCAAGAGCATGGTGAAGCTCGCCAAGGCGAAAGCATTGATCTCGCTGGTCACACACGATTCGGTCCACCTTCTCAAACACCTCAGCATGCACCTCTTGCTTGTCCTCGGAATCCGATCCCATGCATGTCAGATGCAGGCCGGGGTGGAGCCAATCCGCCCGCAGGTAGGGCTCTCGGCTTGGCGTACATGTCACTACCACATCGCTGTTGCGGACCACCGCCTCCGCCGATTCCGCGATTTGCACATCGATTCCGAGTTCTGCACGCATTTCCTTAGCATACCTAACGACCTGATCCGGTTCGATCCCATAGACAAGAAGCCGCTCGAAGCTGCGCACCATCGCAAGCCCACGGATTTGGAAGCGCGCCTGCGTGCCCGAACCGACGACCCCCGCAGTCGTGATCGCCTGCCTGCAGAGAAAATCCGCAGCGACTGCTCCGGCGAGACCCGTGCGGAGGTCTGTGAGGTAGCCATTATCCAGAAGCAAGGCGATGGGACGCCCCGTTTCTGCGCTGACAAGCACCATCATGCCACTGCCGGTTGGCAGGCCCAGGCGGTAATTCTCTAGGAAGCCAGCGGCGATCTTGATCGCAAAGCTTTCCAGCCCATGTATATAGGCCGTCTTAACATCCACTTCACCTCGATGATCCTCAATATCGATACGCAAGATGGGAGGCAGCGTTACGTTTCCCCGGGCCATCTCCGTGAATCCATCTGCAATTGCCCGGAACCCCTCGGCGTCCATGAACACGCACGAACGAAGCTCACTTTCCGAAATAATCTGGATCGGCATTACAGACTCCCCAATCGAATTTCGAGCGCAAATGCAAAGCTCATGGCGCAGCTTCACCGTAACCCACTGCGCGCAGCAGCGTGGGTAGGCTCACGTTCCCTCCACTCAGGACAGCAACGATCGTCTGTCCTGGATCAGGCAGCTTTTCATGCATGAGAGCTGCGATAGAGACAGCCGCTGCTCCTTCCAAGGCCATGTGCAAATCCTCAAGCGCGAATTTCATGGCCGACGCGATTTCCTCTTCCGTTACCTGCACCGTCCCATCCAGATGCGCCTGAAGAATTCGGAAGGTGTAATGATTTTCGAGTCCCAACCCGCCTGCCAGAGCATCTGCCAGCGTCGGCCCCTCTTTGACTCGCACAATCCTGCCATGCCGGAGGCTTTCAATCATGGCCGCTCCCCGCTCCATGGATACGCCATAAAGGCGGATGGCAGGCCGCACGGCCTTCATCGCGAGGGCGATGCCGCTCAGCAAACCACCACCAGAAAGCGGAACGATGATGCAGTCCACTTCTGGCAATTCTTCGATGATCTCCAGCCCGACCGTCCCCTGGCCTGCGATGACTTCGGGGTCATCGAAGGGGTGGATCATCGTCAGGCCCTGCTCCTCTGTCAATCCAGCGGCATGCTCAGCTACCTCGTCATAGGTGTCACCGCCGATGATGACATCGGCCCCAAGCTCTTCGATGGTCTGGATCTTATTGGCAGGGACCGACGAGGCGAGGCAAATGGTGGCATGCAGGCCCATCCTCTTGGCGATAGTCGCCACAGCCCGGCCATGATTGCCACTGGAGACAGTGATCAACCCCTTCCGTCGCTGCTCATCGGAAAGGTGCAACACCTTGTTCAAGGCTCCGCGGATCTTGAAAGAGCCGCTGACTTGCAGGTTCTCGAACTTCAGGAAGACATCTGCATCCAGTGCGCGTGATATCTTCCCAGATCGCTCGAGTGGCGTCCGGCGTATGTAGGGATCAATTGCTTTCCTGGCGGTATAGATGTCTCGCAGGTTGGGAATATCGGTAAGCGGCATTGAGACTTATAAAACCTTTCATCCTACAAAGGCCATAATGGCCTGATGTACACTTCTTCTCAGCCTCGGTGGCTTTCAATCTCGAGAACTGGGATCTTGTACTTCTTTTCGATGACACCTAGAGTGCTTGTCATGCCGAACGCCAAGGCCATATAGATAACTGCAGCGACGAGATAGGACGCGATCGGCTGATAGGTACGCGAGGCCACAATCTTCGATTGGGTCATCAAATCTGGAACCGCAATCAGGAAGACTACGGCCGAGGACTTCATCAAGGTAATTGGTTCGTTCGACCACGCGGGAATGACGATCCGGAGGGCCTGCGGCAGGATAATGTAGCGGATGGCCTGCCACCGGCTCATGCCGATCGAGCGCGCCGCCATCATCTGCCCGCCTGCGATCGCCTGTATCGCCCCGCGGAAGTATTCGGCTTGATAGGCCCCACTGTTCAATGCCAAAACCAGGTATGCCGCAGTCATCCGCGAAAGCGTGAGCCCAAAATCTGGAAGGCCAAAATAGATCGCAAACAATTGGACCAGCATCGGCGTGCCACGGAAGAGCTCAATATAGCCGATCGCCACCCGACGGATCCACGAGCTTCCGTAGACCCTCCCCAATGCAGCCAAGATCCCGAGAATCGAACCCGCGCCAAGCCCTGCTAGGGTCAGCTTGATGGTAATCTCCGTCCCAGCCAGGAATTGCGGCCAGTAGCTTATGATCAGATCGAGAACAGTCATGGGGCGGTACCGACTTCGTCCTTGCTCCTGTGGCCATAGAGCTCCGTGAGCTTCCAGAGGAATTCGCGAGTTCTCTCTGTGCGTGGCCTGTAGAACATATCTTCCGGGGGAGCCTCTTCTACGACTAGCCCCTGATCTATGAATACAATCCGATCCGCCACCTCACGCGCAAACCCCATTTCGTGGGTGACGAGGATCATAGTCATGCCCTCCTCCGAGAGCATACGAATAACCTCTAGGACTTCACCGATTAGTTCAGGGTCTAGAGCAGAAGTTGGCTCATCGAATAGCATCACTCTGGGATCCATGGCTAGGGACCTTGCGATCGCCACTCGCTGTTTCTGCCCTCCTGATAACTGGCCAGGATACTTGTCGATATGATCGCCCAAGCCCACGCGTTCCAGCTCCTTCAATGCCTTCGCCTCGGCATCGGCTGGCGGCATCCCCAAGACTTTGGTCAGCCCAATAGTGACATTCCCCAAGGCGGTCAGGTGATTGAACAGCAGGAAATCCTGAAACACCATGCCGATATGCCGGCGCACTTCGTCGGCATCCGTATCCGGTTTCGTAATCTCTTCACCATCCAGGCAGATGCTCCCGGAGTCAGGCCTGGTAAGCAAGTTTAGGCAACGCAGCAAAGTGCTCTTGCCTGTTCCGCTGGGCCCTATGATCACAATCGTGTCCCCCTCCCAGACTTTCAGGGAGATATCTTTGAGGACTGGTTTTCCACCGTAATTCTTGGATAGATTTCGAATCTCGATAATCGGTGTTGACACAGCTACCCTCTCAGTTCATGTCCGCGCCGGGAATCCGCACGCGTTCTTCCAGGCTGTCAAGCAAACGGTTGGTTAGAAATGTCAACCCAAAATAAATCAGCGCCGCAATGCTAAACGCCAAGAAGGGCTGATAAGTCCTCGCGCTGATGAATTGGGCGCGACGCAAGATTTCCGCGACGCCGATGGCGTAGACCAGGGAGGAGTCCTTGACAACAGTGGCCGCCTCGTTAGACCAGGAGGGGATAACGACCCGCAACGCCTGGGGAAGGATGATGTATTGTATGGCCTGGCCGCGCTTCATACCAATCGAGCGGGCCGCCATCATCTGTCCGCTTCCGATGGCCTGGAGTGCTCCCCGAAAGATTTCCAACTGATAGGCGCTGCTGATGATCCCCAGCGCGAGCGATCCAGCGAAGAATGGGGAGATGTTGATCGATCCCGCGATAATGAAATAGATCAGGAAGAGAAGCACGACTGGTGGAACGGCTCTCATCAAGGTGCCATAGGTGGCTGCGAGGTTGGTCAAGATCCGGCCACCATAGACCCGCATGAGCGCCAGCACCAGTCCCAAGATGAAGCCAAACGGCAGCGCGATCAGGGTCACGGATACTGTGATCCCCGTGCCAAGCAGGATATATTTCAGGCTCTGAAGGAAGACATCCATGAGAAACCAGCTTATCGGTTCCGGCAGGGGGCTAAGCCCCCTGCCGGTTGTGTTGGAGCCTAGGTTCCGATCCACTTCGTCGAGAGCTGATCGATGAATCCATCCTCAAGCATCTCGGCGATGACCTCATTCAGCGCCTCTGTAAGCTCGGTGGAGCCCTCGGGCGTGATGATATTCACGGGTCCTGTGGATACTTCGGCGTGGTAGATGACCTTCAACCCGCCGACTTCCTCCGCCAGCGCCAGCGTCGGAATGTAATCCGTGATCAGGATATCGATGCGCCCGTTCTTGACATCCAGGGCCGCCTGATCCATGCGCTCATAACGGAAAACATTCTCCTCCGCCATGAGGCCCGCTTCGACCAGATTCTCCGTCACCCATGAATCGGCGGTCGCACCGGTCTGCACGCCAACGCGGTAGTTCGCCGCATCCTCGGGCTTGGTAATCTCCCCCGCGAAGTCCTCCGCGACCAGGAATCCATCCTCGGCGTAGTAGTAGGGATCTGTGAAATCGACAGACTTATCCCGTTCCTCGGTGTAATTGAAGGCCGCAATTGAGATATCGATCTTCCCTTCCTGAACCGCCGCAATGAGGCTATCGAAGGGCATATCTACGATCTCCACCTCTAACTCCATGCGCCGGCCGATCTCCTTCGCCAGATCAATGTCGAAGCCGACGATCTCGCCATTCTCATCAACGAATTCGAAGGGCGGATAGTCTGCCGAAGTGCCAACCACGATCTTCCCGGCCTGCTGAACGGCTTCCAGTTCATTTGCCGGTTTACCCGATCCACATGCCGATAAGGCACCTGCAAGGATTACTGCAATCGAGAGCAAGAGTGTCAAGCGTTTCATCATTGGTCCTCCAGGGCTAGCTCAGCGGTCCGTTTTGCTGATTCCGGGTTCGTTACAATCTTCTTTCTTGACCACCTCCCAAATGATTCTTCTGCGGCAGATTGAGGCGCAGTATGTCTAGTCAATCTCCGAGATCACGCTCGCGCTGGCTGCTACAGTCTTCGCCTGAGCACGATAATTATAGATGCTCGCCCTGGACACATTGAGCAAATCCGCCACGCGCTGTGCAGAGCCCCGGATCCGGAAGAGACCCCGCCGCTCGAAGGTCTCAATGAGATCAATCTTATCCCGGTACGAGAGCTGATCGAACGAGCGCAGCCCCCTCTCCTCTAAGAACCCGTGTGCCGAGAGCACGATTAGATCGTCCAGATCGCGCGCCAGACTATCGCTGACGACCAGATCAGATACACTCCGAGTTGATTCGGTCATACGGTTCAAGAGATCGCGTGCGGCCAGCAAGGCCGAGTAGTCCACGTTGACACAAACTGCGCCGATTGGCATTCCATGCGGATCACGGATCCAGATGGTAGAGGATTGCAGGTCCCGATCGCCAATCTTGATGCGGTAATTGAGCTGGTCCGGTGTTTCTCGATTCAGCTCTCCGGAAATGAAGCTTAGGTCCGGCACCGGCGCTCCAGCCTTGCGCCCCGTCAGGTTGCCCGCAACGACGATGGCCGAATGCTCAGGTGTCCTCAAATCATGCACAACGACTTCGCAGTGAGGACCCACGACTGCCACGATCCCCTGCGCAAGCCGCTCCGCGAATTCCCTGAACTCAGGCGATGCCAGCAAATTCATCCTGCCCCCCGGCTCCACACCCGTGCCTGGACATTTCGTCCACGCCACGCCCTCCACCTTCGAGATATGATACATGAAAATCGACAATGTTTCTAGACCCGGCTGCCATGTGGCCCTTCTGCAGCCGGGCAAGGAGACGGGGTCGACTCTCGCCGGGGGGACCTAGCTTGCGTACGCAGCTACTGTGAGGAGGCTGGCTTCTAGGCCCAATCCTGCCAGGCGCGTAGCCGCGAAGCCAAGAGATGCAACCAGCAAGAAGCTGCCCCAACAGACCGTGAGGTCAGCCTCGAGAGGGGGGAGAGGGAAATGAGGAGCTTCGCAGGGCGGAAGTGCCCCTCAGCCTCTTAATGGCATATCAAGGACGCGCAGCACATGCCTGTCCCCTGCAAAGCGGCGAAGGGATCCCCATGCGGAGGCGGAGCCGGGCGATCATGCGTAGATATTCCACGCGGAGGATGTATTAGGATATGGGTTCCACCTTCCCTGGGTCTCCCGGCATGCACACAGCCGGACGCCCGAGGCTGCACCTCGGGCGCGAGCCCGAGACCGGAGACAAGCCTCCGGTCTCCACGTAGAAGGAATCCAGCTGCCCTATTGGGACAGCCCCCTTTGGCTATTGCGAGGGGCCAATCGAGGCTATTGAAAGGTCTGGATCAGCGCCTCCAGCGTCTCGCGCGGCGGGCGAATCTTGCCCTCATTTAGTGCGCTCAAGGGGTCCTCGACGAGATTTTCGATTTCCGTCAGCGTCGGGCGGTTATCCTCGATGTAGATAAGCCCGGTCACAAGATAACCGCCGCAGGATGTCTCTGCGAGCATCTTGAGGGCCGCCATGCGATCGGTTGGATCGTAGTCTTGCTCAAGCTTCTTGAGCACTAACAGGGAGCCATCGTGCATCTCCACATCGATGCGGTCCCCAGGGTCATACTCCACCTGGATTTCCTCCCGTTTGGGAACCCAGGTTACATCGTGCAACGGCTCCTGGTGCGCCCTGGCCCACGCGTAGGACTTCGTGGATTCATCCCGGTTATTGAAAGTGACGCATGGGCTGATGATATCGAGCACAGCGGTACCGTCATAGCTGAGCGCCGCCTTGAGCAGCTCTTTCACCTGCTTGGGATCACCGGCGAAGGAGCGCGCCACGAAGCCGGCATTGGCAATCAGCGCTTCCATACAGATGTCTACTGGCATGAAGGGGTTGATGCCGGCACTCTTGAGCTCCTGCCCTTTATCTGCGGTCGCGGAGAATTGACCCTTGGTCAGGCCATAGACTCCATTGTTCTCGACGATGTAGGTCATGGGCACATTTCGCCGCACGAGATGGATGAAATGGCTGAGACCGATGCTGGCGGTATCACCATCACCCGAAACGCCGATGGCTTTAAGACCATGATTGGCCATGATCGCGCCCGTGGCGATGGTGGGCATGCGTCCGTGCAGGCCGTTGAACCCATGCGACCGGTTCAGGAAATAGGCCGGGCTCTTGCTCGAGCAGCCAATGCCGGAGAGTTTGATGATGCGCTCCGGCGGGATCGACATCTCATAGCTGGCGGCGATAATCTGGCTGGCGATGGAGCTATGGCCGCATCCCTGGCAGAGCGTGCTTTTTCCGCCGCGATAGTCCGATTTGCGCAATCCGATCAAGTTGCCATTGCCGGGGCGCGCGGGTTTCGTTTCTGTCTGGGTCGCCATATCAAACCTCCTCTACCTCAAGCACCCGCTCCGTGATCCAGCGTGCCGAAAGCGGAAGGCCATTGTTGTGAGTCAGCGAATGCAGCCGCGTGGCATGCTCCGGAACTTCGAGTTGCAGCAGCATTCGCATCTGGCCATCCGTGTTCATTTCAATCACATACACGCGTTCGTGCTGGCTGATGAAGTTCTTCACCTCTGGGCCAAAAGGGATGGCCCGTAAACGCAGGTAGTTCGTCTTCACGCCGGCGTCCAGCAATCGCGCCTGCGCCTCGCGGACAGCCGAGTCGGTTGAGCCATAGGCGATCAGGCCGATTTCGGCCCCTTTCATCCTCTCGATCACCGCTTTGGGGAGCAGCGCCCGGGCGGTTTCCATCTTCCGGGCAATGCGCTGCATGATGGCCTCGTAGTCCTCCGGCCGCTCGCTATACTCGGCACGATCGTCGTGCCCCGACCCTCGCGTGAAACAGGCCGCCTTGGGATGATCAGTGCCTGGCAGCGTCCGGTAGGGAATGCCATCCCCATCCACATCCCGGTAACGGGCAAATTCCTGGACCTGCTCCAACTGTTCCGCGCTGAGGATCTTGCCACGGTCAATCGGCTCTGAGGGGTATTGGAAGGGCCGTGACATCCACATATTCATGCCCAGATCCAGATCGCTAAGCACAAAGATGGGTGTCTGCAGTCGATCGGCGAGATCGAAGGCCCGCCAGCCGAATTCGAAACACTCTTCGATGTTTCCAGGGATGAGCATGACTTGGCTGGTGTCGCCGTGCCCTAGAAAGCGGACGAAGAGTACGTCTCCCTGAGATGTGCGTGTCGGCAAACCTGTGCTCGGGCCCATGCGCTGCACATCCCACACGACGACAGGCACTTCGGCGAAATAGGCCAGCCCCGAGAATTCTGCCATGAGCGATAAGCCCGGACCAGACGTGGAGGTCATCGCCCGAGCGCCTGCCCAGCCAGCCCCGACCGCCATACCAATGGCGGCGAGTTCATCCTCGGATTGCACGATTGCATAGGTCGCCTTGCCGGTGTCCGGCTCCTTGCGGAGCCGCGGCAGATAGGTCTGGAGGGCCTCAGCCAGGCTTGATGCGGGCGTGATGGGATACCAGGCGGCGAAGGTCACGCCCCCATAGATGGCCCCCAACGCGGCGGCGGTGTTGCCATCAATCAGGATCATTCCCCTGGTCTGGTTGTCGCGCTCGATGAAGTAAGAATCGCGCTTTTCCAGATTCTCCAGCGCCCAGGTGGCGGATGCCTCCACCACTTGCATATTGAGCTGGACTGGCTTCTCCCGGCCGCGGAAGTGCGTCTCCAGGGCTCCCCGGATCTCCTGCAGATCGATGCCCAGCATCTGTGAAACCACGCCCACATAGACCATGTTGACCATGTAATCTCTTAATTTCCGGGGAGGATTGACTTGCTTGATAACGCTTCGCACCGGCATCGGATAGTAGATTACGTCCGGTCGGGTCTCTGGTGCCGAAAAATGGTCAGGGTAAAAGCAGACACCGCCTTCGACCAAGCTTGCCAGATCCTCCTCGAAAGTTGCGATGTTCATCGCCACCAGCACCTCGATCGTCTCCCGCCTCGCAGTGAAACCCTCCGAGCTGGCCCGGATGGTAAACCAAGTTGGCATCCCCTGGATATTGGAGGGGAAGAGATTCTTGCCGCTTACTGGTATCCCCATGCGGAAGATGGCCCGGATCAAGGCGGTATTCGAAGTCTGGCTACCTGAGCCATTCACGGTCGCCACAACCATCGAGAGATCGTTCACGATGCGCTCTCGATGGGGGATGGCCTCGGCGGCTTGTGGACCTTGCTTATTCGTCATGCCCGTTCCTGCTCCCTTCTAGCTTTGCCTTCCATTGCAGCATCCACCGGCCTGCTCTTGGTTGCGAAGAGTGATTCTCCCGGCCGACGGTGCAGAATCTCGAAATGATCCAGGAGAGCCCGATAGCCCGCCTGATAGTCGCCTTCCAAGATGCCCTCCACCATGCGTTCGTGCTGTCGCCAGACGTTCTCCAGGTAGGCGTAGTCGGCGTAGACATTCAAACCCACGATTTCATAGGCATCCCAATAGGCCTCCAGGAAGCCGCGCACAAAGCTGTTCTCGAGCCTGGCGTAGATGGCCAGATGCAAATCCCGATGTTCTCGATGGGGAATCTGCGGAGGTTCATCGCGAAGCAGCCCCCAGGCACGGTTGAGCAGCGCTTCAAGCTGCTGCTTGTCGGCCTCGGTGAGCGCCTGTGCGGCTGGAATCCAATAGCTGGCCTCGATGTATTCGCGCAACTCTTCAATCTGGTCGAAGACCGTGCGATCGAGCGCCAGAGCATACCGCATGGTCAGGCTGAGGGCGCGGGCTGGCGAGGGTGGTTGGATCTGCATCCCGGTGTGAGGACGCACAACGACCCACCCCAGTGCTCGCGCTACCTGCAATTGCTCGCGCAGCTTGCTAACACTGATGCCAAGCTCCGCGGCGACATCAGCCATGGGCGGGAGCTTGCGCTCGCCTTCGGCGGCGCGCCTCGCGAGATAGGTGAGCAATTCAGAGCGAAACTCCATCCCCGCCATCCCTTTCTGGCACTATTCCATTTCCTCGGATTAATATAATCTATCTGAACTTATGGGGATGCTATCACGCCTGGCATGTGCTGTCAACCGCGGCGCGCCGAGCCCAGGATATCAGCCGCCAGGCGGATAGCCCGCACCCGCGGGTTTGGTATAATCGATGGGTGTCGATCCTTTTGCGCATGTCCTGGTCACTCCCAGTTTCCTTGCTCGCATTCGCCCTGCTCCTGCTGACTCTGCCCCGGTGGCTTCTGCAACGTCAGCTGGAGGCCCGCATCTCTACCGTGAATGGGGCCCCCGCGGCCTCCTATGCGTTGGTCCTGGGCGCGGGTTTGCGCCGGGACGGCTCGCCGACCGCCGTCCTGTCGGACAGGGTTGCCACAGCAGTCGAGCTCTATCACGCCGGAAAAGCCCGGACCCTAATCATGAGCGGCGCTGCCTCGGATCGCGGAGATGTGGAAGCCGAAGCCATGGCCAGGATGGCTATGCGCATGGGAGTGCCTGCTTCGGCGCTGATACTCGACCGGGCTGGCGACCGCACGCTCAGCAGCTGCATCAACGCCGCCAAGCAATCCGGTACAAGCCGGCTGATCATCGTCACCCAACGCTTCCATCTGCCCCGCGCCCTCCTGCTTTGTGAGGCTCTCGGCATCCAAGCTCACGGCGTGGAAGCCGATCGCCGCACCTATCGCGCGGAACCCTTCTGGAAGCTGCGTGAGGCTGCCGCCACGCTGCGGGCCTTCTGGGACGCGGGCTGGCTTAGGATATCCGGCCCGGCAGCCACTTTGCGCAGCTAGAAAGGCCTCTCGGGATGGACCGAAGCCAAGCACTCGCGATCCTGGACGAGTTTATCCAGAATCCCAACCTAAAACGCCACATGCTGGCTGTGGAAGCGAGCATGCGGCACTACGCGCTGCACTTCGGCGAAGACGCCGATCTCTGGGGCCTCACCGGCCTCCTACACGATTTCGACTGGGAAATCCACCCCTCTATGGACTCCCACCCCCAGAAGGGTGCGCCCCTGCTGCGTGAGCGTGGCGTGCCTGAAACCATCGTCCGCGCCATTCTGAGCCACGCGGACCATACCGGCGTTCCCAGAGAGACCCTGATGGAAAAGGTCCTCTACGCCTGCGACGAATTGACCGGCCTGATTATCGCCACTGCCCTGGTTCGCCCCTCGCGCTCGCTGCAGGACCTGAAGGTTAAGTCCGTTAAGAAGAAATGGCGAGATGCGCACTTCGCCGCCGCTGTCGATCGCGATCAGATTGAACGCGGCGCAGCAGATTTGGGCATCGATCTATGGGAGCACGTCGAGCACGTCATCCAGGCCATGCGCCCGATCGAGGCCCTGTTGGGCCTGGGCTTGGAAAACGAGCGCCCCTAGCTAGACCGTATACCGATTTCTCACCAATACCAGCTTTGGGCGCCTGCTTTTGGCTGGTATAATGCGGCCGCCTATCCTACGGAACGGGAGAACGCCTGTTCATGGCAGATCAAACTAAGAGCCAGGCCGAAGGATCCGCGCTATGCCCAACCTGCGGCACGCGGGTTACCGCTGGAGCAAAAACCTGCCCTGTTTGCGGCGCGTCTTTGCAGGCAGGCAGTCGCAAGGCCACACGGAGCACCCGCGGCCAAGTGGTGCTTTCACTCCCTGCCGCCTTGGGCATCCTGGGTTTCTTCACCGTCCTGGCGGTCGGGTTGACCTACCTCGCCACCCGCACCCTGGGCCCCGACGCAGTCGCCGAAGCGGTGGTCACGGCCACGCTCACGCCCACCGAAACGCTCACACCGCAACCCACGCCGACCGATACGCCCATTCCCACGCCCACGCCGCTACCCACCCTCGAGTACATCGTGGACGTGAATGACACGCTGGGCGCCATCGCCGTGCGCTATGATGTCTCCATTCAATCGATCTTGCAGCTCAATCCCGGGCTGAACAGCGAGAGCATTCTAACTGTGGGACAACGGCTCTACCTGCCTCAGCCCACGCCCACGCCCTCACCCGAGCCCACCTCCACGCTGCCTCCGGAGGAAGCCACCCGCGCGGCCTGTGAGACCCTTCCCTACACCGTCGCGGCCAACGACACGCTGGGCTTCATTGCCGCCAACTATAACGTCAATCCCCGCGCCATCATGGATTTCAACGGGCTCCCCAGCGAGACGGTCTTCGTGGGCCAGGTGCTGATCATCCCGTTGTGCGAGCGCAACCCCACGCCCGGGCCGTCGCCGACCCCAACGCCGCCGCCTCCCTACCCGGCCCCCAACCTGCTCCTTCCTCAGGATGGCGCAGCCTTCACGCTCGCCAATGACACTGTGACGCTCCAGTGGGCCGCGGTGGGTGATCTGCGCGAAAGTGAATACTACCGGGTCACAGTGGAAGACATCACCGAGGGCAGCGGTACCCGCAGGATTCTGGGCTATGTCAAGGACACCAAATACATCGTTCCAGTGGATTTCCGGCCCGCGGAAGCCATCCCCCATGTGATGCGCTGGTGGGTGCAGGTCGTGCGTCAGATAGGGGTCAACGCCGAGAGCGAACCCATCTACGTCAACGGCGGGGCGCAAAGCATTAAGCGCGATTTTACTTGGTCAGGCGCCGTGCCAGGAGCCACAGCGACACCCCAATAACCTCGCCCCTTCCTGAAACCGACACGCGCAGGCCATTTCTTGCCTGCGCGTTTGCATAAAAAGGCAGCCTTGGCTATATCTTCAGCGCCTCGATTGTCTCGCGGACGTGCGCCGCCGAGGCCTCGAGCGCCTTCTGCTCCTCTTCGCTCAGGGCATACTCGATGACTTTTTCGAGCCCGCCTCGCCCCAACTGGGCCGGAACGCCAAAGAAGATCCCATCCTGTCCATACTCGCCCTGCAGATATACGGAGGCCGGCACGATGAGATGCCGGTCGCCCAGGATGGCTTCCACCATCTGCGCCAACGCCGCGGCAGGGGCATAAAAGGCGCTGCCCGTCTTCAGCAGCGAAACGATTTCACCGCCGCCTTTGCGGGTCCGTTCAACGATGGCAGCCAGACGGTCCGGCGGCAGAATCTCGTTAAGCTGCACCCCAGCGACATTTGAATGGCGTGTTAAAGGCACCATATCGTCACCATGTCCGCCCAGCACATAGCAGTGTACATTCTGCACGCTCACTCCCAACTCCATGGCGACGAACGCCCGCATTCGCGCCGAGTCCAGGATGCCCGCCTGCCCGATCACGCGTTCACGCGGCAGACTGCCTACCTTCATGGCCAAGTAACTCATGGCATCCAGGGGATTGGTCAGAATGATGAAAATGGCATCCGGAGAAACCTCGAGCGCGCTTACCACCACGCTGCGGACGATTCGAGTGTTGGCTTCTAGTAGGTCATCCCGGCTCATCCCGGGCTTGCGTGGAAGACCCGCGGTAAGCACTACGATGTCCGAGCCTGCCGTAGGCTGGTACTCATTAGCGCCCACGATATGTGTATCGGCCCCAAGGACCGGCATGGCTTCGAGCAAATCCAGCCCTTTTCCTTGCGGCATACCCTCCACGATATCGACAAGAACGAGATCCGCGATCTCGCGCATCGCCAGGAAATGCGCGGTCGTTGCACCCGTCTGCCCGGCGCCAATGATGGTTACTTTGGCCACCCTTCCTCCTTCATGAGTTTATGGGCCTAGATTCGCGGCCCGCTCTGGTCCATACCGGCCCGCCTGCGAATCACGCATCAGCAAACCAGAGCGCCTCCCTCGGCCCTGGCGGCGCCGCCAGCGGATCCCGGCTCACATGGACCCCCTCACCCTCTTCCACGGCCCCCACGGCCCAGATTGGCTGATCCACCTTGGCGGCATCCGCGAACATGGATTCGACCTGAGAGGGAGGCACAGCCAGCAGCAAGCCCCCCGAGGTCTGCGCATCAAAGAGCAGCATCTGGTTGTATTCGTCAATCCCATCGTCGAAGTGGACCTTGGGGCCGAAATAGAGGCGATTATCTGCGCTGCCTCCGGGGAAATGGGCCCCCTCAGCGTAGCGGCGGGCACTCTGGAAGAAAGGGATCGCCGGCAGGTGGAAGCGGATCCGCACACCCGAGGCGGCAGCCATCTCGCTGGCGTGCCCGAGCAGGCTGAAGCCAGTGACATCCGTTGCGCCCCGCACTTTGTGGGAGAGCGCCAAAGCGGCGGCTGCGGCGTTGAGACGCGCCATCCAATCCACCGCCTGGGCAACGTCTTCGTCGCGCGCGGCCTGCCTCTTCAGCGCCGTAGCTATGACGCCGGTGCCCAGCGGTTTGGTCAGCACCAGCACATCGCCAGGACGGGCGCCAGCTTTGGTCATGATGCGCTCCGTCGGCACCATGCCGACGGCGACCAGTCCATACTTCGGCTCCTCGTCATGAATGCTATGACCACCAGCAAGCACAGCGCCGGCTTCACGCACCTTCAGCGCACCCCCTCGCATGATCTCCATAGCCACGGAAGCTGGCAGTGCCGGCGGAATCGCCAATACGTTCAACGCCAGCAAGGGGCGCGCGCCCATGGCGTAGAGATCCGAGAGAGCGTTTGCTGCAGCGATGCGTCCATAATCGAAGGGGTCATCCACTACCGGCGTGAAGAAATCAATCGTCACCGCCAGCGAGCGCGCATCATCCAGCCGCCAAACGGCTGCGTCATCCGGCTGGCCGAGCCCGACCAACAGGTCGGGGTAGCTCTCCGGATCGAAGATCTCCTGAAGGGGGCGCAGCACGTGCGCCAGCGCCTCAGCGCTTAACTTGGACGCTCAACCCGCGCAGGAGGACAGGCTGGTCAGGCGGATCTCTCGCCCCGAAGTCGCCCGTACCTCCCCATGCGCCCCATCTGTCTTCTCGGACATCCCGATCTCCTGAAGGATGGGTGCCTCGTCAACAGCACTCACCCGTGAAAAGTGTGAAACCCCTAGCTTTCGGGCAAGAAGCCGTAGGCCGGTCCCAAGTCTAAACCGGCGCCCAGCAGCGCCCCCGCCAGGCAGGTTGCCAATACGATCAGGCATATCTTTCGGAGTTCTGGGACCATCTTGCTCCTTATGCGCTCTCAATCGCGGGGAAGCGGATCCCACAGCCTGCCCTCACGCGATCCTACAAAGCGGGAGAGGATCAACATCGCTGCTCCAGCACCCGCGGCGAAGATCGCCCAGGTCCGCATCGACCTCATAGAGGCCTCGATCAGGATTTGCAGCATTTCCCTGATCAGCGGAATGGCCACCGATGGCAGCGGATGGGCAGCACCGGCGGTGAGTGTCCCCTCAAGTACAAGACCGATGGTCGGCGGGCCTGCCATGGCCAGCGTCCATGCGCTCACACCCGCCAAGAGCACAGGAAGACCCCACCAGATAAGCGCATCCTTCCAGGAACGCACCGCCAGCAAACCGATAAGCAAGAGGACCGCAAGCGCGCCTCCAACCGATACCACCACACCCAGCCGGAAGAGCCGCAGGGGCCGCTCAAGCGCATCAGCAGCACCGGCCAGGCCCGCCAGATCGAACTCCATCACATCCGGCACGCCATCGATCCCATCCGCCAGAGCGGATCGCACCAGCGGTTCCACCTGGGCTATGATCTCCGGCGGCGGCTGGCACACAAGCAACGCTCCCACTTCGCCCCCTTGCTGCATCACCAGCGCCAGCTCAAGCAGTTGGCGCTGGGTGCATGCGGGCAGTGTGGCCAAGACTTCCCCAATGAGATCCACACCCAGATCCTGGGCCAGGATTTGCTTCGGTTCAACCAAGGAAATCCGCAGAGATCCCGCCGGATTGCCTTCGAGCACCGCCGTTATCAGCGCCGCCATGTTGGGCTCGACCTGGGCCTGCAGCCAGGCAGGCGTTATGACTTGAGTCAGGAGCCGCTCCCAGGATGCCCTGGGAACCGCCTCCAGAGCCGCCCCCATGCCGCTTTCACATGCTTCGTTCAATAGTCCACAGGGATCCTCTGCCAGTGCAGCGCCAATTTCTCCCACCGTCGCTGCGGGTACCTGCTCGTAGAAGCCTGCCTCCCACAGCCGGGCCTGGATCCCTTTCGCATCCAATAGGAATCCCTGAAGGCTGCCGAGAAACAGGGCGACAACCGCCAAAGGCACAAAGACCGCGATCAGCAATCCAGCGATGGCGCGGGCACATGTCTGCATCCCGCTCTCCCTTCAGCTACGCTAGGGTCCAAACCGAGCTAGAGTTGAACCCATGTGCCAATCCCCACCTCACGCGCCCGACGGTAGATCTCGGGAGCCACGGCCATGTCATCGATGGCCAGACCCAGGTTCATCGCCAGGATGCGCTCGTCCTCGCGCTCGCGGCCGGGAACCTTTCCCGCCACAATTTCACCCAGATCGGCGTACGGGTCCGGCGAATTCTGGAAATAGCCCACAGTCCGGTAGTAACGGAATTGATCCATATCGTCCGTGCTAATCTTGTCGATTTCGGCCATTGCCGCGGGCGACCAGTAGCTATCGAAGTCCACGGCACTGCCAAATGCGCCCGGTTTCAGCCAGCCCGCTTCGATCGTAGGCTCCGGGTGCTTCAGGATCGGCCCGGACGTAACCACGAGATCGCTCTCGACTACAGCCGCCTTGGGCTCCTCAACGCCGATAATCTCCAATCCAAGCTCGGCCCGCATCTCTTCGATGTAGCGGGTTTGGGCCTCGGGAAGGATGTCGTAGGCGTAGACGCGCTCGATGGGGAAGAGCGCATGGAGCGCCTTCAGATTCGTGCGTCCCTGCACACCGCAGGCCAGGATGCCAACGGTCTTGCTCTCTGGCCGGGCGAGGTACTTGGCGGCCAACGCGGTCGCAGCACCTGTTCGGTAGGCCGTGATCCAGACGCAATCCATGACAGCGTACGGCAGCCCTGTTTCGACATCGTTCAGAATCAGCAATCCCGTGATGTAGGGCAGGCCGCGCTTGGGGTTCTCAGGATAGCCGCTCACCCACTTAATGCCCGCTGATTGCATAGCCGGAATGTAGGCCGGCATGGCGTGGATGAACGCATCGGGTTGGGTGTGGATGCCGGGCTTGGGAGGTATCTCGACCCGCCCCTCGCCCTTCTCACGGAAGGCCTCCTCCAGCAGCTCGATGATGCGTCCGATCTCTAAACCCACCGCCTCGACATCCGTGTGGGAAAGATAGAGTAATTTGGCCTCCATCGCTTCACCTCCTGGTCGATCGCACGAAATGGCCTGAAATGATCAAGGAACACACCCAAGCAGGCTCCCCTTGCCTGCTCGCTGGGCATTCCGAGCATTCCATCCTATGTATCTCCACCCGCCGGGAGCGGCTGCAAAACGGCCGGAAGCTCGGCCAACGCCTTCGCCAGGTGGATGCCATGCCAGGTTATCCAGCGACCGTCGATGATGTGGATCCGATTGTGTTCGATGGCCGGGGTATCTCGCAGTAATTCCTTGATTTCCTCGACCGAATCCGGATCCCATGGAAAGGGCTCATCCGGCAGCAAAATGATCTCCGGCGCAAGCTTCCGTATCTCGTCGGGCAAGACACGCGGGTAGCGCAGGTCGCGGTCCCCGTGTGCCTCCGCCTCGGTGAGTCCCAAATCCGCATCCAGCGGATAGCGGCGCAGCCGGCCGGCAAAGATGTTCGCGCCGCCACAGACCTCCAGGACCGAGTGGCAGTAGGTGTTCTTATTAAATGTCATCCACCATTGGCCTGCACGAGGATGCTCGCCGCGCCAGATCGGCACGAAGACGCGGCTGCTCACACTATTCTCCAAAGCCCTTCCCGCCCATTCCAAGCTTCGCTCCAGCCAGAGCAATTTGGGGGCGGCGACGGCCTCCACATGGAACAAGCGGGCCATCGCCCAGAGTATGTCCAGGGCCTGCTCGACGGTCTGCGGGAAGGTCAGCCAGATGTTCAGGCCAGCCTCTTCCATAGCGGCAACGGCCTCCCGGCTGTTCTCCTCCTGATTGGCGATCACAAGATCGGGCTTCAGCCCAAGGATGCGATCCACATCTGGATTACGGGTCCCTCCGACCCGGATGATTTCCTGGCCTGCCTCAGGCATAGGGCAGTAATTTGTCACGCCCACCAGACTGCCGCTGGCGCCTAATTCAATCAGCGATTCCGTAACGGAAGGGACTAGTGAGATCACGCGTTCCGGCGCGCCACGAAACATGAGATGCGGATTGAATCCGTTGCCGCCGCTCATAACCCCTCCCACCCCCTTCCAAAGAGCAACACCGGCGCTCGATCGCCCCAGGATTCGACCTCGCCATCGGGGCCGAGCGCCAGCAGTGCGCCTGGCCGTAGGCCGACGGCATACCCTCCCTCCTGATCTTCTAGATGATCACGGACTGCTTCGAGAAGCCCGGGATCCCACTCTCCAAGGACGACGATGGCCCCCAGCAGCCAACCAAGGCCGCGCGCCAACCGCTCCTCGGAGGCATCGTACCACCAGGTTCCCAAGGCGGCTGCCGGAGGCCCAAGCGTCAGAAGCAAGCAGTCTTCGGCCAACACTTCTTGGGGAATACCCTGGAACAGCTGCTCGCCGATCCAAGCCTTCCATGCATATGGGTCCCCACCAAGTAGGATCAGCACACCTGCCTCCAGCCAGATCCGGCGAATCTCGTCCGTCGCCGTCTGCGTTATATCCACCTTGCCGACCTCGACGTCGAACAGGATCTCCAATTCGGCCAGCAGATCCGACGCTCGCTCTGGCATCTCATTTCCCATCATGAGCACCACGGGCGGGCGGGAGAGATCGGTGGTTTCGAGAATGCGGCCGCTAAGGCTCCCGCCTCCTGCGCCCAGATCAAGCGGAAGATCTCCAAGAGCCATCCAGCCCATCGAACCCCGGCGGCGAAAGACATCGCTCGGTAGTATCATGGCTCCGGGTTCATCAGCGCGGTGGCCACCGACGCAACCAGGGCGGTCGCGGCGGGAAGGACCTGCTCGTCGAAGTCGAACGTGGGCGTATGATGGGATGAGACCAGGCCTTTCTCCGGGTTTGATGAGCCGAGGAACAGATAGACGCCTGGCACCTCTCGCAAGAAGAAAGCCATGTCCTCCGACCCCATCACGCGAAATTCTGGATCCAAGATCCAGTCAGGGAAGAGCTCACGGGCAATCTCCGTTGCCAAGCGGGTGACCTCAGGATCATTCACGAGCGGCGGCGTTATGGGCTCCACCTCGATCTCCGCTTGGCAACCGAAGGCCTCGGCCTGCTGGAGGGCCATCTCACGCGCCCGACGAAGAACCACCTCCCTCGTCTGCGCATCGAACGTCCGCACGGTGCCCTCCAGACGAACTCTTTCGGGGATAATATTAAAGGCTGTGCCGCCCTGGACCACGCCGATGGTCAGAACTGCCGAGGCCAGCGGATCCACATTCCGCGCCACGATGGATTGCAGCCCGGCAATCACCTGGGCGGCGGCCGGGATAGGATCGCGGGTCTTGTGGGGCATGGCGGCATGCCCGCCCTGGCCCTGCAAGATGATCTCGAGGCGATCGGCGCCCGCCATCACCGGCCCGGGCGTCAACCCCAGCCAGCCCACTGGCTTCTCATTCCAAAGGTGCAATCCCAGGGCGCGCTCTGGGGGCCAGATCTGCAAGGCCCTTTCAGCCAGCATTCTCTCCGCTCCGCCTAGCCCCTCCTCGGCAGGCTGGAAGACCAGCAACAGATGGCCAGGGATCGAGTCGTGCGAATCGGCCAGCAACTTCGCCACCCCCAATCCGATGGCCATATGGCCGTCATGGCCACAGGCATGCATGATGCCTTCATGCTTCGAGGCATAGGCAACGTTGGAGTCTTCCTGGATGGGCAGCGCATCCATATCGAGGCGGAGCATGATTGTGCGGCCCTCTTGCCCTCCTTCGAGATAGCCCAGCACGCCCGTCTCGGCAATGCCTTGCCGGACCTCATATCCCCAGCCTTTGAGGGCTGCGGCGATGATCTCACTACTGCGGTGTTCCTGGAAGCCCAATTCGGGGTGCATATGGAAATCCCTGCGCCAGCGGCGCAGGTAATCTTCAAGAGAATTGGCTTGTCGGAGAAACGCCGTGAAGTCCATCGCCTTTTGCCTAGCGTAATTCGATCCGGCGGAAGTGCTCCACGTATCGGGGTTCGTCCGGGGGGCTATCCGGGTCGAGCAAGGCCCGCTGCAGCCTCTCGATCAGACCTTCCTTATCCTTGATTTGGCTCCTATGCTCTCGGAGCGCATCGAGCTTTCGATCCATGAATTCGGTCACGTCGACGGCTACGTTCGGGTGTTGTGCGCCCGCGACATAGACCTCCCGCACTTTGTGCGGAGCCAGACCCTCCTCCTGGAGAAGCTCCGGGAAGTAGAGGGCGGAGCGAGCTGCCGGATAAACCGCGTCCAGGGTAACCTGACCTGCGGCGCGGTGGTCCGCATGGTTGATATAGCGGTTGCTGGGGAAGAAATTTGTGGGATCGCTGGTCACGACCACATCCGGCCGGACCTTGCGAATGACGCGAACCACATCCTTACGGAGCGCAAGGCCGGGGGTCACATAGCCATCCTCTTCCTGGAGAAAGATCACCTCCTGCACGCCCAGAACCGCCGCCGCGGATCGCTGCTCCCTTTCCCGCAATTCAGCCAGTGCTTCCGGCGGTGTCTGATCGTCGTCCGAACCTTTATCTCCTCGCGTGAGCAGACAGTAAACAACCTCCCTGCCCATAGCCGCCCAGCGCGCAATCGTCCCACCGCAGAAGAATTCGGGGTCGTCGGGATGGGCCATGACCACCAGCACCCGCTTAGGGCTCCGCTCCTCAGCGGTCGTTGCCATTGCCACCCTTTCCACAGTCACATTCGCCGTTCTCATGTTGATTGCAGGGTTGGCCGGCTTTCTTTTCCAGAGCCTTGAGCTCCTCATAGGGTTGGAGCTCGTGCTTCAGAAATTCCGCCCGGCGACCGTCCTCTAATTGCACGATCACGGCTTGCTTCAGCGGCAGCACCTCGGCCACCTTGCCTTCCCCCCGAGGTGTGATCACGCGCTTCTTGCGCTTCGGCAATTCTTTCCGGGCCTGCACGTATTGCTCATACTCATAGAGCAGGCAACACCGCAGCCGTCCACACATCCCGGTGATCTCTTGGGGGTTGAGCGATATACCCTGCGCTTTGGCCATCCGGATCGAAATGGGGCTGAACTCTGTCAGGAACTTCGAGCAGCAGCGCTCCACCAGTCCACACGCGCCCATCCCGCGGAGGATTTTCGCCACATCACGCGGGCCGATTTGCCGGAAGTCAACCTTCACCCCTCGATGGGCTTTCCGCATGGCTTGCTGCAGCTTGCCCAAATCACGACGCTCATCGCCCTCGCTGCTGTAATTGAAGGTCAGCCGGGATCCATCGAAGGAATATTCGGCGCCAACGATCTTCAAGCCCTCATAGCCCAGCTCTGCCGCTTTCGCCCGGCAATCGATCATCTCCTCGACTTCCCGGTTGGCCCACATCCGCCGCATCACCAAGTCTCGCGGCGTGGCGCGGCGTTCGATAGGTTTATGCGCGCCGCCGGATGGCGCCTCGCCTCCATCCATGATGCGCACGACCTCGCCGAGCTCCCTGCCTCGCGAGGTCGAGACGATGACGTAATCTCCCGGCTTCAGGTCCTCCACAGCAGAGGCCTCGAAATGGTATAGCTTACCGACCGGCTGAAATCGCACAGCGGCGATCTTGGTTACTACCTTCACATTGGCCATCGTGTACTCTCTCTTTGCCTTAAGCTACCCCTTTGTTTTCCCATCATCCTCGCGCCTGCACCCGCTTTAGGCAACCCCCTGGGCCATAGAGCTAATCTTCGATCTCGATAGCGACCCCGCCAGCCTCGCCTCCCTCTAGTCGGGAATGAAGGGCCTCGGCCATATTCCTGATGGCGACAGCCGCAGGGGAGTCGGGCTGCGAAACCATGATGGGCTTGCCCTGATCCCCTCCGACCCGCACCTCGGGGTCGATAGGTATGGCGCCCAGAAACGGGACGCCTGCCTCCTCGGCCAGCCGAGCTCCACCTCCCTGGCCAAAGATATCCACCTTGTCCCCATCCGGGAGAGTCAGATAGCTCATGTTCTCGACTACGCCCAAAATGGGTACTTCCATCGTCCTGAACATCTCCAGGCCGCGGCGGGCATCCTCGACCGAAACCGCCTGCGGGAGGGTCACGATCAGTCCACCGGAGAGCGGCATGGTTTGCGCCAGGCTGAGCTGGGCATCGCCTGTTCCGGGTGGAAGATCCACGACGAGGTAATCCAGGTCACCCCAGCGAACATCCTGCACAAATTGCCGGATGGCACCGTGCAGCATGGGCCCGCGCCAGATCAGTGGCTGGCCTTGAGGTACCAGGAACCCAATCGACATCAGGCGCACATCATAGGCCTCCGCCGGAAGCAGTTTCTGGTCCTCCGGCGGCGGCAGCTCATGCACTCCCATCATCGTGGGTATGTTAGGACCATAGATGTCGGCGTCGAGAAGGCCAACCCGATCGCCCATCTGTGCCAGCGCGATCGCCAGATTGGCGGCAACCGTCGATTTGCCCACGCCCCCCTTCCCTGAAGCGATGGCTATGCTGTGACGGAAGTTGGCTGTAGGATCTTGAGACCCCTGCGGTTGAGAACTCATTAGAGTTTTTCCTTCCTTGGCTCGGCTCCATCTTCGAGATAGGCCTGCACCTCTGTGGCGGCTTTGTGGAAGAGTGCGACCAATTCCTTATCACTCCCTCGAAAGCGTCGAATTGCTTGCGCCGCGCAGAAACTGCATCCTCGCAGCGCGCGGTAGGCATGTGCATGACAGGTTAGGCAATTACACAGGCGAACGAGAGTCAGGCTGAACGCCAAGTGTTCGATGGATGCATCTTCAGCCTGGCAAACACGATCGATCAGTCTTGCCCACGTCTTCCCCCGCAAGTCACGCAATTCAATTGCGACCCGCATGGGAAAGAGGATTTCGGCGCCGACTCGCACCATGGGCCTGGAGCGTCTCCTTTACCTATCGGCTCACCCAGCCCCTTTCTTCGCCGCCTTGGCAGCCTCCTTCTCGGCGCGAGCCTGCTCTTCCCGGGCGTAATTCGTGGGCCGTATGGATGCGTAGTAGCTCGCCGACTTGCTCAGCCGCTCTTTGTTGAGGATATGCTCGCTGTGGCGGTCGTAGGAGGCGAGCTCGTAGTCGTGGTCCATCTTGATGGCGTCGAATGGACAATACTCGGCGCAAAGGCCGCAGTTCATGCAGATGTCGATGTCGATGAAGAATTCAGTCGGAGAGGGGATCGGCCGCCCGGTCTCCGGGTCAGTCGAACGAACGATCCAGATGCACTGTGGCGGGCAAACCTTGGCACATATCCCGCAGGAAGTGCAGCGGTCCACATGTGTCCCGTCTTCCTGGATGTCATAGACAAGGAAGGGAATATAGCGGAACTCTTCCGGCACCGGAAGTTTCTCTTCAGGATATTGGACCGTGAATATGCCGCGCGCCTTGGTGCTCTGGCGGATCTTGAGCGCCTCTTCGCTGTAGTAGCGCCCACCCCGCCCCAGCCAGCGCAGGTCTTCAACGTAGGTCTCGACGAAATGCTTGAGCGTGACGCCCAGCCCTTTAATCAATCCAATCCCATACATGCAACTCTCCGGTTGCCACCCCGGACTGGCCGGTTCAGCGATCCGTTTCACCCAGCACGATATCGATCGAGCCCAGAATGGCGACGACATCGGCAATCTTATGTCCCTTGCACATCTCGGCCATCGCCGTCAGGTTGATGAACGAAGGTGCGCGGATATGATAGCGCCAGGGGTTCGGCTTGCCGTTGGATACGACGTAGAAGCCCAGCTCGCCCTTCGGGTTCTCCACACGCCCATATGCCTCGCCCACAGGGACGCGAACCTGATATTGCGGGCGTCCCGTTTGAATTTCGCCCCCGGGAATCTGTTCTATGGCCTGCTGCAGGATGCGGATGCTCTGATGAATCTCGTCCAGACGGATGAGATAGCGGTCGTAGACATCTCCGTTGTAGCGCACGGCCACATCGAACTCGAAGCGGTCGTAGATGGAGTAGGGCTCTGCTTTACGGACGTCGTAGGGCACGCCCGAGGCCCGCAGCACAGGCCCGGCGGCCGAATAGGCGATGGCCTGCTCCGCGGTGAGAATGCCCACGCCCTCACCCCGGGCACGCACGATCTCGTTTTCTGTAAGGTAGCGATCGAGCTCGTCGACCCTGCGGGGCAGCCTTTCGAAGGCCAATTCGCGCACCACCGCCAGTGCATCCTCGGGCAGATCCCGCGCCAGCCCTCCGAAGCGGAAGTAGTTGCACATCATACGTGAGCCCGACACGGCCTCGAAGACGTCCAGGATCAGCTCGCGCTCGTTGATGGCATACAGCGCAGGCGTAAAGAAGGCGCCCAGATCGTTCAGCAAGAAGCCGATCGCCCATAAATGGTTGACGACACGCGTCAGCTCCGCCATGATCACGCGGATATATTCGGCCCGCTCCGGCGGCTTGATACCCATGAGCTTCTCGACCGCCAGCGCATAGCCGAAGTTGTTGCTCATCGAGCAAATATAGTCAAGCCGATCAGTGAAGGGCATATTCATGATGAAGGTGTTGCGCTCGCCGATCTTCTCATGGTTGCGATGCAGGTAGCCCATCACCGGTTTCAGATCAGCAATCGTTTCTCCATCGAGCTCTACTACCATGCGGAAGACGCCATGGGTGGAGGGGTGCTGTGGTCCCAGGTTGACGACGATGTGCTCGGTCTCCAGCCCGCGTCCGTTGTCGCCTTTCTTCCGCTGCAGCGCGCCCAGGCCTGCGTAAAGGCTCGCCTCGCCTTCTGGGACCCAGCCTTCCGGAGAAAAATCCGGAGGATATTGCACGTTCTTGCCGAAGGGCATGCCATCTTCAACCCGCGTGACCTGCCCGCCAGGCCAGCGGCTTCCGAACGGCTTGGCATCCTCTTCGAAATAGGGCTCGTACCAATCCTTGCGCAGCGGGTGACCGTGAAATCCTTCCCACAGGAGAATGCGCCGCAGGTCGGGATGGTCCTCGAAGCGGATTCCGAGCAGGTCCCAGGCCTCGCGTTCCTGAAACTCGGCGCCCGGGTACACGGATACGAGCGATGGGAGAATGCTCTTCTCCCGATCTGTCTGCGCCTTGAAGACCAGGCCGGGGCCACCGCTGCTGCGATAGACGTGGTAAACCACCTCCATCTTGCCCTCGGGCAGGTAATCCACCCCCGTCAGGGATGAGAGATAATCGTATCCATACTCATCGCGCAAACTGGTGGCGAATTCGATCAGCTTGCTCGCTTCGACCATCACCCCCTCGTACCCAGGGCGGTCGTCCTTGCGCACAAAACCGGAAAAACGCTCTTCGATTGCATCGAGCGTGACGGCTGGCTTCTGTTCTGGCATAGTCATCTATCTACTTTCCGAGAAGAACGGCCCTCAAGCCTCGGCCTGACCCTGCGGCCCACCGGCCCGAGCCGGGAGCGTCTCGATTTTTGGCAGATCGCGAGGGTCGATCAAATCAGGCCCGAGGATAGGCACCGGGATGGGCTCAGAGGCCTCGGCACCATACCAGGGAACCTTACGGATCGATTGCGCATCGATCTTCTCCTGCAGCTTGATCAGGCCATGGAGCAGGGCTTGTGGAGTGGGCGGGCAGCCAGGAACATATACATCGACAGGGATGAACTTATCCACGCCCGAGACGACGTTATATCCTTCCTTGAATGGACCCCCGCCCGATGCGCAGGCGCCCATAGCGAGCACGTACTTGGGTTCGGGCATCTGATTGTAGAGCCGTACGATCTGGGGGATCATCTTCTTGGTTACAGTCCCGGACACGATCATTAGGTCGGATTGCCGGGGACTGGGGCGCATTACCTCCATGCCAAAGCGGGAGAAATCATAACGGCTCGCCGCTACGCAGATCATCTCGATCGCACAGCAAGCGAGCCCAAACATCATCGGCCATATGGAATTGCGCCTTCCCCAGTTGTAGATCTTATCGAGGGTGGTGATGGCCACCTGCCCTTGAAGCTCCTCGGGGATCTCTATCTCCGGCTTCTCGATCTCGTCACTCATCCATACCTCCGCGAGAAGGGGCCTGTCTGGATCCAGGCCCCCGGCCGTTGGCAAATTATACTTCCCGCATAGGGTCTGTCAAGTATGCGAGGCTTCCACCGCAATTTGCAGGTTGGTAGAAGGCACCATTCGGATTATCTTGGGCCCATGATCACCGCCATCCCATTTCACCACATTCCTTGTGGTGGGAGGTGTAGATAGACATAACGCTCCTGCCCATGCAGTGATTGCCTGCGACCGCGGAGGCTCCTTCCGCACATCGAACCATGGCGCTCCCGCTGAATAGGAAGCCTGCCGTTGAGACGGTTCCAGGCGGTTAGCCGCCACGCAGGAAGGAAATCAGCATCCCGAGCAGACCCACTGCGGTCAGCCCGAGAATAGCCAGGATGGGCGGGAAGCCGCCTTGGGAGGTTCCTGTCGATAAGGCGAAAGTTGGCTGCACCACCGCAGCTGCGGGTGTAAAGGTGGGCAATCGGGTTGGCGGGGCTTCGGCCAGATTGAATTGCGCCGCAAGCGTGGGGTCGATGGTGGCGGTGACACGCGGCGTGGGCGTCGGCGGCGGTTCGATGATCGGCAGTAGCCGCTGCCCCGTTTCGAGGGTTACGAAAGGGGCATAGACCCAAGCCACATTGCCTGGCACGCCCGGATAGAAGATCTGGATCCATTCGCCCCCGGGCGAACGGCCCAAGGCCGGCGCCCGCTGCCCGGCGACGAGAACCCCCACCTTTTCGTACTCGATGCTCGGCCCCAAGCGGACGTTTACCTGCTCCGGCACCAGAATCATCGGGCCTTCAGGTGTGCCCGTGACGGTCGGCTCCTGCAACACTGGCGCAGCGAAACCCTCTCCCCCAAGGAAGAGCGTGTACCCGACAGCCAGCATAATGACCGCCATCCAAGCGAAACGGCGCAGCACGGTGGACCCTCCCTTTGTCGCCGACGCAAGGTGGCATTATACTACAGCGACTCAGCTCCACCGCAAAGGCGAATCCCTTGATCAAAGACACGTTTGAGCAGCAGACTTTCTATGGCCCGGTGAAGCCCGAGCAGCTCGGAAGAGCGCTCGTGGCGGAATTCAACCATGGGAACTTCCGTGCCCGCATGTTGGGGCGCGGCAAGCAGCGCGTGGTCCAAATTGCGACTCGAGAGGCGCCCCGTTCAGGAGGCAGAACTGCCATCACCGTACACCTCGTTGAGCATGACGATGGGATTCATGTCCGCATCGGTCAACAAGATTGGCTCGGCGTCGCCGCCAGCCTCGGATGGACAGCGCTCGCCGCACTGCGCCAGCCCATGAGCCTCTTGGGCCGCCTCGACGACCTGGCCCAAGACCTGGCCTCGCTCCAGCTCACGGCTCGAATCTGGCAGACCTTGAGCGCGGCGACTGAATCGCTCGGTCTCTCGCACGAGCTTTCGGAGCGCCTGCGCAGCCTTAGCTGTGCCTACTGCGGAACGGCCAACCCGGTCGGCGAACCGCATTGCGTGGCCTGCGGCGCTCCGATGGGAGATCTCCAGCCCCGCGCCTGCCCAACGTGCGGATACCTTGTGGATTCCGATCTGCGGGATTGCCCGCAGTGCGGCGGAGCGCTCACCTAAGCCCAACCCTTTCTGTGCCCATCAAATCAAAAGCCCGCCTCCACAATTGAGGCGGGCTTACGAGTCTTGTGCCCTCCAAGCGCTAGGCGCCTGCCGCTTCCATCACCTGGCGGCAGCAAGCCCGCCCGCGCTCGAGCGCCTTCAGGTTCCCTTCCAGCAAATCCCTGCGGTGTTCGGGAATGTGCTTGCGCAACGCCTCCCCAACTTGCTCGATAGTTAGAACGTCCATCCATTCCACCAGGGCACCCGTGAGCACCAGATTGGCAAGCCGGCGATCCCCCAACTCCTCGGCCACATCATTGGCCGGGATGCGGATGACTTTGATATCCTCCCGCATGGCCTCCCGGTCGATGAGCGAGGTATTGATCACCAGCAATCCACCTGGCTTCACCAGGGGCTCGTACCGCTCCATAGAAGGGATGTTCATCACGATCGCCGCCGTGGGGTATTTCACGACGGGCGATCCGATTTCATCCTCCGCGATGATGACGATGCAGTGCGCCGTTCCGCCTCGCATCTCTGGGCCATAGGAGGGGAACCAGGTCACGTGCAGGTCATTATCGAGTGCAGTGTAGGCCAGCAACTGCCCTGCGAAGAGGGCGCCCTGCCCGCCAAAACCCGATATGATGATTTCGGTTTGCATGGCTCCTCCCCGTCAGGACTTGCGGCCATTCTGTATGGCCGGATGGACCTTATAATCCCCAAGCGGAAAGACCGGGACCATATGGTCCTCGATCCATTTCAGAGCATCTCCCGGGCTGACACCCCAATTGGTGGGGCAGCTCGAGAGCAATTCCACCATCGAGAAGCCCAACCCTTGTGATTGGGCCTCGAAAGCTTGCCGGATGGCCTTCTTGGCCTTGCGAATGTGGGCTGGATCGTGCAGGCTCCGGCGGACGATGTACGCGGCACCATCGAGTTGAGCCAGAATCTCGCACATTTTGAGTGGAAATCCATGCATCTCGATATCCCGACCGACGGGTGTTGAGGTGGTACGCTGTCCCGGCAGCGTCGTGGGGGCCATCTGACCGCCTGTCATGCCATAGATGGCATTGTTGATGAAAATGACCGTGATGTTCTCGCCCCGGCCGGCGGCATGCAAGATCTCGGCCGCACCAATGGAGGCCAGGTCCCCATCACCCTGGTAGGTGAAAACAACCCGATCGGGGCTCACACGCTTCAGGCCGGTGGCCATCGCTGGCGCCCGGCCGTGGGCCGCCTCGGCGAAGTCCATATTGAAATACTGATAGGCAAAGACCGCGCACCCGACAGGAGCCACCCCGATGGTCTTCTCTCGCACGCCCATCTCATCGATGACCTCGGCGATAAGCCTGTGGGCGATGCCATGGGTGCAGCCCGGGCAATAGTGCGTTCCGGTGGGCGTCAAGCTCCTGGGTTTGGTGTAAATCAGGGATTCAACCATGCCTTCCGTATCGGTCATGGGCTCTCTCCTTAAGCGGGCTCGGCCAGGGAATGGTGCACCTGGCGGATTTGCTCTAGGACCTCGTCTGGCAGCGGGACCACGCCCCCCATTCGGCCATAAAAATCGACCGGGACGGCGCCCTCGAGGGCGAGGCGCACATCTTCAACCATCTGCCCTCCATTCATCTCCACCACCAGGATGCGCTTCAGATTCTCGGTGGCCTCTCTGAGCTCACGATACGGGAAGGGATAGAGCGAGATGGGGCGGAATAATCCGACCTTAATGCCCTCATCCCGAGCCTGTCGGATCGAGGATTGGGCGATGCGGCCTGCCGTGCCGAAAGCTACAACACCGATTTCGGCGTCTTCCACGACCAAAGACTTGTAGCGCACCTCGTGGGCTTCGATGGCCTTCTGCTTTTCGACCAGCTTCAGGTTGAAGACTTCTTCTTCATTGGGATCGATGTAGATCGAAGAGATGACATTAGGGTCGCGCCCAGCGGCGCCCGTCAGTGCCCAATCCGGGCGTTGGTCAAATTTTCGTACCTCCCGCATTGGGGGCAGCTCCGCGGGCTCCATCATCTGGCCGAGGCTTCCATCCGCCAGGATGACGACGATAGTGCGGTATTTCTCGGCCAGGTCGAAGGCTTCGACGGTGAGGTCGATCAGCTCCTGAACAGTAGCTGGGGCGAGCACGATCGGGCGATAATCCCCATGCCCCCCGCCTTTAACAATCTGGTTGTAATCCCCTTGGGAGGGCGCAATATTCCCCAGGCCCGGCCCGCCGCGCATGATATCGACCAGCACTACCGGCACTTCTGAGCCGGCGATGTACGAAAGCCCCTCCATCATCAGGCTCACGCCCGGGCTGGAGGAGGATGACATCACTCGCACACCGGCGCAGGCGGCGCCATAAACCATGTTAATGGCGGCTACCTCGCTTTCCGCCTGCAAGAAAACACGCCCGAGCTCTGGCATTCTGGCCGCCATGTGCTCGAGCGCTTCGGTCTGCGGCGTGATGGGATAGCCGAAATAGGCCTCGCAACCGGCCCGTATTGCGGCCTCTGCGAAGGCCACATTCCCCTTTAGCAATTCTTTGGCCATAGAGCCTCCCCTACTCCCCCAGTGGCACGGCCTTCTTGGCCGGCACCCAGCGATAGACAGTGATGGCCGCCTCCGGGCAGATGGTGGAACATATCGCGCAACCTGTACACTCGCCCTCCGGATCCACCAACTCCGCCGGTCGATAGCCCTTCGGCGTGAAGCGATCCGTGGCCATGTGGATCAAGGATTTTGGACAGACAGCCAGGCAAAGTTCACAGCCTTTGCAGAGCTCTTCATTGACGACAATCCTTCCTCTGGCCATTCCACCTCCCGCTGCTTGCCTTCCATTTTAGGTATACTCCGGCCCCCCTTGCGGCTCCAGTGCAGACCGTCACGCGCGCCTTGGCCGAATGTCCTATTTCGGAGCCCATCGGTCCGGTTCTCGGCCCGGGCCTCTTACAGTCCCCGTCTGAGCTTTAAGGCTTACCTTTGGCTACCGGGATCCAGCCGCAACAGCCCATGCGGAGTGCGTCGGCGGGCACGCCGACCTAGGGTTGCGGCGGATTAAAATAGTTATAGGCCGCACGGGAGAGGTCGGCGACCAGTTCAGAAGTGGGTTCCCAGATCATCTCTTGCTCGTCCCAGAGGAAGACGGCCAACACGTAGTCGCCTCCGGGAGTGAAGACAATCCCAGCATCACCAATCATATCGAGGGGCGAACTCCGCCATCCGTGCTTGTGGGCCACGCGCGTGCCATCCGGCACGCCCCCTTTCAGCAGCGAGCCGATCACATTCTCGGATAGAAGCTCCAGCATCGTCCGGCATTCGCCGGGCGTATACGCGTCGGGGAATACCGCCAGGAGCGTTCCGCCACCCTCCGCGCATCGATAAATGTCGGTGAGCAGCATACCCACATCGGAAGGCGTGGTCTGGGTATACGGGTCGGGGTTGGTATCGATGTCGGTGCGCTGATTGGCGGGCGTGCGGTAGAAGCGCAGGAGCAGCGAACCAGGCGCGTAGTAGCCTGCGACGAAGGTGTTCTCGAAACCGAGGTCCTGCAAGGTCTCGGTGACCATCAGCGGCCCGCGTATGGGATCGATGCGGTCCATGAGCCAATCCGACGGATCGTTCCCGGATTCCCGAATCATCTCGCTGAGCCAGCGAGCCGACTCCGGATCGAGCGGCTCATCGAAGTACCGATAGAAGGCCGTCATGATGGCAATCTTGTTGATGGATGCACCCGAAAAGGCCACATCGGGCTCCGTGGGTAATTCTTGGCCGTTCAAGATCGCAAAGTGGAGGTTCTCGCCGCTGCGAAGATCCGCGAGATAAAGGTCCACCAAACCGGTGAAATCGGCGACTTCGATATTCTGTCTCAGCATGATTTCCAGCGTCTCGATCGTCGGCTTGGGTGGCCGCCCATCGATAACTGGAAGGTTCACACTCCGCTGGCTCGGAGAGAGCAAGACTGCGCCCACAAGCCTCTCGGCTCTGCCGATATCCAGCACCCGTCCAGGATCGCCCGGGCGGAACTGAGTCGAACCTGGAATAGGCTCAGGAGGCGTCGGAGGCTGGTCGTATCGGGCGGCAATATCGCGCAGGAATGATTCCAATTGGGCGTCAGAGAACTCCGCCTGAAGCGGGACGGAAGCTGCCTGGCCGGGGCGGCTCCAGAGAAAGTTCCAGAAGCCTTGCCAGAATGGTGTCGCTGTTCGCTCACTCTCAGCGGCTGCGACCATCACCTCGGTGTCGAGTTGGAAGCCGACGTCGGAGGGTAGCAGCAGAATCCGCTCCTGGTCGTAATACAGCTCAACCGGCGCGCTATACACCTGCAGTAGCCGCGCCATCGCCTCCGTTGGTGTGAGCCCACCTACAGGTATACCCGCCAGGGTGAGCCGATCCGGCAGCACCGCTCTCTTGCGGGAATAGGCCACGAGCTCATAGAAGAAGAGCACTGCCGCGGTCAGAAGCAGCAGAATGGATACCCAGCGCTGAATATCAATGCCCGTCCGCCGCATGGCACCTCCAGGCGCGGCAGTATATCACAAGGACATCAATCCGCTGTGCCCGAAAATCCCCAGGCCTGCCAGCCAGCCGAGAGCAGCAGGGCAAGCAGATTGGCCGCAGCGTGGGCAGCCCAGGCTGGCCATATCGTCCCGCGCCGGCCCATGAGCCAGCCCGCCAGAATCCCAAACCCGAAAATGCTCAAGATCCCCGGCCAGCCCTGCCTCCAGTGGTAGGGTTGCAGCGTGAAGAGCAACGCCTGGGCCAGATTTCCTGCCCATAGCCCCCATTTCGCCTGCAACGATCTGCCCAGATAGCCGCGAAAGAAGGTTTCTTCCACGAATGGCACCCAAAAGATGGCTGAGACCCATCCGGTCAGTCTCGCGACTCCGTTGACTCGGATCCACGCTAGGTTGAAGAGCAAGCTGAAAAGGCGCCAGCCGGAGCCTATCACCACACCCCATCCTAGGTCGAGCAGGAGCGACCCGCGCTGGTAGCCGAAGACGGCGGCAGGCCTGCTCGCGAGTAGGAGTGTCAACCATGGCAGCACGACCAGAATCGAGGTATGGACCGCCCAGCCCAGCATCCCACCAGGCCACCATCCCAGCACTGTGAGCAGGTCTACAACCATCACAAGCGCCAGCCCGGCCATCACGCCACGCATCGGAAGCGCCAATGGCCGTTCCGAGCCTGCCACCGGAGGGCTAATCATGTACGCGTCCACACCTCCAAGCCACCCGAGGGATGGCTATGCGCAATTCTATCGGACCAGGTCCGCGATCTGGCGCCGCAGCTTTTCAGCCGTCATCTCAAAGGCGGCAAGCTTGCTGCGTTCCTTCTCCACCACCTGGCTCGGCGCCCGCTCGGCAAAGGGACCTGCCAGCAACTCCTTAAGCCTGCGAATCTGGGCCTCCGCCTCGGCTAGTTGCCCCTCAAGCCGCTCCCGCTCCGAGGACAAATCCAGCATCCCTGCCAAGGGCAAGAAGATCTCCACTCCACCCACAACGAGCGGAATGGCCATTTCGGGGCGGTGATCCAGCTGCGCCGCGATTTGGGTGGCCTCCGGATTCAAGCCTGCGAGCGCTGTCAAGGCCTGCTCCATCTCTCGCAGGAATTCAGTGTGTTCTCCCGCTGAGAAGACGGCTGCAATTTTCCGGCGCGGCTCGACTTCTTTCTCCAGCCGAGCGTTGCGGATGGCCGAAACGATATCCATGAACAGCTGGAAGCGGCGGATCACTGCCTCATCCTCATCAGCGGCCGGCACCGGATCCGGCCATCGGGCAACGATCAGCGCCTCCTCCCAGCCCTCCTGCGGGCCAATGGACGCACCATGCTCCTTACAGATGGCCTTGAGCCCCTGCCATAACTCCTCCGTCACGTAGGGCATGAAGGGGTGAAGCATCCGCAGGCAGGCGTCATACACTTCTACCAGCCTCTGCGCCGTCGTCCATGCCGCGGCGTCGCCGTTCCTCATCTGCAGCTTCGCGATCTCCAGATACCAGTCCGCGAACTCCCCCCAGAAGAACTCATAAAGCTGCCTGCCCGCCTCGCCGTATTGGAAATGATCGAACAGGCGTTGCACATCCCGCCGCACCTGCCTCAGCCTGGCGAGGATCCATGCGTCCGCATAGCTATGCGCAAGATTGGCAGAGGGTTGCGCATTGGGCGCCTCCTCGATTAACCCAAAGATCAACCGTCCAGCATTCCAGAGCTTGTTTGTGAAGTTGCGGTTGGCCTCAAGCTTCTCGGTACTCAGCTTCATATCCTGCCCGGGCGTGGAACCCGTAAGCAGCGTGAAGCGCAAGGCATCCGTGCTGTAGCGCTCGATCAGATCTAGAGGATCAATCACGTTGCCAAGC
Source organism: uncultured Anaerolineaceae bacterium (assembly GCA_964591485.1). Lineage (GTDB taxonomy): Bacteria > Chloroflexota > Anaerolineae > Anaerolineales > E44-bin32 > E44-bin32. The sequence goes on along the minus strand of CAZQDE010000001.1, from coordinate 53,329 downwards.
GTCTTGCTCATCTTCTGGCCCTCGCCCACCCGGACCAGCCCATGGAGATATACGGTCTCGAAGGGCACTTCACCGGTGAACTCCAGGCCCATCATGATCATACGCGCCACCCAAAAGAACAGAATGTCGTACCCTGTCTCCATCACCGTGGTGGGATAGAAGTAGCGCAGGTCCTCGGTCTCATCGGGCCATCCGAGCGTGGAAAAGGGCCACAGACCGGATGAGAACCAGGTATCCAGCACGTCCGGGTCCTGCTCAAGCGCAGTGCTTCCGCATTGCGGGCAACGGTCGGGATCCTCGCGCGCCACCGTGATCTCGCTGCAGGCCTCACAATGCCAGGCTGGGATGCGATGCCCCCACCAGAGCTGGCGGGAAATGCACCAATCACGGATATTTTCGAGCCAGTTGAAATAGACCTTCTCAAAGCGCGTCGGCACGATGCGAATGCGCCCCTGACGCACGGCTTCGAGCGCCGGCTCTGCCAGCGGTTGCATGCGTACAAACCACTGCGTGGAGATCATCGGCTCGATAATCTCACCCCCGCGCTGGCTGCGGGGAATTTGCATCGTATAGGCCTCGGTCTTGAGCGTCAGGCCTGCCTGATCCATGTCCTGCCAGAGCTTCTTCCGGCATTCGAACCGGTCCAGGCCTTCGTAGGGCCCGGCATTCTCGTTCATGGTGGCATCCGGATTGAGCACGTTCAAAATCGGCAGGCCATGGCGCTGCCCAATCTCGTAATCGGCGGGGTCGTGTCCGGGTGTGATCTTGAGCGCTCCAGTGCCAAACTCCCGGTCCACATACTCATCGGCAATCACCGGGATGCGCCGGTTGAGCATGGGCACCAGGCAGGTCTTGCCAATGTACTTCCGATAGCGGTCATCCTCCGGGTGCACCGCGACCGCCGTGTCGCCCAGGATCGTCTCAGGCCTTGTCGTCGCCACGGGGATGTACTCCTCGCCGCCTTCCAGGGGATATTTGAAGGTATACAGCTTGCCCTGCTCCTCGTGGTATTCGACTTCGAGGTCACTCACAGCAGTCCGCAGGCCCGGCGACCAGTTGATAAGATAGGCTCCACGATAGATCAGGCCCTTTTCATACAGGCGAACGAAGGCCTCCCGCACGGCGCGCGAGAGCCCCTCATCGAGCGTGAAGCGTTCACGCGTCCAGTCGCATGAGGCCCCCAACTTCCTGAGTTGTTGGGTGATGATGCCGCCGAACCTCTCCTTCCACTTCCAGGTTTTCTGAAGGAAGGCTTCGCGACCGATTTGCTCGCGGCGGACACCTTCCGTTTCGAGTAGATACTTCTCGACTTGCAGCTGGGTAGCGATCCCAGCGTGATCGGTCCCTGGCAACCAGAGAGTCGGCAGGCCTCGCATGCGGGCATGGCGAACCATCAAGTCCTCAGTGGCCACGAACATGGCGTGTCCGAGGTGGAGTTCGCCGGTTACATTCGGTGGCGGCATGGAGATCACAAATGGCCGCACGCCAGGGACGATCTCTGGGGTAAAGAAACCCTTCTGCTCCCACCAGCTATAGAGCCGCTCCTCAACAACTTTATGGTCGTATTGCTTTGCCAATCGAAACTTCGCCATTCCGAAAGACCTCCTTCTGCACCCCTTTAATCAACAACCCCTCCGTCCCTGAGGACGAAGGGGGAGCCTCCGCGGTACCACCTCATTTCACCGGGCCTTGCGACGCCGGCGCACTCACCACCCAGACCATCATCCGGGCTTCGCTGTAACGGGCTCACCCGCGCCGGTCTACTCCCCGCTCTCGGGTTTCTTCGGCGAGCACGCCGGGCGACATTCGCCTGCTGCTGCTGCGGGGGCTTCCAGCCTGCGGCCTCACCTTCTCTATCAGCGCAGGGCAGCCTACTCCTCCCGGCGATTTGCATGAAAAGATTCTATGAAATTGTTGGACGGATTATAGCAGGAAGGCCTGCGCGTGGTCAACCTGCATCTCGATCAGCCTTCGACGTTCTCGGCCGCTGGCTGTCGGATAGGAAATTCGATCGTGAAGGTACTGCCTTGGCCAAGCTTACTATCCACCGAAACTCTGCCCTTATGCTGTTGGACAATCGATTTCACAATAGCCAGGCCCAACCCAGATCCCTTGACATTCAACGTCTCCTTCCGGCGGGCGCGGTAGAAGCGCTCAAATAGGCGGGCCTGATCTGTGGGGGCAATTCCCACGCCCGTATCCTCAACCTGCACGACTTGCTGGCCCTCCCGCTGCCAAGCCCGCACAGTCACTTCCCCCTTTGCGGGAGTGTATTTCAACGCATTGTCAACCAGATTGGCGATGGCCTGGCGCATCAAGGTGGCATCCACCTCGATGGGTGCCATATCATCGCCCATCTCGATCGCCAGACGGATCTGCTTGTTAGCCGCTTGCGGACGATAGGCGTTCATGACCGAGTCCAGGAGTACAGAGATGGGCACTTCCCGCAGCGCCAGCTCGATTCCGGCCTCGATACGTCCCAAATCCAGCAGGTTTTCAATCAATTCGCTCATCTGATCTGCGCTTGCCAGGATCTTGCTCACGAACTCCTTCTGCTGCTCGTTCATGGCACCCACCATGGTAAGCATGGTGGCATAGCCGCGCATGAGCGTGAGCGGCGCCCGCAGGTCGTGGCTCACAGTGGACACGAATTCCGACTTGAGGGCATCCAGCCTCTTATAGTGCGTGATGTCCCAGAGAACGCAAACCCGGCCGGAGGTCTGTGCCTCCCCGGCGTGCAGCACCGAGACGGAGGCAAACAGAGTCCTGCCGGCATCGAGGCTGATCTCTGCTGAGCCCCCCTCCGTCCCGCGTTCCCGCAACAGCTCCCGCAATTCATCAGGCATGACTACAACCTCAGCGGGTTTCCCTAGTGCTTCCTCGGGAGGACACGCGAGCACGGCTTCGGCGGCAGGATTGGCCAGCGAAACGCGATCGTTCGAATCCACCAGGATTACAGCATCCGGCGTTGTCTCGAGAACCGCGGCCAACCGCAGCCGTTCCTGCTCTACACGATGGAAGAGGCGAGTGTTCGAGATCGCCACAGCAAGCTGGCCGGAGAGGATGCTCAAGAGCTGAGATTCATCGACACGATAGCCATGCGGGGCGCGATAGCCCAGCCAGAGCGCGCCCAAGTATTCGCCTTCATGCCGCAGCGGCAACGCCGTCAGAGACTGCATCGGCTCCTCGAGCGCTTCGACGTTCAGCACGGCGCGAGCACGGGCCGGGTTTTCGAGCGAGAATTGTCCCTTCTCTCGACACAACCGCAAGACCTGCGGATCCAGCAAGCCCCAACGCCCTGGGTCCGAGCCAGCGGAGAAGGCTTCGCCGGACGCCTCGCTTCCGTCCCATCCCTCCAAGACAACCCGCGCAAGGTCCGCCTCTGTGATCTCCCGCAGTCCCTCCAAGATCTCCGGGAGGGAGGCCTCCAGATCAAAGCTGCGCGAGACTTGCTGGCTGGCGTTGAGCAGCAAGCCCATTTCATCCAGACGGGCCTTCAGCCTCTGTCGCATGCGTTCAAAGGAAGTCGCCAATCGGCCAATCTCGTCCTGCCCACTTGCTTGAATGCGGTGGGACAGATTGCCGCGGGCAATGGCCTGCGCGGCCGAGGCCATGTTACGGAGGGGTCGCGTAAGACGCCGACTGATTAGGTAGACGGCAACCAAGACCGCCAATCCCACCCCACTGATCATGGCAAAGAGGTTGGCGGCCAGTCTCAGCGCGACCTTCTGGACTTCACTCTGAGGCATGAGCGTGACCACATGCCAGGGATAGCCACTCACCGGCCGGATGTGCAAGAGTCTTCGAGAGCCGTCGGGCGCGGTGTCGGAGATGATTTCGTTCAGCCTGGCTTCTTCCAGATCGAACGTCTGAAGCACTCTCCCGGCGTCGGGATGCGCCAGGATCAGGCCATGCGAATCAGTGATGAAGGCCTCTCCCGGCGACAGCGAATGGAGAATTCCCATTGCTGGCATCAGGTAGGGATTTCGATCGAGCGAGGTCACACCAACCACGACACCGGCCGGCCCCCCTCCTTCGGACAGGATAGGCGCAAGGAACGCCAGGCGTGCCAGGCCAGACCCGACGGAAGGCCGCAAGACGACTTCCTGTGGAGGGCCTTGCAGGACGGTATCCAGAGCCGCCCCTATCTCGAAGGGCGTACCCTCTCCGGGCAGCTCACCCGCAGGCGCCGCGGCCATCAAGGTGAGATCAGCATCATAAACAGCCAGCGAATCAAAGAATGCGGTCCTGCGCACGAGATGATCCAGAGCCTCCTGCGAGATTTCGCCCGAGTCAACCTGCGCGGCCAACTCGGCAGCGATTTGCATTTGCAGCGAGCGGCCGGTCTGGATGAAATAGGGGATGCTTTCGGCTACTTGATCGGCGGCTTGCGTAATCTGCCTTTTCACAAACTCCCGCGCCGAGTTTTGAGCCAGCAGCCAATCGCCATAAACAAGCACGCCGCTCGAAATCGCCCCAACTGCCAGGAAGATTGTGATCAGCCGCGCGGCCAGGGATCGGTTATAAGGTCCCACGCGCAATCGCCTGGGCCGATACCAATCCACATACCCTTGCTTGGCCAGCCAGCTGCAAATCACCCCTGCGATGCCGGCCTCGAGCGCCGCCGCCACGAGGGTGGCACCCAGGCGAGAGAGCATGAAATCCAGGCTTTCGTAGAAGCCCCCGCCACTGTAGAGAAAATTTTCGATACTGCGAAGGCCGCCATAAAGAAGCCCACCCAAGATTCCACTGATAACAGGGACGCGAGCTGACCGGCCGGGCCACTCGATATAATCCTGGCGGAGCAACGCACTGACAAAGCCGGCCTGGATGACCATGTGCAGGGGTGTGAAAAGACTGTGGGTTTCCCAGGCCCCACGCACAAGACCGCCCAGCGCGCCGATGAACATGGCTGGGCCAGGGCCCAGCATGCCGGCCGCCAGCATCCACGGCAAGCCGGCCAATATGGCCAGAGAGGGTCCTTGGGCTTCCAGCGGCAGCCCCGGGGTTACCGCTTGTCCGGGCAGGCGCAACACAAAGATCTCTGCCAGGACCAGGGCTGCAAGCGCCAACGGCAGGATAGAAGGGCGTTGAAGCTGGCGGCGAAACCCTGCAAGGGCCTGCCGTCTCGGCGCCGTCCACCAGAGAATGAGGAGCAGGCCCAGAAGCTCGGCGCCCAAGAGCACATAGCCCGCCGAATGCAGCGGCAGGCGGAAGGAAGGACCGGCTCGAAAGCCCCAGAAATCGAGCGCCATCTAGGCCGCAGCTCCTATTCCTATGAGGACGGGCGCATTATAGCATCAGGGTAGGCTTGCACAACTTCTGCTTCTTGTCCCGACCTCTCCTTTATGTTAAACTGCCATCAGGCTGCCGGTCCAACCAGGGAGTAGATGGATGGCCGAGAAGGTCCTCATCGTCGACGATGATATCGATACACTTAAGCTGGTTGGGCTCATGCTCGAGCGCCAGGGATATGAGATCACAGTTGCCAGCAATGGCACCATTGGCCTGAAGAAGGCCGCCGAAGAAAAGCCCGATCTCATCCTTCTGGATATCATGATGCCCGATCTGGATGGCTATGAAGTCACGCGCCGCCTGCGGACTGATCCCTCCCTGGCCCACATCCCCATCATCATGTTCACCGCCAAGACCATGGTGGACGATAAGGTCGCTGGCTTCGAGGCCGGTGTGGATGATTACCTCACGAAGCCCACCCATCCCGCGGAGCTGACCGCACATGTCAAGGCGGTGCTTGCGCGCGCCGCCCAGGCGCGCGCTGAACCCGAAGAGAAGGCCCAGATCGTAGGTTTCCTGGGTGCCCGGCATGGCATCGGCACCTCCACGCTTGCGCTTAATGTGGGTGTGCTGCTCCAGGAGGAGGGCTACGACGTAATCCTGGCCGAGGTCAATCCCGGCAAAGGCTCCCTGGCGCTTGAGCTCCGCCTGGATGAAACTGCGGGGCTTTCCAACCTGCTGTCGCGGTCGCTGAAGGATATCCACCTGCGCTCGGTCGAGGCCGAGATCGTTTCGCACGCCAGCGGAATCCGCGTTCTGGCTTCGTCCTTCCATCCGCGCGAAGCAGAGCTCGAGCAGGCCGTGCCCCAAATAGAAGCCGTAATTAATAATCTGGCATCTATGTGCACCCTGCTCATCCTGGACCTTGGCGCGGGGCTTCGACCTTATGTCCGTCCGGCCTTGAGCCATTGTGATCATACGATCCTGGTCGTCGAGCCCGTATTTCCGACGGACACGATGGGGAAAGCGCTCCTGCAGGAGCTCGAGACGAGCGGCATCAACTCGCGCAAGATAAGCCTGGCGCTGATCAACCGCGTGCGAACCAGCCTGCAAATCCCCTGGAGACAAGTCGAGCAAGAGCTTGGCATTCAGCTCGCGGGCATCGTCTCCCCCGCGCCCGAGCAGGCGCATCAGGCCGCTCAATCAGGTGTCCCCTTGGCCATCTCCTCTCCAGATGCGCTTATCAGCGATCAGCTGCGCAAGCTCGCCGAAAACGTGCGCACGCGGCTTCAACCGGCCTGAAGCCCGGCGCGGCGATGACCATGACAGATTGGTCGGAACGAATTCGAATAGGAGTGCAGCTGCTCCGCACCGCCCGGACAACCGTGGCGCTCACGGGGGCGGGCATCTCTACACCCTCAGGGATCCCGGACTTCCGTTCCAGCAAATCTGGGCTCTGGACACGCTATGACCCCATGCAGGTCGCTTCGCTGAGCGCCTTCCGCTATGAACCGCGCCGCTTCTTTGAGTGGGTACGCCCCTTGGCGCTTGGGATCCTGGAGGCAGAGCCTAACGCCGCTCATCAGGCGCTCGCCGCTCTCGAAGCCGCCGGATTTCTTGCCGGCGTGATAACCCAGAATATCGACGATCTGCACCGTCGGGCAGGCTCGCGCCGAATCTACGAGCTCCACGGTCACCTGCGGCAAGCGACTTGCACCTCCTGTTTCCACAAGCAGGAGGCCATGGCCTTGATCGAGACCTTCATCGAGATAGGCGAGATGCCGCGCTGCCCGAATTGCGGCGGGATCCTGAAGCCCGATGTCGTGCTCTTTGGGGAGCAGCTTCCGTACGACGTCGTGCGAGAAGCGCGCCGGCTCATGCTCAAGAGTGACCTGATCCTCATCGCGGGATCCTCGCTCGAAGTCACACCGGCGGCGACCTTGCCGATCGAGGCGCTCAACCGTGGAGCGAGACTGATCATCGTAAACCAGGAGCCGACCTATCTGGACAAACGCGCGGATGTGCTCTTCCACGCCGATGTGATGGATATCTTGCCGAGGCTGGCCCACGAGGTTCTTCAAGATGTCAGCGCCTAAAGCTAACGCCGAGGCCCAGGTTCACAGCGACCCACTCGCTGGCCTGCTGGGGCGCTACGACCGCCTGCTGGAAATCACATCTGAATTGGTCTCCACGCTGGATTTGGACGCCTTGCTCCAGCTCATCGTCGTGGCCGCCAAAGAGTTGACCGGCAGTCAGGCGGCTACACTGCTGCTCTACAACCAACAGCGCAATCACCTCTATTTTGAAGCCGCCACCGAAACACTCCGGACAGATGACACGCTGATCGCCATTCCAACCGAGACCTCCATCGCAGGGTGGGTGTTCACGAACAAGGAGCCTTTGATCGTAGAGGATGCAGGCAAGGATCCACGCTTCTTCCGGGAAGTGGACCTGGTGACCTCCTTCCAAACCAAGTCCATCCTGGGCGTCCCCCTGATCACCAAGGAGAAGCCGCTGGGCGTGATCGAGGCCGTGAACAAGCAGAATGGCGGGTTTGACGATCACGATCGCCGCGTGCTTCAGGCGCTGGCTGCACAGGCTGCCATCGCCATCGAGAATGCGCGCCTCTTCAGACAGAGCGATATCGTAGCAGAGATGGTCCACGAGTTGCGGACGCCGCTCTCGGCCCTATCGGCCGCTGCACATCTCCTACAGCGACGGGAGTTGGAGGAGAGACAACGCGAGAAGATCCGGCAGACGATCGTCAACGAGGTCAACCGCCTGGATGAGATGACCACCAACTTCCTTGAACTCTCGCGCCTGGAATCCGGACGAGTCCGCTTCGACCGCGAGCCGATTCACCTCGAGGGCCTCGTGCGGGAGTGCCTGGAAATCCTGCGTCCCCAGGCGGATAGCGAACGGATCCAACTCGAGACCGATATCGACCACACCCTCTCGCCCGTCATCGGGGACCGCAGCCAGCTGCGCCGGCTGCTGCTCAACCTGCTCACCAACGCCATCAAGTACAACCAGCCGGGGGGGTGGGTCCGAATCTCGCTTCACCGGGTGGAGGGCGGCGTGACCCTGGCGGTCACCGATAGCGGCTTCGGGATTCCGCGCGAGAGCTTGGCGAAGCTCTTCGAACGCTTCTACCGGGTTCCTGGCTCCGAGGCGCGGTCTAGCGGAACGGGTCTGGGCCTGATGATTGCCAAGCGCATCGTGGAGGGCCATGGGGGGAAGATTGAGGTCGTGAGTGAGGTGGGCAAGGGCAGCACCTTCTCGGTATTCTTGCCCGCAGATCTCCCACGGATGCACCCTTCGGCTAGCGACGCCTGAACTGCCGCTCCAACGTCTCCACCGAAAGATGAATCATCGTCGGCCGCCCATGCGGGCAAGTGCGCGGCGAGAGACATGATTCCAGGTCGCGCAGGAGCGCCTCCTGCTCAGCCAACGACAATACTTGGCCCGACTTGATGGCCGCGCGCTTGCACACACGCGCTGCAAGGCGTGATTCGGCCTCGCCGGCAAGCGGTGTCTCGTCTTCTTCCACCTCTTCGACGACCGCCTGAACCAATTCACGCGGCGGCAGCTTGCCCAGCATTGCCGGAATCGCACGGATGATGAATGCCCGTTCGCCGAATGGCTCTATATCGAAGCCCAGCTTTCTGAGGGCCTGGAGGCTCTCAACGAGGACAGGCGCCTGGTGCGGAGGCAGCTCGAGCGTCTCTGGCTGAAGCAGTGCCTGCGATTCAAGCCCCCGCTCACGTTCCTGCGCCATCATGCGCTCAAAGAGCACGCGCTCATGCGCCGCGTGCTGATCTACGAGGTAGAGGCCATCCGGGCCTTCCGCCACCAGGTAAGCCGCCCCCACTTGCCCCACGGCTCGCAGGAGCGGGATCGATCCCCCGGGGAGCGCAGGCTGGCGCTGCAGATCTGTCAACACGCCCGGCTCGTCCGAAGCCGCCTCCCAAGCTGATCCCCGCCAGAGTTCGCGCGAAGCTAAAGTCGGTTCGAGGCTCTGCCATCGCGCTCCAATATCCAGAGCCGGTGCGGGCGATTGGCCCACCAGCGTCGCCCGCACCGCCCTCTGCAGCACGGCGAAAATGGCCTGTGGCTCACGAAACCGGACCTCGGCCTTGGTGGGATGGATGTTCACATCCACCGCGCTCGGCTCGACCTGGATGAAAAGGACCACGATGGGGTAACGCCCCACCATGAGCAATGTATGATATGCCTGGAGCACCGCCGCGCTTAGGCTGGCATCCTGGACCCACCGGCCGTTGACGAAAAGTGTGATCTCGCGCCGGTTCCCCCTGTGGACTGAAGGTGGGCTGATGAAGCCCTCCACACCCACCCTCCCTGCCGGCGCCGCGGGGAGTGCCAGCATGGCCTTTCCCACCTCCAGGCCGAAGACTTCCATGAGAACCTCACGCCGATCCCCCTTCCCTGATGAGCGGAAAGCCGGGCGACCCTCCATCTCCAAATGAAAAGCTACCGAGGGATAAGCCAGCGCGTAGCGAGTCACCAAGCGGCTGATCCATCGCCTTTCGGTGGCGGCCGATTTGAGGAATTCTTTCCGCGCCGGCACGTTGTAGAACAAGTCGCGGACCCTTACAGTGGTTCCTTCCGCCGTCCCGTGCGCCGTTGGATGGTCGATCTTGCCGCCTTCCACGACGAGTCGGGTTCCGGAGGCTTCGCCTTTCGCCCGAGTTATGATCTCCATCCTTGAGACGGCGCTTATCGAGGCGAGCGCCTCGCCCCGGAAGCCGAGCGTCGAGATGGCCTGAAGGTCATCCGCGGTTTGAAGCTTGGAAGTAGCGTAGCGTGCGAAGGCCAGAGGGACTTCTTCGGCAGGGATGCCGCAACCATCGTCTGCCACCTCAACCATCTCCTGCCCGCCCCCCTGGACACGGATGAGGATGCGCTTGGCGCCAGCATCCAGGGCGTTTTCGACGAGTTCCTTAACCACCGATGCAGGGCGCTCGATGACCTCGCCCGCGGCGATGGCGGAAGCGACTTCCTCCGGCAAGATCCGAATAGGCACGACCCGGCCTCCTCTACGAGACCGGATTATACATGCCGCCCGGCCAGTTGACACCCGGCCGAGCCCCACCGTATACTGCCGCGGATGGTCCTGCGATTGATCTTCATCCTTGCCCGAATATTCTGGCTGGGGATCAGCCACACCGTGCGCCGCCGGCGTTGGCTTGCGGCTCTGCTGGTCGGCCTTCCGCTGCTTGCATGGACCTACCTCTGGTCCCTACTGCCGGAACAACGGACTGAGTGGTCGATCGAGCTGGGCACTTCGCTGGTCCTCTGGGGAGCCTGGTGGCTCACCTTGGGAAGAAGGCTGCCGTCCCCTCGAGGTGACACGATCCGCGTCTGGACACGCCCAATGAGCCCTTCGAATGACTAAGCCCGCAGTTCTCTTCCTTGATCTCGACGAAACGCTCTATCCGCACTCCAGCGGCCTTTGGGAGCGAATCGGCGAGCGCATACAGCGCTATATCGAGCGAGCGCTCCATATGCATCCAGAGGAGGCAGAGCGCCTGCGAGTTAGGTATCTGCAGACCTATGGCACCACCCTGCAAGGGCTCCGGGAAGAATACCAGGTGAACCCCATCGACTACATGAGTTTCATCCACGATGTGCCGGTCGAGTCACTCCTCAAACCGGATGCCGAACTAAAGAAGATGCTATCCAGGATCACGGTGCCGCGCATCATCTTCACCAATGCGCCCGCCAGCCACGCACTCCGCGTCGTGAAGAGCCTGGATATCGAAGATGAGATAGACGACATTATCGATATCCTGCGGCTCGACTACGCGAATAAACCCCGCTCGGAGGCATACGCCCGTGCCCTGCGCCTGGCAGGCGATCCCGATCCCCATGAATGCGTATTCGTCGATGACCGGATCGACAATCTCCAGCCCGCCGCTGCCCTGGGAATGCGGACCATCCTGGTCGGTCAGGGAAATCTGCCGCCGGATGCACAGATCGTTCACATCCCGGACATCACCAAGCTCCTCGAGTTCGTGCCAGAGTTGGCCAACACCAGTGATCCGTCAGGAGGATGAGGGCATGCGCGAGGTTAATGGTTGGTGGATCGTCTGCGGGGTTCTGGCGTTCGTCCTCATGCTCAATCTGGGGCTCATTCTGAGTTTCTTGCGCTCTCAAGCCGGCCGCCCGAAGGGGCTATTCCGCAAATCCCTGGGCGAAATGCTGAACCCGTGGCGGGAGGAAGATGAGGCCCTCGATCGCCTCGCCAAAGATGTGGAGGCATTGCGGGATGCCCGAAGGCAAGATGAGAGCGATGAGAATGAGTAAGCAAATGAGCCTGGCAGAGGCTGCTTCACTGGTTCCTCCGCGGGGCGCGAGCCTTGCCTTTGGGGGCATCACGCTCTACCGGCGTCCGATGGCATTTGCCTTGGCGCTCCTGGCGCGCCACCAGCAGGATACGGAGCCTGCGAACCTGCGGCTCTGGTCCTTCACCGCGGGCGTGGAGAGCGATCTGCTTATTGGCGCCGGGATGGTCGAAGAGGTTCATACCTGCTACTTCGGCCTTGAGATCTTCGGCCTCGCGCCGAATTTCACCACCGCGGCCTCACGGGGGCGCATCCGCATCATCGAGGAAACCGAGGCCAGCTTTGCCTATGGTCTGCGGGCGGGCATGGCAGGAGTGGGTTTCATGCCATCCACCGCTTGGCAGGGAACCGATCTACTGAAGCTTCGCCCCGACGTTCGGACCATCGAAGATCCCTATACCGGAGAGAGGCTGACCGCCTTCCCCGCGATCCACGTCGACCTCGCGGCCGTGCATGCCCTGGAAGCGGATCATGCCGGCAACGCCCGCTTGGGCGGCAATCAGGGGGTCGACCGGGAATTGACCCTGGTGGCAGATATGGTCATCGTGACTGCCGAGAAGGTCGTCCCGGCTCTGGATCAGGCGGATATCCTTGGAACAGTCGTGACGGCCGTCGTTGAAGCGCCCCAGGGTGCCTGGCCAACCTCCTGCCATCCGTATTACCCTCTGGATGGGGAGGCCATCTTGGGATACATCGAGCATGCCAGCCAGGAGGGTTTCTCGGAGATCCTTGATGGCTGGTACACGCGGCACGGCATTCGATCTTCCTGACCCCGATCACGATTATGTTCATATTTCTCTTACAATCCTGTGATATCCTCGCACTCGATGGCTTGGAGAAGCCATGAAGGATGGGTGATGATGACCTCGAAATCGAAGTGGGTATGGGTGCTTGTGGGAGCGCTTGCAGGGGGCATGCTCGCCTCCGGTCTCTTCTTATCCGGCCTGACAGCCGGCGCGGTCTTGACGCAGGCCGCGAGGGCAGGGCTGCTGCCTGAGCAAGCGGTCCAATGGCTTCCTTCCGTGGATCAGGTGTCGACCTACGAAAGTGCGCCGCCTGAAGGCGCAGATGCGCTATTTAGGCCCTTCTGGCAGGCCTGGGATATCGTTCACCAGGAATTCGTCGATCAGCCCGTCGATGACGTGGCCATGATGCGGGGGGCCATCCGTGGCGCCCTGGATGCGCTGGGGGACCCGCACACGGCCTACATGGATCCCGAAACATACGTCCAGGCCAATATCCCGCTTCAGGGTAGCTATGAGGGAATCGGCGCCTGGGTGGACACAAATGCTGAGTATCTGACGATCGTTTCCCCCATGCCAGGCTCTCCTGCCGAGAAGGCCGGGCTCCAACCCGGGGATGAGGTCGTGGCTGTGGATGGGGAAGACATGACGGGCATTGATGCCAACCTGGTCATCCGGCGCGTTCTGGGGCCGGCAGGGACGAAGGTGCGGCTGACGATCCGCCGGGAGGGGGAGCCCGACCTCTTCGATGTGGAAATTATTCGGGCCGAGATTGATGTTCCCAGCATCCAAAGCCGGGTGCTCGACGATGAATTGGGCTATATCCAGCTCTTCAGCTTCTCTGGGGAAACCGCCGGTGATCTCCGGTCCGCCATACGCGCGCTGAAGCAGCAAGGTATGCAAGCCTTGATCCTCGACCTCCGCGGGAATGGCGGAGGGTTCCTGCACACCGCCATCGACGTGGCTTCCGAATTCATCCCCGGGGGCACAGTTGTGATCGAGCGATTCGGCGATGGCTCGGAGCAGACCTATGAGGCCAATGGCAAGGGTATGGCCACGGACCTCCCGCTGGTGGTCTTGGTAGACGAAGGATCGGCATCGGCCTCGGAAATCGTGGCCGGCGCCATCCAGGATTACGAGCGCGGTCTTTTGATCGGGGAAACCACGTTTGGGAAAGGCTCGGTGCAGAATTGGGTTCCGCTGGATGGTGATGAGGGCGCCGTGCGCGTCACCGTGGCGCGCTGGTATACGCCTTCCGGGAGGCAGATTCAGGATATCGGGTTGGAACCGGACATCCTTGTGGAAGTCGATCCCATGAGCCTCGACCCTGGTGAAGATCCCCAGTTGGCTGCGGCCGAAAACGCTCTGCGAGAAATCTTGCGCGGGAGCTCTCTAGAGGGCTCTTGACGCAGAAAGCTCAGGAGGTTTGCTGAGATGTTTTGGTTGGACCCAACCTATCTTATCCTCATGGCACCTGCCTTCCTGCTTGTCCTTCTGGCCCAATGGTGGGTGAATTCGACTTACAGCAAGTGGAGCCGGGTGCGGAATTCTCTGAACATGCCTGGGGCCGAAGCGGCCCGCCGGCTGCTTCAATACGCGGGCCTAAACGATGTGCGCCTGGAGAACATATCCGCGCGCCTGGGAGACCACTATGACCCTCGCCAGCGTGTATTGCGCCTCTCACCCGGTGTGGCCCAAGAGCCTTCTGTGGCGGCTGTCGCAATCGCCGCCCACGAGATCGGGCATGCCATGCAAGATCATGAGGGCTACCTTCCGCTGCGCTTCCGCTCGGCGCTTGTGCCGGCCGTGAACCTGGGATCCAACCTGGGATGGATCCTCATTCTGATTGGCCTGCTGATGCGCGGAACGCTCGGCACCCAGCTTGCCTGGCTGGGCGTGGCCGCCTTCGCTCTGGGGGCAATCTTCGCGTTCGCCACGCTTCCGGTGGAACTGAACGCCTCCGCGCGGGCCCGTCAGCTTCTGGCTCAGGCAGGCATTGTGCGCGGGCAGGAGGAGCAGGCCGCCGTGGGCCAGGTTCTGCGAGCAGCGGCCTTCACCTATATTGCTGCGCTGGCCGCGGCGCTGCTTCAGCTGCTCTACTACGTGCTGCTGGTGTCAGGCATGAGCGGACGTAGGCGGCGGTAAATCGCCTAACGGCGAGCTCTCTGGCCCGGGCGCAGGATCCAACTGCTCCAAGGAGATCCGGCGATGGAAGATCACACGGCGCAACGCAGCCGATCGAGATGGGCAGCCATTATGGCCACCGCCGTGCTGGCCGCCCTGCTCGGCGGATTGACCGGCGGGGCGCTCGTCTTTGCCTTCATGGACGGCAGGACCCCAGCTGCGAGCCCGCCGGCCGAGGCGATCGAGCCATCGCCCGGCTCCACAGCCATCCCGCAAATCTCGATGACGGTGGAAATCGATTCCGCCGTGCCTCAGGCCGTCAGCCAGGTTGGTCCGGCGGTGGTAACCGTCGTGGCCCACTTGCCACGGCAGATCACCTTCTTCGGCACAACTATTGAGCCCAGCTCCTCTGGATCCGGCGTCATCATCTCCGAAGATGGCTACATCGTGACCAACAATCACGTGGTCGAAAATGCTCAGCGCATCGAGGTCATCCTGGCGGATGGCCGTACCCTGCCAGCCGCATTGGTCGGCGTGGATGTCTACGCGGATTTGGCCGTGCTGAAGGCCGAGGGCGAGATGCCCGCCGTCGCCGAATGGGGCAACTCGGATGCATTGAAACCGGGCGAGCCGGTGGTCGCCATCGGCTCGCCTTTGGGGGACTTCACAAATACCGTAACGTTGGGCGTCGTCAGCGCCACGGAACGCGCCATCGAGGTAGAAGAAGGCTTTTTCCTGGAAGGTCTGATCCAGACGGATGCGGCCATCAACCAGGGCAACTCCGGCGGCCCGCTCATCAACCTCGCCGGCCAGATCGTTGGAATCAATACGCTCATCGTGCGCGGCAGCGGCCAAGGCGGCGCTGTGGCTGAGGGATTGGGGTTTGCTATCCCAAGCAACACCGCCAGGGTCATCACAGAACAGCTCGTCGCCAACGGTTACTTCGCCCGCCCATACCTGGGAATCCGTTGGGTAGCCATCACTCCCACCCTGGCGCGACGCTATGGATTGCCCGCGCAGCACGGCATCTATATCTCCTACATCCAGCCGCGAGGGCCCGCGGATCGAGCCGGGCTCAAACGAGGCGATATCATCACGGCCATCGAGGGCCAGCCTATCGACGACCAGCATCCCTTCCGGAACGAACTCTTTCATTACCAACCTCAGGATGTGGTCAAACTCACGGTTTTGCGCGGCGAGCGCCATCTCGAGATCGAAGTCCGCCTCGGTACCATGCCCCCACCGGGCTGACCTCCTCAGGGGCGCCCATCTTTGACCAGTCTCCACCCTGATGCTAGAATGCCTGCCTTAGCCTGGAGAATCGGCGGCGGATGATCGTCACACCAGCATCCAGGCCTCTAGCGAGCGCCCCGCTCAGTAGGAGAGGCAGCCATGGTCACAGAGAAGGTGTATGTCATCCTCAACCCCTACGCCAATCGATGGCGAGCCGGACAGCGTAAGCCAGAGATCCTAGAGGCGCTGACGGCGCAAGGCCTCGAAGTCGACATAGTGGAGACGACCGGCGTCGGCCACGCAGCGGAACTGGCGCAGGCGGCCGCGCAGGCGGGCGATGCCTTAGTCGTCGCCGCCGGCGGGGATGGCACCATTGGGGAGGTCGTGAATGGTTTGCATCGAGCCTCCCCTGAGGGTCCCCTGGGCCCATTGGGCATCCTTCCGTTGGGCACTGCGAATGACCTGGTCGTCAACCTCGGATTGCCTGCCACCATTCAGGATGCAGCCTCGGCCATTCGGACCGGGAGGACACGCCGCATCGACCTGGGCCAGGTGAATGAATGGGTTTTCGCCAATAACTCCGCCGTGGGGCTCGAGCCCGTGGTCACGATCTATAACATCCGTATGACCTGGCTGCGCGGCGTGATCCGCTACCTGGTCGCAGCGCTGCGGACCATCGCGGCCGAGCCATCATGGGAGATGAACCTCTCCTGGGATGATGGAAGCTATGACGGCCCTGTGAGCCTGGTCTCCGTAGGCAACTGCCCTATCACGGGTGGCCTGTTCCGCATGGCACCTGCCGCCGAGCCCGATGATGGCAAACTCACATTTGTCCACGCCTACGCCGAGACCAAATGGAGCATGCTGGCCTTACTGCCTCGCGCTATCAGCGGTGAGTACGTTGAGGATCCTCGCGTCCACCAGCATCACACGCGAGAACTTCGCATCCAATGCAATCATCCTTCGCCTCTGCAAGCCGATGGGGAGATTCGCACCGAGGGCGAAACCACTTTCAGCTACCGCGTTCTCCCAGCGAGACTCAATGTCATAACGGCATGATCCACCGGCTGGTCGTAAACGCTGACAACTACGCTCGCGACTCATCTGTCCATCCAGGGATACGCGCTGCACAGCAGGAAGACATTGTCACAACTACGACCACCCTGATGAATGCGACTTAGGCATCCCAGTCTTGCACCTGTCAGGACGCCTGGGAGAGATGAGACACAGACTCCTCGATACCCTCCTTCAGCGGTTCTTCGACCTCCTATACACCGACCTCGCATGGAGCTATGACATCGTTGCCTGGCTGGCTTCGATGGGTCAGTGGAGAACCTGGATCGGCCTCGCCGATATCGGCTGGGGCACTGGACGCCTGCTCGAAATCGGGCATGGACCCGGCCACCTGCTTGCGGACATGGCCAGCCGCGGGTATGCCATCACCGGCCTCGACCCTTCGCCCCAAATGATCCGCATGGCAGGCCGCCGCCTGCGATTTCGTGGTATTGCGGGGCAAATCGTCGGCGGCAGATCCCAGGCACTCCCCTTCGCCTCCAGCACCTTTGCCGGCGTCCTGGTGACCTTTCCCGGGCCTTTCCTCTTTGAGGACGCCTCGCTCAACGAGATCCGGCGAGTGCTCCAGCCTGCCGGTCGCTTCGTCGTGATCGCGCTCGCCCGCATCACAGGCTTGGGTGTGTACGACCGTGCGGCGGCCTGGTTGAACTACGTGACCGGCCAGTCAGGACCGCCTGATCGGCGCTGGCTCGACAGACTGGCACGCCATGGCTTTGAAGCTTCACAGGAAGAAGTCGAGCTGCCGCGCGCGCTCGTGCTCCGGTTAATGGCGACGAAAGCCCCGGGGTAACCCGCGTTCACAGAATGATGGAACCCTGACTGCTGCCGGACGGAGGTTGGAAGGGTACAATACAAGATCGATCGTATGGCGGAGGGCGCAGGTTGTGAGGCTGGCGCAAGAGGGCGATCTGGCCATGTTGCTCGGCCGGGGTCGCAGACGGGCGATCTTCAAGCTTGAGGCGGGCAAGTCCTACCACACCCATCACGGCATCATCGAGCATGCCGAACTGATCGGCGCCCGCTGGGGCTCCATCGTCGAAACTCATCTTGGCACCCCCTTCATCCTGCTGGAGCCCTCCTTGCACGACTTGCTCCTGCATATCCGCCGCAAATCGCAGATCATCTTCCCAAAGGACATCGGCTACATCTTGCTCCAGCTTTCAGTTGGACCCGGGAAGCGTGTGCTTGAGGGCGGAACCGGCTCCGGCGCGCTGACCACAGCCTTAGCGTGGATGGTTGGCGAGTCTGGCGAGGTGATCTCGTACGACCGTAGGGCCGATATGCATGAATTGGCGAGAAGGAATCTGAGTCGGTTGGGCCTGGAGGGACGCGTGACCTTTCGATTGCGCGATCTCTCTGAAGGCTTGATCGACCGGGATGTCGACGCCATCTTTCTGGACCTGCCCCGCCCGGAAGCAAGCCTTGCACACGTGGCACAAGCACTCACCAATGGCGGCGTGCTTGGTTGTATCCTGCCCACTGCCAATCAGGTCAGCACGCTTCTCGAAGCGATGGAAGCGCAGGGCTTTGGCGCCATCGAGGTGGTGGAAATCCTGCTCCGAGGGTATAAGCCGGTGTCTGAGCGTTTACGGCCCTTCGATCGCATGGTCGCTCATACCGGATACCTGCTCTTCGCACGCCTCTTGGAAGGCGCACTCCCCGAATGAGAGACCTCCCAAGCCGCCTGGCACCCCACCTGCTGCCGGACCCAGGGCCGGTGCATGCGCCTCAGGATGCCCGCCTAGCGGCGGTTCTTCTGCCTTTGTATCACGCAAAGGGTGAATGGCAATTGCTTTACACCCGCCGGACGGATACAGTCGAATCGCATCGCGGCCAGGTCTCTTTCCCGGGAGGAATGGTTGAGGAGCGAGATGCTACGCCTCGTGAAACCGCGCTCAGAGAAGCTGAAGAGGAGATCGGGCTGGATCCGGCGAAGGTACGCATTCTGGGCTCGCTCGACCCCATGCTCACCATCACGCAATTCCAGGTCATCCCCTTTGTGGGTGTGATTCCCTGGCCCACGGAGCTTCGCATCAGCACCCAGGAAGTCGCAACCGTCTTCGGAGTACCACTATCCTGGTTGCTGCAAGAGGATAATCTCGAGGTACGCATCCAGCCTGAAGCCAGCCTTGGCCTTCGCGAGGCCGTCCATGCATTCCGCCCATACCAAGGCGAGGTCATCTGGGGAGCAACGGCCCGGATCACCCTCGACCTACTCAGGCGTCTGCGCAGTGCTGGATTCACCGGCAACTAGCGCACCACGGCTCCGTTATACCTGAAAGCAAATTGCGGGCCACAGTCTTGGACTGCGGCCCGCAATGGGGTAGGCAAGCGGTCTGAGTTGCCTAGACTTCTGGCTCGGAGGCCTCCGAACTCTCATCCTCCTCGCGAGCGCCGCGCTCTACCACCTCGGGCTCGACTTCGGCCACCAGCTCTTCCTCAACCTCGACGATCTCTTCCTCCATCGTCTGATAGACGACATTGGCGATGGCCTCATCGGGGTCTGTGAGCACTGTCACACCTTCCCCGAGATAGAGATCGCCCACGGTGATGCTGTCATTGAAGTCCTGGAGGGCCTCGAGGTCAACCGTTATCCGATCTGGCAAATCTGAGGGAAGCGCCTCGACCTCGATTTCTGATAGGCCCGTCACCAGCACGCCACCCAGATCGCGAACTGCAGGGGCTTCTCCCACAAGTTCCACGGGGACCACGGTCTTGATCTTGACATCCATGGCCACGTTTAGGAAGTCCAGGTGGATCATCTCTTTGGTGATGACGTCCCGCTGGACCTCACGCACCAGGGCCTTATAGGTCTTTCCGTCAACCTCCAGGTCGATCAAGGTTGAGCTGCCCACTTGGGCCATCACTCTTGCGGCATCGCGGGCATCAAGTTCCAGCGGTATGGGCTCGATGCCGGCGCCGTAAACGACGGCCGGCAGCTTGCCCTGCCTGCGCAGCACCTTGACCTGCTTCCCAAGAATTGATCTTGGGCTTGCCTTGATTTGGATTTTCTCCATGATTTTCCTCCGGAGCGCCTCTCACCCGCGAAGGTTACCCTCGCTCCTTGGGAGTGGATCGGCCTCCGGGGGCCTATCTCCCACGGGTGAAACGACTTGTGATAAATAGGATCGCACCTGCGGCCATGCCTGCAAGCAGGCCAGCCACCATCGCGCCGCGGGTGTCCAAGATGGTTGTCACCTCGCCGCGGACCTCGCGTGTAAGCATGACGAGCGACGATCCCTGATCCATATGAATGCTGTCTGCGAGCGCGAGACCGATGCGCGAGTGATCGGCATGGATTTCCCCTCCCATCACAGCAGCCGCGTCGCTCTCGATGATCTCAACCGCATCTCCGCGAACCGCACCAGCCACGACCTGCTCTAAGCGAGCCGTCGAGGCCTGGAGGCTTCCCGCGGCGCCGAGGCGCATCTCCAGGTTACCCGCCACGGCCTGTCGGACGCCACCCTGAAAGATGGACACCGTCTCGGCATCTACGCGTTCAATCGTCCCCCCATCGATTTCCACGACGTCGGCCTGGAGATCCTGGCCCTGTTCTTTCAGCTCGAGCTCGCCCACAATCGCCTCACATGAAAAAGGGACGCCCAGTCGTGCCAGAAGGCGGCATCCCTAGCAACTGGCGCATTCTAACCCATGACCTTGGCCCTGGTCAACCTTTCGTATTTCCTCCCCCCAAAAGAACACTCTTGCGTTTACCAGTCAGGCCTCGCTATGTTAAACTTATGGATTGGCGCCTTGGAGGCATGTTCGGGTGAGAATCAGGGTTCAAATCAGGTGGGTGATTGCGGGTGCCCTGCTGGCGTGCTTCGCACTCACGGGCTTCGGCAGAGCTTCCGCCCAGGCCCCAGGATTTGCACAGATCACCTCTCCGGGAGGTGGTGAGGCAGTCAGAGGTCTAGTAACGATCGAGGGCTTCGCCGCGCATCCGCGTTTCGAACACTATGAGCTGGCCTTCGCCTACCCTGAGGATCCTACCGATACCTGGTTCGCAATTGGCGAGCCCAGCCGTCAGCCTGTGGAAGCCGGCCCGCTCGGCCTTTGGGATACCAGCGGCATCACCGATGGCAACTACCATCTGCGGTTACGTGTATTCCTCGATAATGGCACGGCGCTGGAGCATATCGTGGATGGATTGCGGATTCGAAACTATACGCAGATCGAAACTCCGACAGCGGCGGCCGTGGTCGCCCCCCAAGGCACGCCTACTGCCGCGCCGCCCACCGCCACGCCACGTCCAACGCCCCTTCCTCCATTTGATCGGGGCGGAGCGGAAAAGACCATGAGCGCGTTCACTGCGGGCATGATCCTGGGAGGCATCTCACTGACAGGAGCCCTGGCCTACCTGGCGGCCCGGCGCAGTCTCCGCCTGCGCTGGAGCACGCTGCGCATGCGCCGCATGCGCCTGGAGGCCGAGCGCAAGCAGCGAGCGCGGCAATGAGTTTCTTTCGGAAAGAACCTGCCATCTCATGCCTGCTAATCGGGCTCGGCAATCCCGGGACGAAGTACCGCAAGAACCGGCATAACGTAGGCTTCATGCTGGTGGACCGGCTTGCCGAAAGCTGGGATATCGAGCTGAGCCGCAAGAAGCATGGCGCGAAGATCGGCATCGGCGCAATCGGCGGGAAGCGGATCATGCTGGTCAAGCCCCAGTCGTTTATGAACCTCTCGGGAAAGCCGGTCGCGAAAATCGCTCGCTATTACCGCATCCCTGTCCAGCAGGTGCTGGTTGCATTCGACGACCTCGACTTGCCCCTGGGAACTCTGCGGTTGCGCCCTTCGGGCGGCTCAGGGGGACATCGAGGCATGCGCTCCGTAATCCATCATCTGGGCACCCAAGACTTCCCGCGCCTGCGGCTCGGTATCGGCCGTCCGCCCGGGCGCATGGATCCCGCCGACTACGTGCTGCAGGATTTCGACCCGGAGGAGGAACTGCTGCTGGACCAGGTCCTGGCGCGCGGCGCGGCCTGCCTCGAGCGGTTTGTCCGGGAAGGGATCGACGCGGCCATGACCTTCTGCAATTCAAAGACCGAGATTTAATGGACCTCTCGCCCGTCCTGCATCATGTACGGAGGCTGGGAACTTACAAGCGTCTCCTTGAGGAACTTCGCGATCCGACCCTGCGCGCCCTGCAGGCACCGCGTGCGCTGCGCATCCCGCTGACTGCGGCCCTGCATGCAGACCTCAATCGGCCGATCCTGCTGCTCGTTGCTCGATCCGACCGCCTGCTAACATTCAAGGAAGAGCTGCTGTATTGGGATGTCCAAATCCCTTTGCACATCCTACCTGACCCCGGGCCGCTATACTATGAGTGGACACCATGGCCCGGGACTGTCCGCAGGGAGCGGGCTGCAACCTTGGCAGCCTTGACACAAGGGATGGGCCCTGGTGCTCCAGCCGACGCTGCGCCGGCGCGTCCCCCGCTCGTCCTGGCCACCGCTCGGGGGGCCATGACTCGCACGATCAGCCGCCAGCAATTTCTCGCCGCCTCTCGCTACCTCAAGCCTGGAGCCATGATCCGCTTCGCCAAGCTAATCGAGCTCTTGGTGGACATAGGCTATGCGCACCAAAACCTAGTCACAGAGCCCGGCGAGTTCAGCCGCCGCGGAGGAATCCTAGATCTCTGGCCGCCACTCGAACCGCGGCCGGTGCGCATCGAATTTTTCGGCGATCAGATCGAGACGCTGCGGTCCTTTGACCCATCGACACAGAGGACCTTGGAGGCGCTACCCTGGATCCGGCTGGCCCCCGCTCGCGAAGGGTTGCCACGTTTGATAACTCCGGAATGGTGGGAGAGCATCCCCCTCGCAGGCGTGGAGGAGGGGCTGCGCCAAGAGCACCTGGAACTCCTGCTCCCTCCCGCCAATCCTGATTCGGCCGGGCCGCTCGATTTTCTGCCAGAGGATGGACTCGTGCTGCTGGAAGACCGAGCCGCATTTGAGCAGGCTGTGGAGGAGATTGAGACCACCGCAATCTCGATGCGCAAGGAATCGGAATCCGAACAGGGCTTGAACTCAGACTTCCCGCTACCCTATCTCCCCTGGTCCGCCTGGCTTGACCTGCTCGAGTCGCGTCCAGCCATCGATCTAGGGCGCTTCGCCGCCGAGCCCATTCCAGATGATCTCGATCTGGCGCAGCATTTTACGCCTGGCCCACGTTTCGGCGGTCAGATTCAGCCGATTCTCGCCTATCTGGAGGCCCGCAGACAGGAGCACGAAAGTTGTCTTGTCCTTAGCCGCCAGGCACCTCGCCTTGCTGAACTCTGGTCCGAGGAAGCTGAGACCCACACCAGCCTTCAGGAACAGGCAACCGAGGGCCTCATGCCAGGCGGGGTGGCGTTCATCCAGGGCGCCCTCTCGGAGGGCTGGATCCTGCAGGCCCCGGATGGTTTCTCCCTCCACCTGCTCACGGATGCTGAGCTATTTGGATGGTCCCGCCCTCGGCCTCGGAGACGAAGCCTCCCCAGACCCACGGCGCCAGAGGAGGCCTTCGCCGACCTCTCACCCGGTGACTTTGTCGTCCATACAGACTATGGCATTGGCCGTTTTGCGGGGCTGGTCCAGAAGCAATTGGATGGTATTCCAAGGGAGTTCTTGCTGATCGAGTACGCCGAAGGCGATCAACTCTTCGTGCCGATCCACCAAGCGGATCGGATCTCACGCTATGTGGGTGCCGACGGAGGCGCTCCCAGCCTCTCACGTCTTGGCACCTCGGATTGGGAGCGGGCGAAGGAAAAGACCCGCCAGGCGGTCGAGGAGGTGGCGCGGGACTTGCTGGAGCTCTACGCCCGGCGGCAGGCCGTGAGCGGGCATGCCTTCTCGCCGGATACACCCTGGCAGCGTGAATTGGAAGCCTCCTTCATTCATCAGGAGACCGAAGATCAATTTCAGGCCCTGGCCGAAATCAAGCGAGACATGGAGCGCCCTCTACCCATGGACCGGCTGATCTGTGGGGATGTGGGCTACGGCAAGACCGAAGTAGCCCTGCGTGCGGCCTTCAAAGCCGTCATGGACGGCAAGCAGGTGGCGATGCTTGTCCCCACAACCGTACTCGCCCAACAGCACTTCCACACCTTCCGCCGCAGGCTGGCAGCCTTCCCGGTTGAGGTCGAGATGCTCTCGCGTTTCCGCAGCCCCCGTGAGGCGAATGAGATCATCGAGCGACTCCGCGCAGGCGAGATCGATATCATCATCGGCACCCACAGGCTCCTCCAGTCAGATGTGGGCTTCAAGGACCTTGGGCTTCTCATCATTGATGAGGAGCAGCGTTTCGGAGTCACCCACAAGGAATTCCTCAAGCAGCTGCGCACCGAGGTCGACGTTCTCACCCTCACCGCTACGCCAATCCCGAGAACCCTTTATATGGCGCTCACGGGGGCCCGCGACATCTCGACCATCAGCACACCGCCCGAAGATCGGCTGCCTGTGATCACTCACGTAGGGCCCTACGACCCCAAGCTAGTGCGCGCCGCCGTCATGCGCGAGCTCGACAGGGGTGGGCAGGTATTCTTCGTTCATAACAGAGTTCAGACCATCAACACGATGCGGTGCAGGCTTGAACGCTTGATCCCGGAGGCGCAGATCGCTGTGGCCCATGGGCAGATGCCGGAACAGGAGCTTTCGGCCGTGATGGAGGCTTTCTCAGAGGGTGAGATCGATGTGCTCGTCAGCACTTCGATTATCGAATCCGGGCTGGATATCCCCAGCGCCAACACACTCATCGTCGATCGCGCCGATCAATTTGGCCTTGCCCAGCTCTATCAGCTTCGAGGCCGGGTGGGCCGGGCGGCCATCCAGGGCTATGCCTATTTCTTCCGCCCAGCCCGGTCACGTATCACCGATGAAGCCCTTCAGCGGCTAGACATCATCGCCGAGCACAGCCAACTGGGCGCCGGCTACGCCATCGCCATGCGCGATCTGGAGATGCGGGGCGCGGGCGAAATCCTCGGCACGCGCCAGCACGGCTACATCGCCAGCGTGGGCTTTCATCTCTACACCCGGCTGCTGGCATCCGCGGTGGCCCGGATAAGGCGCTCCATGGGGAAAGATCATGCCCTGCAGCTCGCGAGTATGCCTATCGAGACTCCCCCAGCCATGATCGACCTGCCGCTACCAAGTGCCATCCCGGAGAGCTATATCCCCTCGCGAGAATTGCGGCTGCAACTCTATAGGCGCCTGGCATCCCTCGATAGCCTGGAGGCAATCCGGGCACTGAATCAGGAACTGGAGGACCGCTTTGGACCGCCTCCAGAGGAAATCGAGAACCTGCTCTATCAATTGGAGATCAAGACCCTTGCCCGCGGAGCAGGGGTCGAGCGCATCAGCGCCGAAGGGGGGCAAATCTTGATCGAGATCCCCGAGGAGCGTGATATCGGTAGGTTAGAGAGACTGAGCGGAACACTGCGCCGAAGCAAGCGCGGGCTTTGGCTTCCCGCTCAAGGCAGATCTTGGAAGGAAGACCTGCGGAGTGTGCTCAGGCTTCTCAAAGATTCGGACTGGCGGGAAAGAGCTGCGCCGGCGAAGCGGTCCAGTTTGCGCTAAATATCCGGGTAGAAATGAATCAGGCCCGTGAGATATGGCTGGCCTTGGATATACTCGAACAAGAAACCCCAGGTTTGCCAATTGAACGGGTTTCCGTTCTCGGGCGGCGGCCTGTGCACCGCATAATAATGCAAGTCCGCATATTCTCCAGGCCAACCCACCTGCTCGACCGTTTTTCCGAGTGTTAGCTCATCGCATTGCACCCGGCCAGAATTATCCACCAGCGTTTTCTCCAATTCCGGCAGGATGACCTCCCGGAAGGAGCCCTGGATCGTGAAGCCTCCTCCCCCCACTGTCCCCCACTCCCGGTCCTGGTGGCCACTCAAGATACCCTCCACCTCACCCGGGGAAATGATGACCTCAGGATTCCACCAGCCATGCCGGATGATCAGGCCTCGCGCGGGATTGACCAGTCGTGCCAACGATGCTCCATCACCCGACTGGAGCGCCTGCACCGCTGCCGCGAAAACGGCCCGAGCCCTCTCGTCCGCGCAGAACGCCTCCGATGGGACATACTCCGTCAGATTCCAGGCATTGACCCAGCCCTTGCGCCCGCGAGCATCGATGATCTCCACCCAGATCGAGCTGCCCAGGCTGGAAGTATTCCCCGTCTGGCGGATGCCCCGCTCGTTGTAAGCCAGCTCGCCGATTGCATCTCCGGCGATGCCGGCAGGATTGTGAATCGTGAGGCTCTCGCCTTCTGGCACCCAGGCAACCGCATAGCCCTGCACGGCAACAGTGACCGGCGGAAGCGTCTCAGTCGCTTCCGGGAGGGACGTCGGCACGGAGGCCGTTTGCAATTCTGCAACAGGCATGGCTTCACGCGTGCAGGCCGCAGTCATTCCAACTATCAACAGCACCAACATCCATCTTGCATATGCCCAGGAGATGACACTTGCGGGAATTCCTGACATGCCCTCTAACCTCATCCGCTGGCCGCCCGCCTCCCCGCACTCTTGGGGCTGCGCGGTACCGCCTTGGGAGATCTGGGCGCGGCGCTCCGCTTGCGGTTTCCCGGCTTCTTGGCACGGCGCTCTGGAGCTCGCTTTGGGAGCAATGCGATTTCAAGGACCTCATCCATATGATCCACAAGGCAGATCTCCAGCGCAGCCTTGGCTTGGCGCTTCACCTGCACCAAATCCTTGCTATTCTTCCGGGGCAAGATGACCTTGCTGAGTTGATATCGGTAGGCCGCATGCACCTTCTCGCGCACACCTCCAACCGGAAGAATCCGGCCTCGCAGCGTGATCTCCCCGCTCATCCCTACGTCTTTGCGGACAGGACGCCCGGTTAATGCCGATGCCAGGGCCGTGGCCATGGTGACACCCGCGCTGGGCCCATCCTTGGGGATCGAGCCTTCCGGAATATGGATGTGAATATCGGTCTTCTCGAGCATCTCGGGGTCGATCCCGAGTGGGCCGGAGAGTGATTTAATATAGGAGAGCGCCGCTTGCGCCGACTCCTGCATCACATCACCGATCTGGCCGGTGATCTGCATCCCGCCCTTGCCCTCCACAGGCAGGGCCTCGACGACGAGGATATCGCCACCGTTCTCGGTCCACGCCAGACCGGTCGCAGCGCCCACCGCATCTTCACGCTCGATCTCGTGAATCGTGATCTGCGCCGGACCCAATAGATCATCGAGCATCCTGGGGGTCACCCGCTGGATGGGCCTTTTCCCTTCGGCCTTGCGACGGGCGACCTTGCGGCACACCTTTCCGATCTCTCGTTCCAGATTCCGGACGCCAGCCTCCCATGTATATTCCCTGACCATGCGTTTGAGGGCGCCTTGGGTGAAGGTGAGATCACCGGGGCGCAGGCCGTTCCGCTCGAGTTGGCGGCCGATGAGGAATTTCTTGGCAATGATCAACTTATCTTCCTCAATATAGCCGGGGAACTCAATCACCTCCAACCGATCGAGGAGCGCCGGCGGAATGGGATCGAGGGTGTTCGCGGTGGTAATAAACATAACCCTGGAAAGATCATAGGCAATTTCGAGATAGTGATCCGAAAAGGCGTGGTTCTGCTCCGGATCGAGGACCTCCAGCAGCGCGGAGGCCGGATCGCCTCGGAAATCGAGCCCGAGCTTATCGATCTCATCCAACATAAAGAGCGGGTTGACTGTCCCTGCCCGTCGCATGCCTTGCAGGATACGGCCCGGCAGGGCGCCGATGTAGGTTCGCCGGTGACCGCGAATCTCGGCTTCGTCGCGGATGCCTCCAAGCGATATGCGAACGAATTTCCTCCCCAGGGCCTCAGCGATAGAGCGACCGAGCGAGGTCTTTCCTGTGCCAGGTGGACCGACGAAGCAGAGAATGGGTTGGCGGTGCTTGTCAGGGGCGAGACTGCGAACGGCGATATATTCGAGGATGCGATCCTTGGCCTCCTTCAGGGCGTGATGCTGTGCCTCCAGGACGGAAGCCACATGATGGAGATCCAGATTGTCTACAGTCGACTCCGACCACGGCAGCTCCAGAAGCCAGTCGAGGTACGTCCGGATGATGGCGACCTCCGGCGATAGGGGCGGCATCTGGCTCAAGCGCTGAATCTCACGCAAAGCCGTCGCTTGAACTTCCTCCGGCAACGAGAGATGCTCGACGCGCTGGCGCAATTCGTCCAATTCTCGCGACCATACATCCCCTTCACCCAGCTCACTCTGGATCGCCTTCATTTGCTCGCGCAGGTACATCTCCCTCTGGGATCGATCGACCTCGCTCTGCACTTGAGTCTGAATCTGGTCCTCAAGTTCGAGAAGATCCAGCTCCCGTCCGAGGAGCATGCTAATACGCTGGAGCCTCCGCACCGGGTCATAGATCTCGAGGATCCCCTGGCGCTCCTCGACGGTAAGACTGAGCGCCGTCGCTACCAGGTCTGCCAGCCAGCCCGCCTCGTCCACATTCACAGCGAACATGTAGACCTCTTCCGGCAGTGACCGATTGAGCTGAACACACTTCTCGAAAAGCGTGAGCACCGCCCGCATAAGCGCCAGCGTTTCTTTGCTGCGATCGTCTCGTTCCGGAATGGGCCGCCCGAGGGCCTGAAGGCCCTCTATTCCCGTCGAAAGCTCCAAGATTTCGACCCGCCGCCGGCCTTGGGCCATGATCGAGATGCTTCCATCGGGCAAATGCATCATCCGGCCCACGGCCACTTCGGTCCCCACCTGGAAGAAATCCGTTGGCCCGGGGTGTTCCTGCTCGGGATCTCGCATGAGCAGGCCAATCATGGTTTCCTGAACCCGGATCGCTTCCTCCACAGCCTGCAGCGCGGCATCATGCAACACGAATAAAGGCGTGATGAGATTGGGGAAGAGCACGACATCGCGTAATGGAAGCACGCGCCGCCGGATGCGGCCCTCCTCATCCAGGGGGGCCTCAGGGATATCATAGAGTTCCTCGGCTCTGCGGCCGATCATCCCGCTAAAGTCGGGAGGGAGCGGCGGCCAGCGTCCGCCGTACCAGGTCATCTCAGATCGTCTCGCCCACCGGCAGCAGGACCTCATTGCGAATCGTTTCCCAGACAGTCCTCGCCTCGCCGGCAATGAAGATGCTTCCGGCGGCCAGAATGACCTCGCCAGGCCGGGCACGCTGGATCGCGTGCAGAAGCGCGGCATCCATCGGTTCAACAATCTGCACCGCTAGTCCATGGCTATGCGCAAGGCGTGCTAAGGTCTCCGGATCTGCTGCCCTCGGATGGTGGGCGCGGGTGAGGATCAGGCGCGAAACCCGCGGCAGCAATTCATACAACATCCCGGCCATATCCTTATCCGCTGAGGCGCCGAAGATGAGGGTCACGGGTTGCCCGGGGAAGTAGTCATCCAGGGCGATGCGCAGCTTCAAAGCCGAATCGCGGTTGTGGGCTGAATCGACCAGAACCAAAGGGGAACGGGAGAGGATCTCCAGTCTTCCAGGCCAGTGCACGCCAGCCAATCCCTCACGGATCGCCGCCTCCCCGATTGCCAGCCCTCGCCGCTCTGCTTCGCGGAGCACGGCGTATGCCACCGCGGCGTTGACGATCTGGTGATGCCCCAGCAGCGGGATCTCATAGCGCGGCGGGGCCCACTCCTCGCTCCCGGCCGAATCGACATAGGCATCCATAAGCGGCTGCTCTGCGGATGCCCAGATGTAGAGTGTCTGGCCTTCCAGATCTCGTGAACCCGCCGAAAAGAGCCAGTCTCGCCCGACACGGATCAGAGGTGCCTTTCGCTCCCCGGCGATGCCTTCGATCACCCGGTCCGCCTCGTACTGCTGGGGCGCAAGCACCACAGGGACGCCAGGCTTGATGATGCCGCCCTTCTCGCGGGCGATATCAGAGAGGCTGTCGCCTAGCAGGTGCATGTGATCATAGGAAAGCGTTGTGATTGCGGCCACAGTCGGCGTGATGATGTTGGTCGCGTCCAGCCGCCCGCCCAATCCAACTTCAATAGCCGCCGCGTCCGCACCCTCCTCGGCGAAATGCAATAGCGCCAAGACCGTGGCGATCTCGAAGACCGTCAAACCAGGAATGGATTCGATATGCGGCTCTAAGCGCCGCATGAGAGCCACGAACCTCGCATCCTCAATGGGCTTCCCGTCCATCTGGATGCGCTCATTGAAGCGTTGTAGGTGGGGGGAAGTGTAGAGGCCCGTTCGATAGCCAGCAGCCTGGAGGCAGGAGGCGATCATCGCCGAGACCGAACCCTTGCCCTTGGTGCCAGCGATGTGCAAACTAGCAAATTGCTCATGGGGGTTTCCAACCGCCCGCGCCAGGTCACAAACGCGATCGAGCTCGAAGGTCTCCGCGGAGTAGCGATAGCTCCTCTCCACGCTATAATCGATATGGCTGTAGAGATAGTTGAGTGCGTCTTCGAAGGTTTCTATGTTCATGGGAGCAGAATTGTAATCTCCGCTCCACAAAGACACAAGACGAAAATCATCTTGCACGCCCCTACGAAACGCGCTAAGATGGCGCCGGCAATCTACACACCCCGAGAGGAGGTGAGCGCGAGGAGAGATTCCCAAGCCCGCTTCATCGACAGGGAATAGCATTCCTAACCTAACCCGAGAATGAGGAGGAAAGAAAGAAGATGCGTACAAACAAGTTTCCGCTATTTGCACTCTTAAGCATCCTCCTGATCGGCGTCTTTGTGCTGAGCGCCTGCGGGCCTGCGGCAACGCCCGAGGCCACTGAGCCGCCGGCAGCGGAGGAACCCACCGAAGCCCCGCCTGAGCCAACCGAGGCACCGCCCCCTGCGCCGGAGCTCGGTACAGAGGAGAATCCCATCATCTGGGCATTTGTGCCATCCGGCGAACTCGAGCGCGTCTCGTCCGGCGCTGATGCCGTCGCGGACCTGATCTTCGAGGAGACCGGCCTGGTCATCCAGACCTTTGTGGCCACGGAATACGCCGGCGTGATCGAGGCCATGTGCGCCGATCCGCCCAAGGCCCACATGGGCTCCCTGGCGACCTTCGCCTATATCCTGGCAGCGGACCGCGGCTGTGCCGAGGCTGAGCTAGTGTCTGTCCGCTACGGCAGCCCCGTATACAACGGCCAGATCTTTGTCCGCGCCGATAGCGGCATCGAGAGCCTTGAGGAACTGAAGGGCAAGGTCTTCTGCCGCCCGGATGCTTTGAGCACCAGTGGCTGGATCATCCCCAGCATCGAGCTGCGGGCCGCTGGCGTCGATCCTGATACCGACATCGAAATCGTCGACGCTGGCTCGCATGATGCAGCCGTGGCGGGCGTCTACAACGGCGATTGTGATGCCGGAGCCTCCTACGTCGATGCCCGCTCGCGGATCGAAGACGAGCACCCGGACGTGATGGATGTCATCAAGGTCATCAGCATCTCGACCGACATCCCCAATGACGGCGTCCAGTACGTGACCAGCTTCCCGCGTGAGCTGCGCGACAAGATCAACGACGCCCTGCTCAAGATCGCCGAGACTGAGGAGGGCCAGGAGGCGCTGGATACCGCCTATCAGTGGGCCGCCCTCGAGGAGCATGACGACAGCTTCTATGATCCCTTCCGCCAGCTGCTCGACGCCGCCGGCGTGAAGCCCGAGGACTTGCAATAGCCCGGGGGCGCCTGAGGCTTTGAGTAAAGATTGGGTGGCGGTGGGGGGATGGGCTTGATCATCCCCCCACCCTTCCTATCGAGGAGCTGCGAATGCTGGAAGTGCGCAATTTAACCAAGGTCTATGATGATGGAACCGTTGCCCTGCGGAACGTCAGCTTCACGGTCCCAGATGGCGAGTTCCTGGTCATCATCGGCCTGAGCGGGTCGGGCAAGTCCACGCTCTTGCGCTGCATTAATCGTCTTATCGATCCAACCGAAGGTGAAATCATCTGGAATGGCGTGGACCTTGCCAAGCTAACGGGGGAGGAATTGCGCAGGGCTAGAAGGAAGATCGGCATGGTCTTCCAGCACTTCAACCTTGTAAAGCGCTCCTCGGTGCTCACAAATGTCTTGGCCGGCCGCCTGGGCTATACACCCACCTGGAAAAGTCTTATGGGTCAATTCTCCCGGGCCGACCGCGAAAAGGCAACCCAGGCACTCGAGCGAATCGGAATCCTGGATCAAGCCCACAAGCGAGCCGACGAGCTTAGCGGCGGCCAGCAGCAGCGGGTCGGCATTGCCCGGGCTCTAATGCAGGAACCGGAGATGATCTTGGCCGATGAGCCCGTGGCCAGCCTCGACCCGGTGCTCTCGCACTCCATTCTCACCCGTCTTGAGAGTCTGAACCGCGAGGACGGGATCACGATCCTCTGCAGCCTGCACTACCTGGACCTTGTCCAGCGCTATGCGACCAGCGTCATCGGCTTGCATGAGGGCAGAATCGTGTACCGTGGCTCGCGTGATGATATTCGTGCTATGACCGACGATGAATTCAAAGAGATTTACGGCGAGGAGGCTGAACGCGTGGGAGGCATCACCGGAGAGATCTATGAGCGCAGCGGAGATGGGCGATGAGCGAGGTCCGCAGGCGGAATGACGGTGAGTTGAAGTCCAGCCTCGTGCCCGCCCCGATCGCCGGCATCCTCTCTCTGCTCGTCCCGGGCCTGGGCCACATTCTGGCGCGCGCCTACCAGCGTGGCATCCTGCTCCTGCTCAGCACGGCCTCCATATTTGGCCTGATCTATTGGCGCATCACAATCATTGGCCGCCGCAAGGAGCTCTTCCTCGAGAAGGCCAGCTTGGCCTTCGACCTTCAACCCCTGCTGCTGATTGTCACACTGGGTGCCATCCTGCTCTATCTCTGGATTGCCTACGACGCCTTCCGGACAGCTCGCACAGCACGCGCCGGCCTCGGCCCCTTCATCATGGTCTTGATCCTCTTCTTCGGCCTCGGCTGGCAGATTGGCGAGATCGACCTTCCTTTGCTGACCCGCGAAGTCGGCAAGGCGCGTTACCGGCTCGGGCAGGTCATGTGGCCCTGGGATCGCGCTATTGAGCGCGCACCCATCCAGGCCGAGGCGATCCAATCGCTGGAGGTTCCATGCGATGAGGACCCTCCTCCTCCGAACCCGACCAGCGAGAGCGAGCCGTATTTGCGGGCGGAGCCCACATGCGGCGAGCTGACTCAAGAGGATGGAACGCCGGGCACGCTGCTGCACCTGGAGGGTGGGAGCTTTTATCCCGAGGCTCCGATCCAAATCCTCTGGCAGGATCCACAACGAAATGAATTCCGAGCCCGGAAGGGTGGCGAATACGTCGTCCTGACCCCGGATGAGAACGGTTCGTTTACGCTTGACATCCCTATGCCTTATCGACTCATTCCGACCAGCGCCGCCCAGGAGACCATGGAGTGGCGGATCCTTGCCCGGCAGATTGTGGGCGCGGGCCCGGCGCAGCCCAGCGAGGAGCTGACCCTTTCGATTGAGAAGATGATTGAAACCATCTTCCTGGGCATGATGGCCACCTTCTTCGGGATCATCCTTGCCTTGCCGGTGAGCTTCCTGGCCGCCAAGAACCTGATGTCTGCCTCCTGGATTACGCTCGGCATCTATTACTTGACCCGCACGGCGCTGAACATCGTCCGCTCGGTCGAGCCTTTGATCTGGGCTGTCATCGCAGTGGCAGTCGTCGGCCTGGGCCCTTTTGCTGGCATCGTCGCATTGACGCTTCACAGCATTGCCGCCCTGGGCAAGCTCTATTCAGAGGCGATCGAGTCCATTGATCCCGGCCCGATCGAAGCGATCCAGGCCACGGGTGCGAACTGGTTCCAGACCGTCGTCTACGCCGTGATCCCGCAGATCATCCCGCCCTTCGTGTCTTTCACGATCTATCGCTGGGATATCAACGTGCGCATGTCTA
Source organism: uncultured Anaerolineaceae bacterium (assembly GCA_964591485.1). Taxonomy (GTDB): domain Bacteria; phylum Chloroflexota; class Anaerolineae; order Anaerolineales; family E44-bin32; genus E44-bin32. The sequence continues at coordinate 19,708 of CAZQDE010000001.1, read as the reverse complement.
CAGTGATCGGCCTAGTGGGCGGTGGTGGGATCGGCTTCTTGCTGGTGCAGTGGATGCGTCTGACGGACTTCAAGGCCGCCGGCATCGCCGTGTGGTTCATCGTGATCACGGTAGCCGTGCTTGACTTCGTAAGCGCCAACATTCGCGAGCGCTTTGTGTAGAGCCCAAACGGAGGCAGAGCTTTCGGCGGTTCACAGAGGCAACCGGCAGAATATAGGCGATCCGCCGGCGGGTTTATCACCGAATCTCAGGCAGGATTTGAGGCACGGTGAGCGAGCGATGCTAAACGAACCGGTTCTCGTTCTAAATGCAAACTACGAGCCGCTCAATGTCTGCACGACCAGGCGCGCGCTGGGGCTCTTTCTCTCTGGAAAGGCCGAGCTTGTCCTGAATGGGCGTGGATATGTGCGCACAATCCGGACGCTCATCCCTCGCCCTTCTGTCATCCGGCTCGGATACATGGTCAAGCGCCCCAGGCCGCGTGTCCGGCTCAGCAAGCGCGAAATCTTCCGCCGGGACCACTACCAATGCCAATACTGCGGCAGAACCTCGGGCCAACTGACCATCGATCATGTCATTCCACGCCATCGAGGGGGAGATTATAGCTGGGGGAACCTGGTAACCGCCTGCCCTCAGTGCAACGTCCGGAAAGGGGGACGCACGCTTCAGGAAGCCAACATGCGCCTGCGGCACCCACCCCGCGAGCCGCATGCCTCGGCGCTCTATCTTTACGGCAGTTATCTGGAACAGTGTCAGGAGTGGCGCGAATTCCTGGAAGGATGGTAGGCCGCGTCGCCATCCATTGTCTCCAAGAGCGCGTAGAGCCCGCCCGCAACAACGCCATAGCCTCCGACTATTGCCGGCATAGGAGCCTTCTCTACCGCCGCAGCAAGCCGGCGCAGGAGCGGGTCTTCGATTTCATCTACCCAGCCCAGATCAGCCGCAAAGCGGTCGCTCGGCGATGGATACACCCCTTGAGAAGCCATCCACACGCGTGTATCCCAGATTAGGCCATCCGCCAACTCAGAGAAGAAGGCCAGGAACGCCTCTGGCCCCATATCGTCCACCATGCGCCCCACAAAGCTACGCACTTCGCCTCGTGCCAGCCTTCCACTGGCGACCATCCCCCGTTCCTCCACGAAGATGCGGGTCCAAATCTCGGTGCGCCGTTCCAGCTCGCGCCATATGTTCGATGAAGCCCGCCCAATGATGGCAAGCGAGGCGCCTGGCGAAGCCATAATCGCACGGATGCGATCCACCCGCTTCAGCCACGGTCTCTCGATTCCCTGCAGAAATGCATCCAGCTCGAGCCCCAGCCCAGGATGGCCGTTGGCCAGGATCAGATCCGAGGGCGTGTCGATATCAAGGCGGGAGGCGGCAGAAGGCTGCAAAGCCTCTACGCGCAAGCTGGCTTCCTTCCAAAGCACCCAGCCCAGCGGATTATCCTGCGGGAAGCGATGGCTATACGCATGCAATATGTGTGGGTGGCTGATGATGGCCCAATCTGTTGAATGTAGATTGTTTACCAGCGCCATGGGCTCTTGGGCACTTGAGACCCGCTCGAAGGCCTCCGCCAACATGTCCTCGGTCATTAGGGGCGCGCTGCCGCCCCCAAAGTAGGCCACGGGCGCGGGATCGAAGGCTTCAGCAGCGTTGGCAAGCTCCCGCCCAAAGTGAAAAGGCTCGCCGCTCCCACGGAATGGCCTTGCGCCTGCGCCTTCCATGGCGGCGCGGTCGAACTCATCCGCAGCCAGCACCCAGACTTGATCCACTGAAGGTATCCGTCCCAGGCGGCGAGCCAGATCTCTGGCGGCAGCGCCGCGCCCCTCCGCCACCCAGCGCTCGGCCCGGGTATGCCCTCTCGGAGGCAGCATTATCAGTGCTTGAAAAATGGGTTTGCTCATCGGCCTCTACATGATACAAAGAAAGCGCCGGCCCCCACATACAGCAGGCCGGCGCTCTGGATTATTGTCATTCAGGCAACTTCGGTTTCGATCAGGCCAAGGGAACCATCCCTTCGCCGGTATAGAACGTTCACCTGGCTTGTCTCGGAATTCAGGAAAACAAAGAAATCTTCATGTCCCAGCAAGGCCATCTGTTCGACCGCCTCCCGCTCGTCCATCGGCGTCAACAGATGACGCTTGCGGCGGACAATCTGATTTTCCAACTCGGGCTCCTCGGTTTCGCCAAGGCCCGCTTCCAGCGCCGCATCAGCGGCAGATCGGCCGTCGCCCCGGTTGTTCCACCGGCGGCCCTTATAGCGCTCAATCTGGCGATAGACCTTGTCCAGTACGAGGTCGATCGATGCGAACATATCCTCCGTGCGCTCTTCTGCCCGGAGCAGCACCCCTTTGCCCCTGATGGTTACCTGCGCAATGTTGCGGTCTTTGGCGCTGCGCGCCGTCTTCGCGTAAGTGAGATCGACCTTGGCCTCCTCCAACACATCCAGATAACGATCAAGCTTGCCAACCTTCTTCTCTACGTAATTCCGAAGGCGGTCGTTCAGTTCCAGATTCTTCACATTTATGTCCACGCGCAAGGCCATGGTCCCTCCTTTACATGAATGTCTGCGGGCACGATTTCAACCCGCAGCGAAACCGACGGTTAAACAGAACACGCGCACCGCTCCGGCTTCAAGAAGCGCTTCGGAAGCAGATAGGAGCGTCGCGCCTGTAGTCACGATGTCATCCAGCAGCAGCACCACCTTCGATTCGACAGACGGCTCATCGGCCTGGAAGGCACCCGCCACATTGCGGCGCCTCGCGCCGGGATCCAAACCTACCTGGGAGCCCGTATCCCGTATTCGGCGAAGGGCCCGAGGCCGATGCGGCTGCCCACGCATAGATGCCAGCGCTGCTGCAATCAATTCGACCTGATTATACCCTCTTTGCTTCATACGGGCACTCGCCAGCGGGATAGGGATGATGATCTCTTCCAGCCCAGACCGGTTTGGCCCCAGAATCTCGTGCAGCCATGCGGCAAAGATCCCTGCCAACTTACGATCCGGCCTATACTTAAGGCGCAGGATGGCCTGGGTCAGGGGTGGACCGTAGCAAGCATAGGAGCGCAGACTCAGTCGTCCTTCTCCAAGTTCGCATGCCAGGCATCGCCTGGAATGGATGCGGGGGAATCCGCAAGCAGGGCATCCTCGCCCTGCAGGTTTGCGCAGCCTCGCATGACAGCTCGCACACCAGACTTCCCCCGCCCTGCCGCAGCCGGCGCAATGCGGCGGAAAGACCAAATCAAGACCCGCCTCCAACCAGCGTTTCGCAAATCGCCGGCCGCGGCGGGCATCCTTCGATTGCAGAGGTCCCCCTTTCATTCGACTGTCGCCGGCGGGAGGCCGCCTATCTCATGATGGCCCCCATTGGCGACCGCAACAACAGCATCGCCGCGGGTCCAAGGAGCACCATGAGGATGGACGGGAAGATCAGGAGGGCAATCGGGAAGATCATCTTGATCGGCGCCCGGTGCGCCTCCTCTTCTGCTATCTGCCGGCGCCGTACTCGCATCTGATCCGACTGAATCCGTAGCACCTTGGCCATGCTCACGCCCAGCTGCTCGGATTGAATGACGGCTGCCACGAAGCTGGTCAGCTCGGCCACCCCCAGGCGCTCGGCCATATCCCGTAGGGCTTCCCGCCTGAGCTTGCCCAGGCGGATCTCCTGCAAGACCCTTCCAAACTCAAGCGCAAGGTCGTCTTCCCACTTCTCATGCACCTTGCCCATGGCGGCATCGAAGCCCAGACCTGCCTCGACGCAGATCGTCAAGAGGTCGAGCGCGTCCGGCAACGCTCGGAAGACGGCTTTCTGGCGACCCCTAATCTTGCTCGTGAGCCACAAATCCGGGAACATGAAGCCGATGCCCAAGAAGAGCGCAGAGAGTGCCAAGCCCTGAAGCCAATTGCGGCGGGTTACTGCGAACACGATGAAAATGCCGCCGCCAAACAAGACTGCCAGCACGAAACGCAGCGATAAGAAGAAAGCGGGATCCATCTGCATCGGATTCCCCGCCATCTCCAGACGCTTGCGGGCGCTTTCCAGCGTGGCCTGGGGCGTGAAGCGGGCGGCGATCTGCCCAATCTTGTTGAAGATGGGAATGATGACGCGCTCATAGAAGCGTTGGGAGAGCTCAATCTCCTCCAGCGTCATCGGCTCATCGCGAATGCTATACTCCGCCAGGCGGTCGGCGATGGGATCGGCTACCTGCGGCGCCCGGAGGCCAGCAACCACCAGGATCACCGCAAAGATAATCACGATCAAGATGACGCCCAGTATCCACACCATGGCTACCTCTCCTCGCCGCTGCACATGCACGAGTTCTCTATCATCGAATTAGATGTCGATCGCCACGATCTTTTGCGTTGCGTAGAACCCCGAGATAACCATGATCCCCGCCAGCACCAAAATGGGGATGCCACAACTGCGTGTCTCCGGGTTGAAAAACTGCATCACATATTCACGGTTGAGCAAGAAGAGCAGCAAAACCAGCAAGATGGGCAAGGCTGCGATGACCCAGGCAGTTGCGCGGCCTTGCGCAGTGAGCGCAGCAATCTCGCCCTTAATGCGCACCCGTTCACGGATCGTGTACGAGATCGTGTCCAGGATTTCTGCCAGATTGCCGCCGACCTCCCGCTGCACATTGATGGCCGTGATCACGAGATCCAGATCTTCACTATTGATGCGCCGGAGCAGATGTTCGAGGGCATCCTCCATGGGAATGCCCAATTGCATCTCCTGCACAACGCGCCGGAACTCATCTGAAATGGGACTCGGAAGCTCCCGGCTGACCGCTTCCATGGCCTGCAGCGTGGAGAAACCCGCCCGCAGCCCGTTGACCATCAGGTTGAGCATGTCTCCAAGCTGGTTGTCAAATTTCTTCAAACGCTGCCGCTGCGACATCTTCACGTACATCTGAGGAAGATAGGCGCCGAAGGCCATCGAGACCACGGCAAAGAAGAGCGAGAAGCGGCTGATGACGAAGCCGATGAGACCCACCACAAAAGCAGAGACAATGATCAGGGCGATGTACTCGGCTGGGCGCAGCTTGAGGTCGGCTCGCGCCAGGTTGCGGGATATGTTTTCAAAGAGATCACTGCCCTCGCCGATGCGATTGAAGAAATCGCTCAGCACTGAGGCTCGCGAACGATCCTCCTCCTGGGCACCGGCGGAAGTTGAGATCAGCCCACCCTCCGCGTATCGGCCCAGTCGCTCTTCGACCACGCTGCGTTCACCGAAAAGCGTCATCGCCAGGCCTACCACCAGCAGCAGCAGGCCCATCCCGCCCCCGATGAGAAGTACAGATTGAGGTTCCATGGCCTAATACCCGCGTATCCTGTCACCGACTCCGAAGATCGAGGCGGGCAGATTGATCCCGCTAGCCTCAATCTTATCGATGAACTTGGGCCGCAGTCCCGTTGGACGTAGGCGGCCGATCACTCTCCCATCCTCGAAGCCGGTCTGCTCGAAGACAAAGATGTCGGTCATGGTGATGACATCACCCTCCATCCCCTGAATTTCTGCGATGTGGGTGACCTTGCGGGTGCCGTCCCGCAGGCGCTCCAGATGCACGACCAGCTCAAGCGCCGAGGCAATCTGCTCCCGGATGGCTCGCACAGGCAACTCCATGCCAGCCATGAGCGTCATAGTCTCGATACGCGCCAGGGTATCGCGCGGGCTATTGGAGTGGGCCGTCGTCATCGAACCCTCATGCCCGGTGTTCATCGCCTGCAGCATGTCCAGCGCTTCTTCGGCGCGGATCTCACCCACGATGATTCGGTCGGGTCTCATTCGCAAGGAGTTCACCACCAGATTTTGGATCGTGACCTCGCCCCGCCCCTCGATATTGGGTGGGCGCGACTCGAGCGTCACGACATGCTCCTGTCGGAGCTGGAGCTCGGCAGCATTCTCAATGGTGATAATGCGTTCATCATTGGGAATGTACTGGCTGAGGATATTCAGCATTGTGGTCTTGCCAGAGCCCGTGCCGCCAGAAATGACCATATTAATCCGGGCGATGACGCAGGCCTTGAGAAACTCAACCGCCTCAGGCGTTATCGTCCCCCACTCGATGAGTTGCTCAACGGTGATGGGGTCGCGGGCGAATTTCCGGATGGTCAGCGTGGGGCCGACCAGGGAAATGGGAGGGATGACGGCGTTCACACGTGATCCATCGGGAAGACGGGCATCGACGTAGGGACTCGATTCATCAATGCGGCGGCCGAGCGGCGCTACAATGCGGTCGATGATGCGCATCAGATGATCGTCGCTCTCAAAGGTGGCTGGCTCGCGAAAGAGTTTACCGCCCCGCTCGATATAGATCTGCTTGGCGCCATTCACCATGATCTCTGTGATGGTCTCGTCCGCCAGAAGGGGCTCTAGCGGTCCCAGTCCCAGGATCTCTGCAACGATTTGCTCGAAGAGCCGACGGCGCTCCGGGCGTGAGAGCACGATCTTCTCCTCCGCCAGGATGTTTTCGAAAAGCTCTTCGATCGTCTGCCGCACTTCTGCCGTCTGGCTGACATCCATAGAAGGATCCAGCTCGGCGAGCAGCTTGTTCTGCACCCGTGTTTTGAGATCGTAGTAGGTATCCCGCTGGGCAGCCCCCGGAGGTGCCACCCGCCGCGCCGAAAGGCCGCTGAGCCGGGAGGTGCCCTGTGTGCTTACGCTGGCGCTATCGCTGCTGGGCGCGGGAACATTCTCGGCCTGACCTTGTTCGATTCGCTTAAGCAACGACACTTGGCACTCTCCTTGTCACCGACGGACCTGCACGTCGAGACCTACCCATGTCACCGGCTGAAGAGCCGTGAGCGTTCAGCCTCGGCCTCCTCTTCGACCGCTTCCGCAGCGACCAGCCGCTCCTTCAACCTGCCCAGGAGCTTATAGATGGCCTTGGCCGAGGGGTTGCTTTTCTCGCTTAGGATCAGCGGCGTCCCGCGATTGATGGATGCAGTGACGGCGCGCTCATCCATCGGGATCTCGCCCTCGACTGCGCATTTCAGATTCTCACCTACCGCCTCGGCGGTGATGCCAGAGCGCCGGTCTGTGCGGTTCAAGATGAAGAACAATCGATCCTTGGGAAAATCGAGAATCCCAAGCAAGTCGAAAAGCAAGCGGGTGTCCTTGATGGCCGGAATTTCAGGCGTCGCCACTGTCACAAGCAGATCCGCCACATCCAGGACAGCCAATGTGATATCGTCCATGTTGGAGCTCGTATCCACCACCACATAGACGAACTGCCGCTTCAGAAACTGCAGAACCTTGCGCACCTGATCCGAGGTAATCTCGTCCGCCATCTCGGGTCGGGCCGGTGCAGCCAGCACCCGCAAGCCGCTATCGTGACGGAGCAAGACTTCCTCGACGAATTCCGCATCGAGCTCATCGGCCCGGCTGCCGAGATCCAAGAAACTGTTCTTGGGCTGAAGGTTCAGCGCCACAGCGATGTCTCCGAATTGCAGCGCTGCGTCGACAAGCACCGTCGGGGTGTCATCTGTATCCAAGCCAACGGCCAAATTGGTGGCGAGCATGGTGCAGCCCACTCCGCCTTTCGGAGAGTAGATGGCAATCACCTTCCCCTGCGGCCGCAGCGGGCCAGTGTAGCCAGGCCCCGGTCCTTGCACAGCGACCTGGGGCAGGGGATACGCCAATTTCTCGCGCTGTTCATGCGCCAGGACTGCCAGGGTGCGGATGGTTGAGATGAGCTCGTCCCCTGAGGGCGGCTTGGCCAGGAAGTCGCGCGCGCCAGCGCGCATGGCCCGCCGGACGTAATCGGCGTCGTTATTCACGGAGAGCATCACGATTTGCGTGAAAGGCACATCGCGCAGCATCGCCTCGGTGGCCTCGATGCCGTCCATGTCGGGCATGTTGATGTCCATGATGACGACATCCGGCTCCGTCTCGCGCGCGATGTCGATGGCCTCCACGCCAGTGCGCGCCGAACCGACGACGGTGACATCGGATTCGAATTGCAGCAACTTGCGCAAATTCTCGCGCGTCTCCGCGATGTCATCGACGATGAGTACGCGGATGAGTTCCTCCGCGCCTTCGGTCATAAGGCGTTCTCCTCGGCCTCCCTGCCGGGTACGCTTTCCTACTGAGGCTGCGCCGGCTGGACAGCCTTATCGTTCGGCAGCTTGGGCGTAATCAGGTCATCCAGTCGCGGCTCCTGTGCATAGGGCAGCTTGGTCGGGATCGTGATGTTGTAGGTATCCAGCAGGTATTGCAGTGTCACGCTGGTAGTTTCCGTCACCTCGGTGTCGTTCGGCGCTCGCAGCGTAAGGGTGATTTCTGCCCCGGCGCGCATGGCCCAATTCAATGCAAGCGCATCCTGAGGCGTGACGATCAGAGTGATAATGTCAGGCGCTTCAGGCGCTTCGGCGGCTGAGACTTGCCCCTCCTGCGGAGGCGGCGCGCCCACGCCCTCCTCGGGCACCGGCACGACCTCGCCGGCCGCTTCCTCTCCCTCCAGCGGGAAGGTGCCCACATGCAGCACCCGGGCAGCTTCCACCAGCCGCTGGGTTACGATGCGCGGGCGCTGCTTCTCCTGCGGGATCAGATGGAAAGGCTGACCCGTATCTTCGTCGGTCACAATCTTGCCGAAGGGAAGCATTGGCGTCGTGGGGTCTTCGTCCTCCATCCTGCCTACTCCGCCTGTTAGGCTGGGCGAGGGGAATTCCTCCGTCCCGCCTGGAGCAGTCAGCGGGGTTACCTGATTGGGAAGTATGCTCTGGAAATCAGGGTCAACGTCCACAAGCATAAGGGCGATGAGGACATCCACGGTATCGCCGTCCCGTAAGGCATAGGCCACACCTGTCAAGCGGCTCATCGGGATGGAGATCGCGGTGAAGCCAGGTGGGATTGCAAGCGAGGCATCAGATCCCCCTGCGAGCAGGTCTCCGGCTTGCTCGGTCAGCATGGCCTCGGTGATCGGCACACCGCGTCCGATCGCCTGGCGGGCGATCCGGCCCATCACTCTCTCGCGAAGCGCTTCCTCATCAGGGCCACTGATCATCGTCTCCACAACCATGTTGGCCGGCATACGGGACATGACGACGCCGTCCTCCGGAATGCGGGTGCCGCGCGCGATATCCTGCGCCGCAACAACCACGAAGACAACATCGGATGGCATGCCCCCCTCCGGCGTTGCCGTGGGCGCGGGCGGAGGCTGGCGTTGACGCATAAGAATGAGATATGCGGCTGCGGCGCCTAGGAGCAGAATCAGTGCGAACAGGATTAGGATGCGGGAACGGCGCATGGGGCCTCCTTAGCTCTCGCAGGGTAGAAGACGCATCTCTTAAATAATTAGATGCGCGTATGATACCCGCCTGACAATAAAAGTCAAGTTACGCTTACTCTAGCACAGGCTCGCCGGGCGCCCGCTTACATTTGCCTTACACAAGGAGCCCTATGCTCGATAGGGCTCCCGTGCGATGTGCGGAAGTCGTAGGGTATCCCCCTGCATCCGACCGATCGAAGCTCGCTTAGATATTTGTGACGATGTTGCTGAAGACATTGCCAATGGCCGGGCCGAGCAGCGCCAGAATGACGATCACGACGACGGCGACCAAAACAAGAATCAAAGCGTACTCGACGAGGCCCTGGCCCTTTTCCTTGGGTGCGAACAACATAGCAATCACCTCCTTCCGTTAAGATTTCGCCCCCTTTTTGTTACAGGGCAGTTCCCATTATAGAAACGCGCCTATGCAGGCGCAATAGGACCAATTTCCGAGGACCAGAGAACTATTGTACCGGCCGCTTGTCGAAGGCGTTTCCGGGCCGAAGGCTATTAAGCCCCGCCGGTTGGAAGAATCAAGGCCACCCGGGTCCCCTCTCCGGGCTGGGAGCCGATCTCGATTGAACCACCTAATTGATCGACCTTATCCCTGAGACGGTTCAGGGACCGATCGGCCATCTCCTCAGCCTCCAGGATCTCGGCTTCGAAGCCTTTGCCATTATCTTCCACAGAGGCACGAATCTGCGCCTCGCCTAGATCCACCATGATCTTCGCCTGTGTCGCCTGCGCGTGATCGCGGACGTTCGCAAGCAGGTCCTGCACGGCACGGAATATCACCACCTCGAGGTGCGGTTCCAGGCGGCGTTCTGCACCGGTATTAACCAGGCTGATTTCAAGCCCGGTCTTCTCCTTGAAGGCCTCGGCATAGCGGCGGAGCGTGGGCAAGAGCCCCAGATCGTCTAGCATCATCGGACGCAACTCGAAGATGAAATCCCGCACCTTGGCAAAGCTGGCGGCGGCGGCTTCCTTAAGACTCTCGAGCTCCTCGCGTGCCCTCTCCTGATCGGTCTCGAATAATCGAGTGGCGATCTCCGTTTGCAGGATGAAGTTTGAGAGCACCTGCGCCGGCCCATCGTGGATATGGCGAGAGATCTTCCGCCGCTCTTCCTCTTGGGCCTGGATGATTTGCTCCAGAACCGCCGACGGCTTGGCGCTCTCCTCTTCGATCTCCACCGCCGGCCGTCCCTCGAGAAAGGTCAGCGCAGCCTGCATATATTCGGCAGACTGTGCAAGGTGCTTCTGATCGCTTTCCAGCTTCTCAAGCTGACCTCGCATGGTGAACAGCCTTTGCTGGGCATCCAGCGCAGCTTCATAGCTCGAGCGAATGTCTTCGCGCGGCACGGTATCGAAATGGGCTTGCATCTGGTGGATGCGGCTGGTGATATCGGCGTTGCGCTGGGCCAGCTTCTCGACTTCGCCCTGGCTCTGCTCCACCAGCATATTAATTTCCTTCAACTCCCGCTGGATGCGCTCCAAGCGGGAGTGCGTTTCCTGGATAAAGGCCTCCAGCGGGCCGAGCATTTCGCCTTGAGGTTCCTCGGTCATAGAGCCTCCGCGGCTATTTCCTTGTGTCCTGCAAGCGCACCCACCCGTGGCGTAGGGCGTAGACAGCGGCCTGCGTGCGGTCCTCAACATCCAGCTTGTGCAGGATAGCGGTCATATGGTTCTTTACTGTTTGGTGGCTGATACCCAGCTTGGCGGCGATTTCTTTGTTGCTCATGCCGCGCGTCACATATTGCAGGATTTCCATTTCACGTGGGGACAGGGGTGTGAAGGCCTCGACGTCGCCCTCCAGATGCGGCCGGCGAACGGTCTCGACTCCCCGGGAGAGCCACTCCTCCAGGCCCTGCCGGTCGAATACCTGATCCCCGACAACGTAGAAACCCCGGGCCACCTGCCGGACGATGTCGACCAGCTTGCCGGCTTCGACATCCTTGGAGCAGTAGGCGGAGGCGCCGGCTGAGAACGCATGCAGGACTTGCTCGACATCATCATAGGCCGTAAGCAACACGATGGCGGTGGACAGCCGCTCGCCCACGACCTGCCGCGTCACCTGCATGCCATTCATTTTCGGAAGGTTAACGTCCACCAAGGCGACTTGTGGGCGCAGTTCCCGGATGAGCTTAACCGCTTGATCCCCGCTCGTCCCCTCCGCAAGGACTTGCATATCCTCTTCGGAGTCGATTACGCTCCGCACCCCCTCGCGGAAGAGAGGGTGATCATCGACTATGACTACGCCATATGCTTCCATAATGATTCCGCCTTAAAGCAAACCGCGGGCGAGTATAGCACACACCTTTTCGGCCGAGCAAACGTTCAAGGCCATCGATACACGGCCATATTCTCGCCTCCGGCCGCCGGAGCATATCCCTCGCCGGCCACGTAGATGGGCTCCCTGCCGCCTGTCAACCCCGGATACCAGCCAGGAAACGTAACCAGGTAATCGGCCCCGCGTGAGCTTAGGAATCTTGCCAGCGCCGGCTCATCCCTCAGGATGGGGATCACTTCTGGAGAGATCAGCCCAGCGAGATCCAGCAAGCGGCGCTGGCCAAAGTATCCAATGGCGCCGATATCATGTGCAGCGACAAGCGCATCCCGCTCAGTGTTTTCCGAGAGCCAACGAGCAACCTTGACCATTTCGGTATTAATGATCGCAACATCCTCGGCATAGGCCCGGGCTCCGCGCACCCAAAATAGGAAGCCGACAATGAGCCAGGAAGCCGCCCAAGCTCGGGCTACGACCCACGCCAAGCGTTTCCCTTGGCTGCGTTGCCAGAATCGGGCCAGAGCTTCGGCGCCCAGCACAAGCACGGGCGCCAGAACCGGCATGGCATAGCGCCCGTGCTGGTAGGTGACGGGCAGCCTCCAAGCATAGGCCGATACGAAGGATAGAGCCCAGATGAGCCCGGCCAGAGAGCGCGCGTCGCGCTGCTTGATCGCGCCCGCTCCCCACGCTACCAGCCCAGGAACTGCAAGCGCTGCCATACCCGCCAGAGGCCGCAGAGCTTGCTCCAGCCAGCGCCGCCACAGCGGCAGTTGGCGCAACTCAGCATACTCGACTTGCTTGGCATAGAAGGTCGTCGGCCAGAATGCTCCGGCCACGGCACTGTTGAAAAGCAGGTAGGGGATGGCGAGCAGCGCGATCCCGGCGATCACCTGGCTCCCTTCGCGCAGCCGTTGACGCCATGGCGCGGCCGAGAAGAGCATCACCCACAACACCGGCACAAGCAGCGAGAGTGCATCCGGCCTCAGCCAAAGCCCTGCCCCGATCAGCAGGCCCAGCTGGATGTGGCGGGGCCGGTCCCGCTCCAACTCGTGAAGGACCGCAAGGACCATGACAGCCAGAGCGAGTGTTTCCATGCCCGAAACCGCCGCCCAGGTCAGGTGCCATTCGAAGAGGATCATCAAGCCAACGAGGAAAGCCAGCGCGCGGCCGCCTCCCCGGCGGAGGATCCAGGCCCGGCCCATCAACCCCAGCGCCGCCAGCAAGGTCAGGCCGAGCGCGAACGTCCAAGCGAAACGGGGCAGTCCAAGCCAATACCCAAGGGCGATCATCGCAGTCCACCACGGAGCCGTGGAGCCCCCGCTTGGCTCGCCCGAAACAAAGGACCATGCACCCTCGGATGCCAAGTTGCGCGCATAGGTCTGGTGGATCCAGGCATCGTCAAGAGGAAAACCCGGCCCCTCCAGCCTCGCACTTCTCCAAAGATAGAAGCCGCCGCTGGCCAAGGCCAGCAGGAAGAACAGCGCCCCATGCCGGAGGGCATCCTCCCTGTGCCTCATTCTGACACCCCATCGTTCGAGTCGATCACCCTAAAGAGATGGATCGGAAAGCCGCTCTCATCCGTGAGCGTCCCTCGCAGCTGCAACCAGGCAGGCCGCTCAGTCCCAGCGTAGAGTCCATTCAGTCCAGGAGGGCGGTTCACATCCAAGATCACCCAAGAGGCCCGATACCTCTCGACAATCGCATGCAGGCTTTGCACCGGGCCGTGTGGAACCACGATCGCGGGCAGACCAGCAGCGATATAGAAACCTGGTGGATTGTTGACCACGACCAGGCCCGGCTGATCATCCAGTGATCGGAGCATCTCCCCGACTTGCTGGTATTCGCGAAAAGGCGCAGACCATCGCAGCCCCAGGCGAGGAGTAGCTCCGACAACCCGCATGCCGTACAGCCCTATGGTCAGGAAGGCGGCCAGTGCGACGAGGGTGCGCGAGAAGATCCTGGATGCTCTATCGTGCGACCAACCGCGTCTCGGCGCTACCCTTTCAATCGTCCGATCAAGCCCGGCAGGCACCAAGGCCCAGAAGAGCGGCATCCAGGCAATCCCGGCGTGGAACATGCCCCCGAATGCTCCCTGCAAAGGGAAGATGAAGCTCCAGAAGAATATCAGGGCCATATACCCCCAAACCATCGAGACGACACATTTGTGCTTGCGCCGGCTCCATGCCCCAACAACGATGAAGGGAGCCAACATGACTAGCCCGTTCTCGCCGAGCACCCGCTGAAGGTTCGTCCCCAAGGCATTTATGCGGATGCGGAGGAGCGCGGCCGGGCCTGATCCCAGCCAGTCCTCCGGCGTTAGGCCATCCGCCGGGTAGGCAAATAAATCAGCATAATCCTGAAGCCAGAGGGGCTTCAACCCGGCCGGCGAGAGCAGGCTGCCGGCTACGCTCAAGTTGCGCAGAAACCAGGGACACATGACAAGCAGATAGCCCGCACCAAGGAGAAGCGATGAGCGAATTGCCCGGCGGGGGGTGCCCCGGATTATCAACAGAAGCGGGAGAAAAAGGAGCGGTCCTTCGGCCCTCGCGAGATGGGCCAAACCCACGATTAGCCCACCTGTCAGCCAGAGAAGGGAATCCGGCTGGCGCTCCAGAGCCAGGAGCGCCCCAAGCAGACCTGCCCCCAGATATGCGTAAATCACAAATGAATCCGTCGTGACCAAGTAGGGGGCGTAGAATCCTGGCCATGCGGCCAGGATTCCAGCCAGGAGCGCCCAGTCGCGCCGGCCGTGCAGAATCAGCGCCAGCCTTGCCACGGTCAACGGTAGCAACGCAGCCAGCAGGGCAAAAGGCAGTTGGGCTACCCGAAAATCCACGCCGAACAGAAGCATCGGGATTGCGGCGATGATCGATGTGAGCGGCATCCAATAGAGATGCGAAGGATGGGGCAATCCGGCGGGTTGATCCAGGTAGTTCCAAAGGAACGGCTCCCAGAAGCCTTCGCCCTCAGCCAATTGCATTGCCGTAGCGTAGTAATAATCTGCGTCCATATATCCCGGCGCCGATACGCCCCACGCGCCGAACGCTGCCACAATCAATCCCAGCAGGATCAAGAAGCCCGTCGCGCGCCGGTCCATCTAGGGGCCGTCCTTCATCCGGCTAGGTGCGTCTCCGCCCAGCATCGCCCTGGAGCCGACGCATGCGTCCGTTTCAACACCGAATTTGAGCGCGGCCGGGGCCGGGCTCTTCACGAATTCAAAGAGCAGGAGATCATCCCAGCGCGATTCCGCAAGCATGGCAAAGTGTTGCCGAAGCCAGGATAGATGAGGATGCTGCCCATCGTCCAAACGGGCGTATTCTTCCAACTCGCGCTCAAACACCAAAAAGAACACACGCTCCGCACCCCGTGTGGCTTCGGCGGGGGTCCTATCGGCCCGGATTCCAAGCACCGCCTGAGTCGGTAGCGCTAGAGTGTCACTGCCGGAGCCCGGGGGATCTGCAAGGAAATGATGCGGCAGCGAGGGATCGTAGTAGATGGCTGGAAGCGCCGTGAGCTTGTTCGAGTGCAGGACGAGATCGCGCCCCATCCGTCTCTCGGCGATATAGGCGTTGATCGCCGGGTAGGGTGCATAAGGAAAGCCTCGATAGCTGAAATCGGAGCCCAACCCGGAAGTGAAAGCCAGGGCAAGCGCCATACCCATCAAGACTCTGCCCGATCGCGGAATTGAACTCGATGTCATCGCCCAGGCGAGCATGAGGAGGGCGGCAGCCGCGGAGGGCAGCAGCCCGCGATGGATATAGACCGGTTGCCACCGGGAAACCATGAAGAGCAGCAGCATGGGCCCGAAGGCCAAGCTTGCTGCCCACAATAAGGGCCGCGACCTGCGCTCCTCCGGATCAACGAAGCGGACAGCCAAGTAACCGCCCAGGGCAATCACCAAGAGTGCCCCAAAGAGGCCTATGGGGAGTCCGATACCTATCAGAGGCATGCCCGCCAAGAAGGCCAGGAGCGTCTGTAGAAGTTCCACCCACCCGGGTGGGGCGATCCAGTATCCTTGCGAGACCTTCGCGATTTGCGCTGGGAGTTGGAGCAGCCAGGGCAGAAACAGCAGCAGGCCAAGCCCCGCGGCGGCAATCGCGCTTCTGCGTGCCTTTGCGCTCCCGGTGCAAGCGAGCAAGATGTAGAGGACTGCCAGATAGAACGCCGCCAGGATGTGCGTGTACATGCCGAGGGCGGAGAATAGACCTAGCAGGAACCAATTCAGGCGGCCGCCCGGGTGCCGGACCCCTCGCCAGGCAACCAGTGTGGCGAGGAGCATCAGCAGGGTTAGCAACGCATACATGCGAGCTTCGCGAGCGTAGTGAACCTGGAAGGGGGCCAGCGCCAGCAGGGCGGACGCCGCCCAACCGGTGCGGTGCCCGAACATCTCCTTTGCCAGCAGGCCTATGCCGACCATCGCCCCGATTCCGCACAGCCCAGATAATATGCGTGCAGCTACGACGGAGTCGCCCAGCAACCGGCCCCAACCCCACAACAGGAAGAAGTAGAACGGTGGATGCACGTTTGCCGCCGTACCTGCCCCCGATCCCAGGGCAGCCTGCACGATCTCAGCGGGTCCGGTTCTCGCCAGGAGGATGGCAATGGCTTCATCGTACCAGAGTGGCCTGTCGGCAAGGTCAACCAGGCGCAGAGCGAGGCCTGCTCCCATGAGCAGAACGGCAAGGATTTGCCCAGGCACTGCTGCCCTAAGGATGCCAAGGGCCCGATCAGGCAGAGATTGGGGCTTCATCGACCGGCAGCTTCGTGCGGTACTCGACCCACCAGCGCACCCAGAGCAGCGCCACCCAGGCCGCCAGGGGTACCGGGAGGTACATCACAGGCGACTCGATGTTGCCCTCCACGGTCGCCAGAAATAGCGCCCAGGGACCAAGCAGAAGGGCGGCCAAGCACACGTTCGAAAGCAGACGCCCAGCGCTGCGCCATCGCTCTTCCCAAGCATGAAATGCCAGCACGAAGGCGGGAAGAAGCACGACGAAATGCGTGGTCGCCGTACGAATGACGACCAGGTTGGTGATGACCAGCGTCATAGCCGCCGCCCATTGAAACACGAGCCCTTCCCGGCCGGCCGCTCTGGCCCATTCGAAGAGAAGGTAGATCAACAGGATCCCGGTCAGCCCCCAGGTGAGATATTCGCCGCCCCTTGGCAAGAGCCCCCCAAGGATGGAGACGGGTGAACCCGTCCGTGTGTATTCAGGGTAGGTCACGACCTGCTGCAGCCAGCGGAGTGGCCAATCGGGTTGCAGCCAAAGTGCACCACCCACTAGAACGGCGACTGTGCCGAGCAAGCTCAGGATCAGCCGTCCCCGCCGCGCGCGCCATGCCCATATCAGCACGAAGGGGATAAGCAGAACGACCATCTGCGGTTTGGCAATGGAAAGTCCGAGCAAGACTCCAGCGGCGAGGTCAGCTTTCCGGTCCACTGCCCTTAAGGCACCTGCGATCAAGGCGGCCTCCAAGATGGCAAATTGCCCGACGATGACACCTCTCACAGCGTGATACCAGGCAACCGAAAAGAGAAGCAATACGGCGGTCTGCCACATTCGAGGCCGCCAACGTGCGAGGCGGATCGAGAGCAAGGCCGTTGCCGGCAAGGCGATTTCCAAGAGAGTCATCCATGCCGCCCGCGCGAGGGGGTATGGCAGAAGCCCAAAGGGAGCAAAAAACACCATCGCCGGCAGCGGGTACACAAAATGGGCCAGATCCTCGCCTGCCTCTAGCTTGGCGGGCCGGCCATAAATCATGCGCTGCGCGTTCAGGCTGACTTCTGGATCATACGGGCTGCGCCCCTCCACCACCCATGCCCGCGCCCCGGTCCATCGCGCCAGGAAATCATTCCCGCCCGGCACCAGTTGGGCGAACCGGTAGTTGGCCCAGCCCATGACCATCAGGATGCCAATAGCCATTAGCGCCATCAGGATTTGCAATCCCAGGGGGAAAGGCCGACGCCTGCGTGAGCGATGCATCATGCGGTCATTCTACAATGAGGCCTGGGCTGTGTCATCCGCCCGCCGGCTGGAGGACGACCGCCTGATCATCTTCGTAGACTTGCTTCCAGCCTGCCCGGAGGAGCTGCCAGCGGATGGGGGCCTGGGGTTCCACCAGCACCAGGCGGATCCCCCACGCTTCAAACAGATCCTCCCAGGAGGAGTCTCCGCGCCAGGCATCGAGATATTCCTGCAAGATCTCATCATTGAACAGGTCCGTGCGTCCGTCCACAAAGCTGGGGTATTGAGGATATAGCTCCCACAGGATCAGGGAACCCCAGTTATAGCTATTGAAGAGGGGGCCCGGCGGCTCTTGCTGACGGATGTATGCGATGGCACCCATGGGGAAGCGCTCTTCGAGGGCCCGCAGGTTGGCGGCCTGGGAGAGCGGTATGGTGGCCTTTGCGCCCGCGGCGATCACGAACAGGAGGAGCAGGACTATATTGAGACGGCGCGCGAGACGAGGCGGCACCTCCCCTCCCCAACGCGTGTCCGCGCCGGGCGCGAAGGCAGCATCCAGGTGGGCAGCGATGGAAGGCGCGCTCAGTAACGCGAAGATGGCGATGTTCCTTCCCGCGGTCAGCGCCAGGGCGAGGAAGCCGCTTACGAGCAGTAGCTCCTCCGGCGATACTACCCGCCTGCTCGTGCCATACGCGGCCACCAGGAGCAGGATCAGGAATAGGAAGGGCAATACTTGAGGTTGGTGGAAATCCGGGGATTGCCATTCCTGGATGTGGGCCCGCAGCACCTCGATGGACACCGTTTTAAAGGGATAGAGAATCATCTGGGGGCCATGCGGGTTGAGACTGATCGCCCCAACCGAAACAACAAATATCAGGAGCAGAGGCTTCAATTCCTGCCAGCGGGCGGGCCAAACCCTCTCTGCCGAATCCTCCTTCCGCGCCAGCGCCACAACGCCCCGCATGATTTCGCCGCCGATATATGCCAGCAGAATGAGAAACGCAATCGCGAAACCGCCATGCATATTGGCCCATAAAGCGACGAGCGGCGGCACCAGCCAAAGACGTTTGCGGTGACCGGCGCGTGCAGTCTCGATCAACCAGAGCGTGACGCCCGCCAGCGTGAACGAGACCATCTGGAGCCGCGCCGACCAGAAGACCGAGGCTGCCGCGGCAGATAGGATCAATACAAAAGAACGAATAATCGGACGGCCTTTGGAAATGAGCCAAACAGGGATGAAGGCAAGCGCGGCGAGCAGCGCTGTCAGCAAGTTTAACCCGGCATAGCCCCAAACGCGGTAGATGGCATAAAGAACAACCTGCGCCAGCCAACCAGGATAGACCCAGGAGTGCCCTGCCCTGGTAAGAGAAAAGGGGTCTGCGCGCAGAATTTGCCGATTCTCGACGATCCAGGCCCCCGCCCGCAAATGCCACCAGGTATCGCTTACGATCGAGATGCGCATTGCCATGGCGAAGATTGCCAGGAACGTAAACGCAACGACGAGGCGTCGAAACGTCATGCTAATGCATCCTTGCCAAGCTCCACCTGCCTCCAGGCGAAATACGTGCGGAATACAGCCTCGAATTCCTGGCTGCAGGAACTTTGCCAGCCATCATCCGGACCTTCGACCTCCGCATCATCCCTCCAGGTCCAGCCATGGTGCCCCCAATTCCGACGGACTCACCTTCTCACTCAAATCATAGAAGACTTGGTAATCTCCGATCTGGGTCTCTTGCCAGGATATGCCCCGGAGAGACAATGCACGGCGCAGGAACGCGTCGAGATCCGGATGGTGCACAGTAATATAGGCGCTTGTCGGGCTCATGGCCACCGCGCGGCCATAGGGTGCGTAGCGGTCATAGCGTGCCGTATAGCGGAAATCCAGGTGGTAGGGAAGCCATGGCACGTAGATCAGCCTCTCCTGAGAGAGGAACGCCAGGGGATAGGCGACCCAATAATTGGTGTAGCCAGTGTATTCCCCCCGCTCTTCCAAGAAGGATATCAGCGCTCCATCATAGCGGTGGTCGATACGCGTCACCGCATCAAATTGGGTGGTAAAGCCGGGTGGATTCTGGCGGGCGACGACCACATGCGAGAGAAGCTGGAAGGCAAGCACACCGGCGAACAGGCCAAGTCGAGGCCCCTTTTTCATCCAGCGCCATTTCGCGCCGGCAAATGAGCCTCC